>DATJFG010000153.1:0-12154 GCA_035495775.1 Verrucomicrobiia bacterium | reverse complement strand
GCCATCCTTTCGTCGCATTACTACGATCACGGCTATATCAATCATAAGATCTCTGAGCCCGTCATCGTCCGTGCCCGGGATGGCATCGATGTCGTTATCCGGATCGACGAAGGCGAGCAGTACAAGGTCGGCAAAGTCGAGATCGGCGGCGACATGGTCGAGGATCCCAAGCTGCTGCTGAAGAAGATGCAGCTTACCCAGGGACAGATTTTCCGCGGAAGCCGTCTGAGAGAGGATATCTCTAATCTTTCTGATCTGTACGCCGACAAGGGTTTCGCTTTCGCTCAGGTCGAGCCCGTCACGAACATCAATCCCAAAGAAAAGAACGTCGACATCGCGCTAATGATCAGTAAGGGTCCTCCCGTTTATTTCAACCGGGTGCTTGTGCAGGGAAACAACAAAACGCGCGACAAAGTGGTGCGCAGAGCGATCGTTCCCGCCGAACAGGAGCTATACTCCGCGAATAAAGTTAAACAGAGCAAAAGCGCGCTTCAGCGAACCGGTTATTTCGAAGACGTTCAGCTGAGCACGAAAAAGACGGATCAGCCCGATGCGGTAGATCTTTTGGTGGATGTCAAGGAAGGGCCGACGGGTTCGTTCAGCCTGGGCGCCGGCTATAGCAGCGGTGATGCCTTCGTCTTCAACGCCGGTATCTCTGAAAAGAACCTGTTTGGCCGCGGCCAGGCATTAAATCTCACCGCCAATCTCGGCTCCCGGCGTCAGGATTTTGTTGCCGGCTTCACCGAGCCTTATTTTCTCGACACACCGCTCGGTGTCAGCTTCGATGCTTTCAACAATCAGCGCACTTACGCCGACTTCTCCGTCCGCAAGCTCGGCTTCGATATGAACGGCACGTATCCTATCAACCGCCTGAATGTTCCTTGGCTGGGTCTCACAAGCAAGCTCGACGATCCGTCGAACCTGCTCAATGATGAGCCGCTGACGTTTATAGATTACTTTAAGGGCGGCTTGGGCTATGAGCTGCTGCGCAGCAAGCTCGGGAACTTCGATACCGGCGGACAAGTCCTTGATGGCGGGCAACCGATTGTGATCAACGGCCGTCTCGTGACTCCCCACGATCCCTTTGCCTCAGATAAGGCCGCTCTCTGGACGAGCAGCATCGGGCCGAGTCTCGCCTATGACAGCCGCGATCATTTTTTCCATCCGACCGAAGGAGCGAATTCTAATTTTCTATTCAAATTTGCCGGTGTCGGGGGCGATAACCGCTATATAAAGACTGACTTGTCTGGTAAGTACTACTATGCCGTAGTTAAAAATCCGACCTGGGGCAATTGGGTTATCGACGTTGGAGGCACTCTCGGATATGGCCTCGGGTTCAGCGGCGGCGCGCATGATCTGCCTCTCTTTGACCGGTATTTTGCCGGCGGTATTAATTCGGTCCGCGGCTTCACCGATCGCAGTCTTGCGCCTCGTGAAAAGCGGATTATCTGCAAAAAGGTGAAAAATAATCAGTTTGACACTCCGAACGATGGTTGCGGCGCAGGCTTTAATGCACACGCGGATGACGTGCTGGTCGGCGGCGGTAAGGAGGCCGTCGGGAATTTTGATCTGACGTTCCCCGTTATGGAAAAGTACGGCCTTCGCGGCGTGGCCTTCTTCGATATGGGTAATGCCTTTGACCAGTTCCGGTTCGGCGACCTCCGTCGCTCGGTCGGCGCCGGCGGACGCTGGCTCTCTCCTTTCGGTCCTCTGCGCGTGGAATTCGGCTTTCCACTGAATAAGCAAAAGGGCGACGATACTTCAGTGATCGGCTTTGCCCTGGGCGGTAATTGATCGGGCAATCAGCAGTCAGTTATTCTCGTAAATTTCGGAGGTTTTAGTGCAAAAACTATTTGCGGCAGTTCTTTTTGTCCTTTTCGCTGTTCCGGCTTGGGGACAGCAGCTTAAAATCGGGCTCATCGATATTCAACGGGCAATCAACGATTCTCAGGCCGGCAAGGCGGCAAAAGACCGCCTTCAAGCTCAGGTGAAAAAGGCCGAGGCGGATATGAACCGTGAGCGGCAAGAGATCGAAAAGGCCAAGACGGATTTCGATAAAAAAGGGCCGCTCCTCAAGGAAGACGATCGGCGGAGAATCGAGGGGGATCTGCAAAAGCGGATCGTCAACTATCAGCGGAACAGCCGTGACGTGCAGGAGGATCTGGCAGCAAAACAGCGCGACGCCGAGACAGCGATTTTGAAGGAACTTGAAGGCGTTGTTGCCGAAATCGGCAAAAACGAAAAATTCACTTTTATTTTGGAGAGAGGCCAGCTTCTTTATAGCGATCAAGCGATCGATATCACGAATAAGGTCATTGACCTTTACAATAGCCGTGCCGGCGGCACCGCCAAAGCTCCTGCGCCACCCGCGAAAGGAAAGTGACGACGGATAGAAAAACGCTTGCGGAACTCGCCCAACTCGTTGGCGGAAAAGTCATAGGTGACGGAAACGCTGAAATATCGAAAGCGGCCTCGATTGAAGAAGCCGGTCCCGGCGATATAACCTTTCTCGCCAATCCCCGTTACAGCGCGCACCTCAAAGCATGTAAAGCGAGCGCCGTTATCGTCGGCGACACGATCGCCGTCGGCCCCCCAGGCCGCGGCAGGGGTTTTCTTCAAGTTCCCGAGCCTTATCTCGTTTTTGCCCGCGTTCTCTCTGTTTTGAACCCCCCGACTCTTTATGAGCCGGGCGTGAGTCCTCTCGCGAGCGTCGACGCCACGGCATCTATAGCGAAAGACGTAACAATCTTTCCGTTCGTGCATATCGCCGCGCGCGCGACAGTTGCGAGTAAAACAGTGCTGTTTCCCGGCGTTTTCCTCGGCGAAGGTGTTTCCGTCGGTCAATCCTGTGTGCTGCACCCGAACGTTGTCGTGCGCGAACGCTGCCGCATTGGAAATCGTGTCATTCTCCATGCCGGTGTCGTTATCGGGGCGGACGGCTTCGGCTATGCGGGAGAAGGCGCGGCGCGAACTAAAATACCGCAGGTCGGTATCGTCGACGTCGGCGATGACGTAGAAATCGGCGCGAACAGCACGATCGATCGCGCGACGCTCGGCAAAACCTCGATCGGCAGCGGCACCAAGATCGACAACCTCGTCCAGATCGCCCACAACGTCGTTATCGGTGAGCGCACGATTATCGCCGCGCAAGCCGGCATCGCCGGGAGTACCCGAATCGGCAAAGATGTGATTCTCGCGGGGCAGGCCGGTGTTGTAAATCACGTAACCATCGGCGACGGCGCTAAGATCGGCCCGAAATCGGGTATCGCCCGGCCTGTTCCGGCCGGCGCCACGCTGTCGGGCGCGCTGGAGGCGGGCCGGCATCAAGAATGGATCAAAGTGATGGCACTGGTGCCGCGACTGCCGGAACTGTGGAACGCGGTGCGAGACATCAAGCGGCGTCTGGCGGCTGAGCCACCGGGTGGCAAAAAGGGAGAAAAAGGCCATGCTCGACGTTAGAGAGATCTTCAAGCGGATTCCGCATCGATATCCGTTTCTCCTCGTCGACCGCATCATCGAGATCGAAGGCGATCATCGCATCGTCGGCATCAAGAACGTCACCGCGAATGAAGGTTTTTTCCAGGGCCATTTTCCGAACCATCCGGTCATGCCCGGCGTTCTCATCTGCGAAGCGATGGCTCAGGTCGCTGCGATTCTAGCCTATATCTCCAGGGGGGGAGATAACGGAGAGAATATTTTCGTCCTCACTGGCCTCGATCGGGTGAAATTCAAGCGCCCAGTGGAGCCCGGCGACCAGCTTCGTCTAGAACTCACCGCCATGAAGCGCCGGGGCTCGTTTTGGAAGATGAAGGGCACAGCGACCGTGGACGGCAAGACCGCGGCGCAAGCGGAGCTTTCGGCGATGGAGGTGCCGCGGGATTAATCCACGGCCGTCCTCATGAGCAAAATCCACCCGACCGCTCTCGTCGACTCGCGCGCCGAGCTCGACCGCGATGTCGAAGTCGGCCCCTACAGCATTATCGGGCCGAACGTTCAAATCGGCAAAGGCACGCGCGTCAAATCGCACGTCGTTGTCGAGGGGAACACCACGATTGGCCAGGAAAACGTTATTTTTCAATTCGCCACCGTCGGATCGATTCCTCAGGACCTCAAATACCGTGGCGAAGACAGCCGCCTCATCATCGGCGATCACAACACGATTCGCGAGTTCGTCTCCCTCAATCCCGGGACGACCGGCGGCGGTATGGTGACGCGCATCGGCAGCCATAACCTTCTCATGATGTACTGCCACATCGCGCATGACTGTCTTCTCGGTGACCATAACGTCATCGCCAACGGCGCGACGCTTGGCGGTCATGTCATTCTGGAGGATTATGTGATCGCGGGCGGTCTTATAGGCGTTCATCAGTTCGTCAAAATCGGCAGCGGCGCGCTGATCGGCGCCGGCTCGATGGTTTCGAAGGATGTGCCGCCCTATTGCAACGCCGCCGGCGACCGCGCCAAGCTGAAGGGGCTGAATATCGAGGGTATGAAGCGCCGGGGCTTTAAAAAGGAGCAAATCGATGCGATCCGCAAAGCGTATCGCATTATTTTGCAGTCAGGCTTGACCATCAAGGTCGCGCTCAGAAAAGCGCGCAAAGAGCTTCCCGGCTCTGCGGAGGTGGAGCGCATCGCCGTCTTTATCGAAAATTCAACCCGCGGAATATGCCGGTAAAACTGTTTTGAATCGCAGTTTGAAGTTGTTCTAATCGAAATTGAAACTCGAAGCTTTACTATGCGCAAGCTTGGGCTCATCGCCGGTAATGGAAAATTTCCGCTGATCTTCGCCGAGCAGGCGCGCCGCGAAGGAGTCGAGCTTGTCACGGTCGCCCATCGCGGCGAGACCCTCGAGGAAATCGAGAACGTCACCGAGCCGGTCACTTGGGTATACGTCGGCGAGCTTGGAAAGATCATCCGGACTTTCCAACGGGCCGGAGTCGAAGAGGCGGTAATGGTCGGCGGCATCAAGAAAATCAAGCTCTTTTCCAATTTTCGTCCCGATTTCCGCGGCGCTGCCTTCCTCGCCAGAGTTCGGAGCCGCGAGGATGACCAGCTGCTCCGCGGCGTCGCCGGCGAGCTGGAAAAGGACGGCATCCGAGTTTTGGAGTCGACCCTCTTTTTATCGGAGATTATACCGGCAGAAGGAGTGCTGACGCGGCGCGCGCCCTCTCCACACGAGTGGGAGGATATTCGATTAGGCTTCGAGACCGCCAAGGAAATCGGCCGCCTGGGTATTGGACAATGTGTCATCGTCAAGAGCCGTGTCGTCGTGGCCGTCGAGGCCGTCGAGGGGACCGATGCGACGATCCGCCGCGGCGCGGACTTAGGCAAGGAAGGGTTCGTCGTGGTCAAAGTCAGCAAGCCGCAGCAGGATCTTCGGTTTGATGTCCCGGCGGTCGGGCTCGATACGATCCGGACCTTGCACGATCTCAAAGCTGGGGCGCTTGCTATCGAGGCAGGAAAGACGATTCTTATCGAAAAGGATAAGCTGATCGAGGAAGCGGATGCCGCTGGCATTGCCATAGTCGCCGTGGGCGACAAGATACCGAGCGAGACTCGATAACGAATGGCAGGCGAAGAAAAAATACCCGTCGGTGTGGTGGGAGTCGGCTATCTGGGGAAGTTTCATGCCGAGAAGTATGCGCGCTCGTCGAAAGCCGAGCTCGTCGCCGTTGCCGATATCGACGCCGCGCGCGCCCGCGACGTCGCCGCGGCGCTCGGGGCGGAAGCGGTGACCGACTACCGTGACCTCTTAAAGCGCGTCCGCGGTGTAAGCGTCGCCGTCCCCACGAAGCTCCACTATGACGTCGCCGGCGATTTTTTGCGCGCCGGGGTCGACGTCCTCGTGGAGAAGCCGATGACCGCGACCATCGAAGAAGGCCGGACGCTCGTCGAGCTTGCGCGAAAGAACCGCCGCATGCTTCAAGTCGGCCACCTCGAGCGCTTCAATCCGGCGATTCGCGCGCTCGAGAAGGTGATTCACGATCCCAAATTCGTCGAGTGCCATCGTCTCGCCCCGTTCGTCGAGCGCGGCACCGACGTCGACGTCGTGCTCGATTTAATGATCCACGATATCGATGTGATCGCGAGTCTCGTCCGCTCGCCGGTCGAGCGCGTCGAAGCCGTCGGCGTACCTGTGCTCACGGACAAACCGGACATCGCCAATGCGCGCATCACGTTCAGCAACGGCTGCATCGCCAATGTGACCTCGAGCCGCGTGTCAATTAAGCGAGAGCGCAAAATCCGTTTTTTTCAGCCGGATGCCTATATTTCGATCGATTACGACCAAAAGCGGGCGCAGGTCTTTCATCGCCCGGCCAAAGGCGCGTCTTGGATGGACATCCGCGGCGAGACCGTTGAAATCTCCGAAGGGGACGCATTGGCGGACGAAATCGAGTCGTTTCTCGATTCCATCGCGCAGCGCACGGATCCGCTGGTGAGCGGCGAGGAAGGGCTGCGAGCCTTGGAGATCGCCTGGATGATCAGCGAGCGGCTATAGACAGTACGGCGATGTTTGATGAAGCAGCCGAAGACAGCGCCGAAGCACATTTTACTCGTTGTCGGGGAGGCATCGGGCGACCTTCACGGCGCGCATCTGGCGCGCGCTTTGCGCGAAAAAGAGGCCAGCGTCGAAATCTCCGCGGTCGCCGGCGAGGGCTTAAAGGGCGAAGGTGTCAATGTTCTTTTCGACGTTGCGCGCATCGCCGGCATGGGATTAACGGAGCTTGGCGGCAATTTGCGAAATCTCTGGCACGCTTATTCGTTGTTGAAGAAATTCCTGCGCGAGCGGAGGCCCGACCTCCTTATTCTCATCGATTTTCCCGATTTCAATCTCCGCCTGGCTGCGGTCGCCAAAAGCCTCGGTGTGCCGGTGCTTTACTACATCACGCCGCAGGTGTGGGCCTGGAGAAAGCAGCGGGTTAAAAAAATGGCCCGATCAATCGACCGCGCCGCCGTCGTGTTTCCCTTTGAGGCAGAATTCTACGAGGCGGCGGGTCTCAAGGCGGAATTCGTCGGCCATCCGTTGCTCGACATTGTGCGGGCGACGCGTTCGCGCGCCGACACCTTGGAGCGGCTTGGCCTTGATGTCTCCAAGCGCACGATCGCGCTGCTTCCCGGGAGTCGCGCACGCGAAGTGGACTATCATCTACCGGTGATGATGCAGGCGGCGGATATTTTGCGCCGGGGCATGGACGTGCAATTCGCGCTCGTCCGGGCGAGCACGGTCGACCACAAAGAATTGCAAACGCGACTCGCGGCTTTTCCCGCGCCGGTTTCAGTCAGCGACGGCGACACTTACAATGTCGTCGAGGCAGCCGACCTCGTTTGGACCGCGTCGGGCACCGCGACCCTCGAAACGGCTTTGATGCTGCGGCCGATGGTCATCGTCTACCGGATGTCGCGGACGACTTTTGCGCTTGCGCGGCGGCTTGTGCGCGTGGAGCATATCGGGATGGCGAACATTATCGCCGGGGAAAAGGTCGTTCCCGAGCTGATTCAGGACGAGATGACCCCGGAACGCATCGTCGAGGAAAGCCGCAGGATCCTTGCGAATGCGAAGCTCCGTGAGACGATCGTAGCCAAACTGGGCGAAGTGAGAAAGCGGCTGGGGAAGCCGGGAGCCGCGGGGCGGGTCGCGGACATCGCGTTTGAAATGATGCGTTAATCGGGGAGGAAAGCCGTGAAAGTTTATCGACGTTTGCTCCACTACCTGAGGCCGTACCTGTGGCCGTATTTCACCGTGGCGATGATCTGTATGGCGGTCTTCAGCGCGACCAACGGCGCGCTGCCTTTTTTGCTCAAGCAGGTGATGGACGACATCTTCAGCCGCAAGGACCAAGCCGCGCTCGCCATGCTGCCTTGGGAAATCGTCGGTCTTGCCGTTTTCCGCGGTCTTTCCAACTTCGGGCAGAATTACCTCACGGATTACGTCGGATTAAGGATTCTAAACGATATTCGCGACAGCATGAACCGTCACCTGCAATTTCTCTCTTTGTCCTATTTTCATCGCAATCCGACCGGAACGCTCATTTCGCGCATTACCAACGATGTAAGCCTAGTCCGCTCGGCGTTGACCGACTCGGTGGCTTCGCTGATGCGCGATTCAATGTCGCTCGTGGCTCTCATTGGCGCCGCCTTTTATATGGATTGGAGGCTCGCGATTATCGCATTCGTCGTCTTCCCGGCCTCGGTCTATCCGCTCACCCGGATGAGCAAACGGATCAAGCGGTTCACGAAGCGTGGACAGATCGCCAAGGGGACGCTGACGAGCCTCTTGCAAGAGAGCATCCAGGGTAATCGGATCGTGAAGGCGTTCGGCATGGAGCAATACGAGATCGAGCGCTTCGAGAAGGAGAACCAGAGAATCTTCAAGCAGGCTAGACGCACGGCGCGAACGCAGGACATCGTGAGCCCGGCGATGGAAATGCTCGCGGCGATCGCCATCGGCGCCGTCGTCTGGTACGGCGGCATGAGCGTCATCATGGGCGGTCGCACGCAAGGCCAGTTTATGGCGTTCATGATGGCAATGTTCCTGCTGTACCAGCCGTTTCGCAGCCTGGCGAAGACGTATGCCGTCATCCAGCAAGGAATCACCGGCGCAGAAAGGATCTTTGAAGTCCTCGACAGCGAGCCCGAGATCAAGAATTCGGTCGACGCGAGAGTCGCTCCGCGATTTTCCCAGGCAATCGAATTCCATAATGTCTCTTTCGGCTATGGACGGAAGCTGGTCCTGAAAAATATCAATCTACGGGTCAAAGCGGGGGAAATGGTCGCCGTGGTCGGCGTCTCCGGAGTCGGTAAGAGCACGCTCGCGGATCTCGTGCCGCGATTTTACGACGTCGGCTCCGGCGAGATTACAATCGACGGCCAGGATATTAGAGACGTCACGCTTGAGTCGCTCCGCGCGCAGATCGGCATCGTCACGCAGCACACATTTCTTTTCAATGACACGGTGCGCAACAACATTGCCTACGGAGATCCCGCCAAAGGCATGGACCACATCATCGCCGCCGCAAAGGCCGCGCATGCGCACGACTTCATCATGGCGATGCCGCAGGGATACGATACGATCATCGGCGAGCTGGGACTAAAACTCTCCGGCGGCCAACGCCAGCGACTGGCGATCGCTAGGGCGATTCTCAAAGATGCGCCAATCCTGATCTTGGACGAGGCGACCTCTTCGCTCGACACCGATTCGGAGCGGTTGGTTCAAGAGGCGCTCGAGAACCTGATGATCCAGCGCACGACTCTCGTTATAGCGCACCGTTTGACGACGATCCGCAAAGCCACCCGCATCGTCGTGCTCGTCGACGGGAGAATCGCAGAGGAGGGAACGCACGACGAGTTAGTCACCGCAAAAGGCGAATACAGCCGTCTTTACACTCTGCAGCTTCTCGAAGAGGAAGGCGCTTCGGAAGACAAGCTGCTGCATTAGCCGATGCTCGACTTTCTCTACAATAGCGTCCTGACCCTGGTGTTCCTGGTCGGTTTATTTCTTATTCCTATGTTGTCTCTTTTTGGACGCAGATTTCGCGGCGGGCTGCTGGAACGATTCGGCTTTTACGGGCGCAGTGTGCGCGACGCGCTCGCCGGCGCACGCCCGCTATGGCTCCACGCCGCCTCCGTGGGTGAAGTCGTTGCCGCGAAAGAGTTGATCGCGGCGTGTAAAGCACGTTTTCCGGAGCGGAAAATTCTCCTCAGCACGTTCACGACAACGGGAAGGGACGTGGCGCGACAGAGCGCCGGCGCCGACGCCTGTGTCTTATTGCCGCTCGATCATCCGTGGATCGTCCGGCGTTCGCTCGCATGCCTTAATCCGGCTATGTTGGTGCTGCTCGAGACCGAGTTGTGGCCGAATCTTCTCCGGCTGTGCTATGACCGAGGCGTCCCGACAGTTCTTTTGAGCGGCAGGCTCTCGGCCCGTTCCTTCCGCCGCTATTTCTTATTGCGGCGATTCTTCTCTCGCGTCGTGTCCCGGCTTACCGCCGTCGGTATGCAGAGCGCCGAGGACGCCGAAAGAATCAAGCGGCTCGGCGCCGATCCGCGCCGCGTCGCGATCACCGGCAATTTGAAGCGTGCGGCGCAAGCCCACCCTCCAGAAGGTAGAATCTCCGGACGCGAGTTGGGCTGTAAAATGGACTCTGGGGCGGCTGTCCTCGTGGCGGGCAGCACGCACGACGGCGAGGATGAAATAATCGTCGAGGCATTCCGCGATCTCAAGAAAAGTTTTCCCGCGCTCGTGCTGGTCCTGGCTCCGCGTCACCCACAGCGCTTCGCCGATGTCGAAAGGTTTCTCAAAGCCAGCGGTCTTCGTTATATCAAAAGGACCGAGATGAATGGCGAGCCTATCGCCGATATTCTCTTTCTCGACACCCTCGGCGAGTTGGCAGACTTCTATTCAATCGCCGACCTTGCGTTCGTCGGCGGCAGCCTCGTCGCCGCCGGAGGGCACAACGTTCTCGAACCGGCTCGCTGCCGCAAGCCGGTGTTTTTCGGCCCGTATACGGCCAACTTTTTTCACATCGTACAGGAGTTGAAGCTCTCGGGTGGCGGCATCGAAGTCGCCGGTAAAAACGATCTGGTGCGACAGGCTGCCCGTCTTCTCGGCGATCCGGTGGAGGCGAAGAGGGTTGGAGAGCGCGCATACGGCGTCGCCCAAGCGGATCGAAAAGTCGTCGAAGGCAGCATGGAACTTGTTGCACGCTATTTTTAAGCGAGGGATAGACGATCGAGAATGAGCAGCGCGTTATGGGCTCGAAGCATATGGGCGAGACGGGGGATCTTTTCTTTTCTTCAATGGCTTATCGCCGTACCCCTATCCATACTGTACGGTCTAGGCGTCCGCGGCAGGAACGCCTGTTATCGTTTCGGTCTCTATCGCGTGCGCAGGCTGCCGCGCAGCGTAATCAGTATCGGTAACTTGACTGTCGGGGGGACGGGCAAAACGCCGACGACGATCTGGCTCGCCCGTGAGTTGGGCAAGCGTGGGCATAAAGTCGCCATTCTAAGCCGAGGATACAAAGGCAATGTGAAAGACCCCGTCTTTCTTAATCCCGCCGCGGAATCCGCCGACCCTGGCAGCGAACTTCTGGCCGGCGACGAAGCGGTCATGATGGCGCGTCTCTTTCATCAGAAAGTCGGAATCGCTAAACAAAGATACGCCGCCGGCGAGCGCATCCTCGGCGAAGCCGACGTCGACGTTTTCATCCTCGACGATGGATTTCAGCACCGGGCGCTCGCGCGCGACCTGGATATCCTGCTCGCGGGCGAGGATTACAACGGATGGCTGCTGCCGGCCGGAGCCTTTCGCGAGCCGCGCTCCGCGCTTCGCCGGGCCGATTATTACCTCGTGACCGGCGCGCGCGAGCGCTGGGAAAAGCTTCTTCGGCATTGTCCGAAAGAGAGGATTTATTTCGGCGCTCTCGAACCGCGATCGCTGCTCGGCTTCGAGGGAGGCCAGTGGAAGGAGTATCCTCTCACCGTGCTCGATCGCAGCAAAGTATTGGCGGTCTCCGCCATCGCCGATCCCGCCCCGTTTTATCGCATGATTTACGATTGGGAGGGGGAGATCGTTGACACGATCCAATTTCCCGACCACCATAATTACTCCTCGCATGACTGGCAGAGGATCACGCGCGCCTCTCGGAACGTCGATATGATTCTCACCACGGAGAAGGACATCGTCAAGCTGACGCGTTTCCCTTTTGCCCGGGAAAAGCTGATGGCGCTTCGCGTCGAAATGGGCGTAGAAAACGGCGATGCTTTGGTTCAAGCGATCGATGAGGTGATCCGTGCTAAGTCTCTCCAAACCTAGCTCCAGCGGCCGATGCGGTCCGGCGTCCAACACATGAGCCGCGCGCCCGGAGTCCTCGTCGATCGCGACGGCACGCTGATTCGCGATGTCGGCTATTTAAATCGCCTGGAGCAGATCGAGCTTCTGCCGCGAGCGGCGGATGCGCTCCGCCTTCTCGCCGGAGCGGGACTCAAGACCGCCGTGGTGACGAATCAGTCGGCTGTCGGACGCGGACTTTTGGATGAGAGGGAACTCGAGGCGATTCACCGCGAGATCGAGAAACGCCTCGCCGCCAACGGTGCAAAGGTGGATCGTATCTATTATTGTCCTCATCATCCGACCGAGGCGATCGGAATCTAC
>DATJFG010000152.1:0-21107 GCA_035495775.1 Verrucomicrobiia bacterium | reverse complement strand
TCGATCTTGTCAGTCTTGATGCGCGCGCTGGCGATCGCTTTGGTCTTCTGAGGATGAGCTAATACCAAGTCCTTGCCGGACGGCCCGATGCCGCTCTTGTTGCCGTAGACTCCGGCCTCATCGATTGCAGCATGAAGATCGCGAGCTGCTCGGAGACTTTCTTTGTTCTAGACCGCCGTATCGCTGGTATATAAAAAGTATTGCCTCATCTCGGCACCGCTGTTATACCTCGGAGCGAGGTCGCATCGATGGCCAAAGTGATGATTTCTCTGCCCGATGACTTCTTGAAAAAGGTCGACCGGGCCGCGCGCGCCGAGGGGCGCTCCCGGAGCGAGCTGATCCGCGAGGCGCTGCGCTCGGCGGTCGCGAAAAAGCGGGCGCGGTCGTGGAAGCAGGCGCTCGCCCCGCTCCGGCAGCTGGAAGAGCGCTGGCTCGCTCAGTGGGATTCCACGGACATCATCCGCTACTACCGGGACAGGAGATATGGCGGGGAAGATCGTCGTTGACGCGTCGGTGCTGGTGAAATGGGTGAAGACGCGGGGTGAGAGCCTCGTCAAAGAAGCCCGCCGCCTGCTCGCCGATATCGAGCGTAAAGCCATAGAAGTCCACGTCCCGGCTTTGCTGTTATACGAAGTCGGCAATATTCTCATCTTGAAAACCGACCTCGGCGGCGCCGCCTTGGACGAGGCGCTTTCCGATCTCGAAGCCTTGCCGTTCGTCGTCGCACCGCCGGCGACGCCGCTGCTCCGTCAAGCCGCCCGGCTCGGAAAGCAATTCAGACTGACCTTTTACGACGCCTCTTTTCTCGCCCTGGCGGTGGAGCTCGACTGCCCGCTCGTCACAGCCGACCGCGCGTTGTTCGACCGCGCTCAGTCGCTCGGGCGCGTGCGCCATCTCGCCGCCGTCGGCGCGCTATAAAAAACATTTTCGGCGACTTGTGAATCGGCATAGCGACAGGAGCAAAAGCTCCGCTTTCCGCCGCTCGATTTTCACAAAGCCGCCGTGAGCGCGGTTAGCCTTCTCAGCTCCCCTCGCACGTCGGGTATCGACTGAGGTCGTCCTCCCGCGGCTTGTCCTCTCCCTCATGCTTAATAATGACCTCGAAGTCCGGCGCCTTGCCGGACGGTTCGATGCCGCCTTTGTTGCCGTAAATCTCCGGCTTCATCGCCTTCAGCATGAAGATCGCGAGCTTGTCGGAGTAGATTTTGTAATAGCCGATGATGCGGCCGTGATAGTAGATCGGCCAGTCGGTGCCGACGAAGGCGCGCTGGTAGGCCTCCTCCTCGACCTGATCGGCGATGATCGTCCTGGCGCGGCGGAAATAGGTGGGATATTTCGGGTCGTTTTCCATCCACCAGTAGTGGCTGTGGCGGTGGACGCCCGCGAGGCTCTGCGCCTTCAGCAGGCTCTTCGAGCCGACGTAGGCGGTGAGGAGCTTGACCTGCTTGGGATTCTTCACGTCGGAGAAAAGGCTGCTGAGGTCCTCCTCGGTCTCTCCGTTCTCGGGCTTTCGCGCCCCGGGGTCGGGGCGCGGCGGCTTTTTGTTTATGCTCACGGTTCTGCGCATACGCATAAATGATCCTCCTGTAAATAGTGAGTAGTGAGTCGTGAGTAGTAGGCAGTAGGGGCGGTTCGTGAACCGTCCTACGAATTCCGAAAAACAGTAGAGGCGCTTTTACCTCTCCTAACCCGTCCTTCGAAAGGAGCGGGATCGGAGTGCCGCGCGCGGCGTGATCGATGCGACATCATCGGAGGGCACGGCACGCCGTGCCCCTACATCGGAAATGCGAAACTGGAAACGCGATTCATTTCCCCTTATGAAGCGGAGAAAGAGAGGGGTAGGGCGGTTTGCCCTTCGACGCGCTCAGGACAGGCGAACCGCTCGTGCGCGTTGCGCCGCTGAACCGTATGAGGATTTCTGCAGCGTGCCCTGCGTGGCCGCTGTCGGTATTGTGATAGTGAACCTAAATCGGAATCGAATCAATAAAAATTTCGGCTCGAATGTCGCAGTGTGTCGCAGTATGACGCGCTATTTCACCGCGGCGAGCGTGACTTTTTCTTCGGGGCTGATCATCCCGCCCGAGACGATCAGCTTGAACGCCTCTTCGGGGGTCATCTTGAGCGTGACGACGTCGCGCTCGGGGACGAGCAGATAAAATCCGGCCGTGGGATTGGGTGTCGTCGGCACGAAGACATTGACGAGCCGCTCTTCGGAGAAGCGCGCCAGCTCGCCGGTCGCATACCCCGTGGCGAAGCCGACGGTGAACATGCCTTTGCGCGGGTACTCCACCAGCACCACTCTGCGGTCGCCGCGCTCCTGGCTGAAGATATTTTCGACCAGCTTTTGCACGGCGGAGTAGACGCCGCGAAAGATGGGAATGCGGATAAGAAACCGGTCCCAGACTGTAAGCGCGCGGCGCGTAAAGGCCCGGGTGGCGAGAAAACCGAGGAAGACGATCAGCGACAGCGTGATGATCGCGCCGAGGCCGGGGACGGGGACATAGGTGGAGGGGCGCGCGGCCTCGGGAAGCACGTTGAGCAGGCCGTCCATCAGTCCGACGATCCAGGCGAGAATCCACAGCGTGATGATGAGCGGCAGCAGAACGAGAAGCCCGGCGAAAAAATACCGTCTGAGGTTTTCCTTGAACCGTGTCATTCGGATGAGGCGCTTAACTTTGGACGGAGCAGGCTCATCAAAAACATTATTTCCTACGTCTTCAGAATCGCGTTGTCAATCAGCCGCGCCGGTCCAACGCGGACGGCGAGCGCGAGCAGCGCCTCGCCTTCGAGCCGGCCGATATCTTCGAGCGTCTCGGCATCGCAGAGGCGCACGTATTCGATTTCGGCGAGCGGCTCGGCCTCGATCACGGCGCGCGCCGCGGCGATGACGGTCGCGGCGTCGCGCTCGCCCCGCGCCGCCAGGCCGGCGGCCGCTTTCAGCGCGCGCGAAAGGCAGAGCGCCGCGGCACGCTCGCGCGCGCTCAGGTAGGCGTTCCGCGAGCTCAGCGCGAGGCCGTTGCGGTCGCGCACGGTCGGATGGCTCACGATCTCGACGTCGAAGTTGAGATCCGCCGCCACGCGCCGGATCACCTGCAGCTGCTGGTAGTCCTTGGCGCCGAAGATGGCCGTATGCGGCCGCACCATGTTGAAGAGCTTGGCGACGACGGTGGCGACGCCGCGGAAGTGGCCGGGGCGAAGCTCGCCGCAGAGAAGAGGCGCCAGCCGCTCGACCTCGACATAGGTCTGATATCCTTCGGGATAGACCTCCGCCGCAGAGGGGTGAAACAACACGTCGACCTTCTCTTGCTCCAACAGCTCGCGGTCGCGCGCGAGATCGCGCGGGTAGGTCGATAGATCCTCGTTGGGCCCGAACTGCGCCGGATTGACGAATACCGAGACGACCACGCGGTCGCCGCGCCTGCGGGCGTCGCGCACGAGGCTCAAATGGCCTTCGTGCAGCGCGCCCATCGTCGGGACGAGGACGATGCGCCTGCCGGCGCGCCGCTCGGCCTCGCTCCAGGAGCGCATGTCGCGGACGGTCTCGATCAGGCGCAGCGAGCGGACCGACCGCAGGCGCTCGTTGTCACGAATAACCAGAGGCCGCGTCCGTTGTGATTGCCGCTGATTAATGATCATAGCTTCTCCTCTCGTGGGACTGCTCGCCACTCGCGGCTCGCCGCTCACTGTCAATGAAACGAATGCTCCTCGCCGGGAAAGCTCCCGTCTCTCACTTCCGCCATGTAGCGCTTGACGGCGTCGGTCATCACTCCTTTGAGGTCGGCGTAGCGCTTGACGAACTTGGGCGTATACAGATCGAAGAGTCCCAGCATATCGTGCACGACGAGGATCTGGCCGTCGCACTCGACGCCGGCGCCGATGCCGATCGTCGGGATCGTAAGCCGCTCGGTGATCTCGCGCGCGAGATTCATCGGCACGCCCTCGAGCACGATGGAGAACGCCCCGGCCTCTTCGACCGCGACCGCGTCGCGCACGATCCGCTCGGCGGCCTTTTTCTCCTTGCCCTGGACCTTGTAGCCGCCGAAGCGGTGAATCGACTGCGGCGTGAGCCCGACGTGCCCCATGACGGGGATGCCGATCTCGACGATCGCCTTGATCGTGTCGAGCATCTCGACGCCGCCTTCGACCTTGACCGCCTCGGCGCCGGCTTCGCTCAAAAATCTCCCGGCGTTGCGTTTGGCCTCGGCGACGCTCACCTGATACGAGAGAAACGGCATGTCGCCGACGAGCAGCGCGCGCTTGCGTCCGCGCGCGGCGATGCGGGTGTGATAGAGCATCTCCTCCAGCGTCACCGGCAGCGTGCTCTCCTGCCCCTGGACGACCGAGCCGAGGGAGTCGCCGACGAGGAGGATATCCACGCCGGCTTCGTCCAGAATGCGCGCGAAGGAATAGTCGTAGGCCGTGAGGGCGGTGATCTTCTGGCCCGCGCGCTTCATCTTGACGATCTCCGGCACGGTGACCTTTTGCGCCATCTGGCCTCCAAAAATAAAAAAGCCTTCCGACCGGGCGGAAGGCCATTGATGCGGCAGCACGCGGCAAGCCGTAGCTTACCGCCGATTCATCGCTGCCATTTTCCTGGCTCCGTCTCGGTCCAGATTACCTGGATCCAAGCGGTATATAATGCTGCGTGCCGGAACCCATGTTGTTGATTTCCCGGACCAAGTCAGCCAAATCGCGGCTGCTCGCGACGAAATCGATCTCGGATGTGTTCACCACCAGAAGCGGGCTCTCGTCGTAGTGGAAGAAGAACTGGCTGTACGCCTGAGCCACTTCGGTGAGGTATTCCAGCGTTACGCTTCTCTCGTAGCTTTTATCCCTCTTTTTCAAGCGTTTGTAAAGGATATCGGGACGGGCCTGGAGATAGACGACGAGGTCGGGCTTGGGAAGCCGGGTGTCGAGCAGCTGGTAGATCTGCTGATACAAGGCGAGCTCTTCGGCGCTGAGCGTGAGGGTCGCGAAGATCTTATCCTTGGCGAAGAGGTAATCGGCCACGGTCGCCTGCGAGAACAGGTCCGGCTGCAGCAGGTCGCGCTGCTGGCGGTAGCGGTTGAGCAGGAAAAAAAGCTGGTTTTGGAAGGCGTAGGTCTCGCGGTCCTGATAAAACTTGCCGAGAAAAGGATTTTCCTCGACCGTCTCAAACAGCGTGCGCGCCTGAAACTCGGCGGCGAGGAGCTTGGCGAGGCTCGATTTCCCGACGCCGATCGGCCCCTCGACCACGATGTATTTCTTGCTCGCCATCCGGCTCGTGAATCTATACAAAGAAAAAACCATTGTCCAGTTTTACTCGTGGACATTCACGCTTTCTTCGGGTAGTGAAAAATGCCGATGAAGCACCTTTTCGCCACCAAGCCGCTTTCGTTGCTGCTCGAGGAGATGGCGGGAGAAAATCGGCTCCGCCGCGTGCTCGGGCCGATCGAGCTCACGAGCTTGGGGGTCGGCTGCATCATCGGCACAGGCATCTTCGTGCTCACCGGCATCGCCGCGCACGACAAGGCCGGCCCGGCTCTCACGCTCTCCTTTGTCATCGCCGGCGCGGCCTGCGTCCTCGCGGCGCTCTGCTATGCCGAGTTCGCCTCGATGGTGCCGGTCGCAGGCTCCGCGTATACGTATGCCTACGCGACGCTCGGCGAGCTGTTCGCGTGGATCATTGGCTGGGACCTGGTGCTCGAGTACACGATCGCCGCCGCAACCGTGGCGCATGGCTGGTCGCATTACTTTCAGGATTTCATCGGCATCTTCGGTCTCAGCCTGCCGCATGCGCTCACAAACGCGCCGTTCGACTTCCAGCCGAGCAGCGGCGAGCTCGTCGCGACCGGCACGCTGCTCGATTTTCCCGCGATCGTCGTCGCGGCGTTCGTCACCGCGGTGCTTATCGTCGGCATCCGCGAGAGCGCCGGCCTGAACTCCATTATTGTCGCGATCAAGGTCGCCATCGTTCTCTTCGTGATCGCGGCCGGGTCGTTTTACATCGACCCGAACAACTGGAAACCCTTCGCCCCCTTCGGCTACACGGGCGTGAGTTTCTTCGGCCATACCGTCTTCGGTCAAAGTGGCGCCGGCGGCGAGCCGCTCGGTGTCCTCGCCGGCGCCGCGATGATTTTTTTCGCCTACATCGGCTTCGATTCGGTCTCGACCCATGCCGAAGAGGCGCGCCATCCGCAGCGCGACGTGCCGATCGGCATCATCGCGTCGCTGCTCATCTGCACGGTGCTCTATATCGGCGTCTCGGCGGTGCTCACCGGCATGGTGCCGTACGACAAGATCAATATCGACGCGCCGGTCTCCGACGCGTTTCGCCAGGCGGGACTTCCGTGGGCGCAGTTTTTGATCTCTTTGGGCGCTCTCGCGGGCATCACCTCGGTGCTGCTGGTCCTCATGCTGAGCCAGCCGCGCGTCTTTCTCGCCATGGCCCGCGACGGCCTCGTGCCGCCGGCTCTTTTCGGCGCCGTGCACCCGCGTTTTCGCACGCCGTGGAAATCGACGATCTTGACCGGTGTCGTCGTCGCTCTCGCCGCCGCGCTGATCCCGCTGCGTATCCTCGCCGAGCTCGTCAACATCGGCACGCTGCTCGCTTTCGTGATCGTCTGCGCCGCCGTGCTCATCATGCGGAGAAAGCAGCCCGACGCGCCGCGGCCGTTCCGCTGCCCGCTCGTGCCGCTGGTGCCGGTTCTCGGCATCGCGCTCTGCGTCGTGCTCATGTTCTCGCTGCCGGCGGAAAATTGGCTCAGGCTGTTCGTCTGGTTGCTGGTAGGCTTGGCGATCTATTTCACCTACGGTCGGCACCACAGCGTGCTCGCGCGGCGAAGGGAGATGAAGTAGCCTTCTTACGCAAAGAAAAACGCGCTCTGATGTCAAAAGATTTTTCTCTTATGTTATAAAACAATCGATGCCCTCGCTCAGAGAAAAAATCGGTCAAATGATCATGATCGGCATCCAGGGCGAGGAGTTGGCGCCGGAGGAGAAAAGCTTCTTCAAGGATTATCCCGTCGGCGGTTTTATTCTCTTTGGGCATAATTTGAAAGCGCCGGCGCAGATCCTCGCGCTCTGCCGCTCGCTATGGGAGATCAAAGACGAGCTGCCGCCGTTCATCGCGATCGACCAGGAGGGCGGACGGGTGCACCGCCTGCCGCCGCCGTTCACCCATTTTCCGCCCGCGGCGGAGGTCGGGCGCGCCGGCGATTCCGAGCTCGCCTATCGGGCGGGCCTCGCGATGGCGGGCGAGCTTAAATCGGTCGGCGTCAACTTGAATTTCGCCCCGGTTTTCGACGTCGCGACGAACCCGAAGAACCCCGTCATCGGAGACCGCGCGCTCAGCTCGGAACCCAATGAGGTCTTCGAGCTCGGCTGGGAGATCGCTCGCGGATTGCGCGAAGGTGGCGTGATCCCCTGTATCAAACATTTTCCGGGTCACGGGGGCACCGACGCGGATTCGCACGTAGAGCTTCCCGTCGTCGATAAAGAGATCGAGGATCTCCAGGCGACCGAGCTCGTGCCGTTCGCGCAGGCGTGCGGCAAGCGCGTGGAGGCGGTGATGACGGCGCACGTTATGTACCCGGCGCTCGACCGCGTCTATCCCGCGACGCTCTCGCCCAAGATTATCGGCGAGCTGCTCCGCGGCGAGCTCCGCTATGACGGCGTCGTCTTCAGCGACGATTTGGAAATGAAGGCGGTGAGCGAAAAATATTCCGGCGAAGAAGCGGCTGCGCTGGCGGTCGCCGCCGGCGTCGACGAGCTGCTGTTTTGCCACGACAGCGATCGCGCCGCCGCGGCGCTCGATGATCTCTGCCGCAGGGCGGCCGGCGATCAGGATCTGGTCAATAGAATCGAGGAGAGCTACCGGCGCATTCGCAAGCTCAAGAAGCGCACATTCACCGGCTTCTCCGGCGCGAGCGAAGACGAGCTCGCCGATTTGATCGGCATGCAGGGCAAAAAAATCGCGGCGGAGATTCTTCAGGGCAGGCGGTAGGCGCTGTAATCGATGAGCTTCTTCACGTCGTGATGGAGCTCGCCTTCCCATTTTTCCAAAATGAGATCGGCGGGGCACTTCCCCTGCTCGACCAAATCGCGAAGCGGTTTTAAGTAGATCGTCTCGTCATCGCCGGTGTCGTTGAGCGCCGGATGGCGTCTGAGTCCTTCCCAGGCGATCGCGATCAATTCCCGCGCCAGATCGGCGGCGGAGAAGCGTCGCGCGCGCGCCGCGAGCGCGTGGCGGTGCGAATCGTGATAAAATTCCATGCGCTCGTCCCAGGACCAGCCTTTGACGAGATCCCACGCGGCGTCGAGACAATCGCGCTCGTAGGTAAACCCCTTGATCAGCGCGGGGAGCGCCGGCATGAGCTCTGGCGGCTGGCTGTCGGCGGAGCGCGCCTCCATGTAGCGCTTGATTCTTACCTCGGGAAAAAGCGTGGTGAGGTGAAAGTCCCAGTCTTCGATCGTCGCCCGGTGTCCCTCATGGCCGCGGTTCCAGAAATCGCGGAACGTGATGCCGGTGAAATCGATATAGTTCTCGCCCCGCCGGATGAAGTACATCGGCACGTCGAGCGCGTACTCGACGTAATGCGCGAAGGATACCGCGGGATCGAAGGCGAAGCGGAGCAGCCCGCAGCGTGCTTTGTCGGTGTCGGTCCAGATGTGGCCACGAAAGCTTTTGTAGCCGGTGACCTGACCCTCGAGGATCGGCGAGTTGGCAAAGATCGCCGTCAGCAGCGGCGCGAGGCCCATCATCGTGCGGAACTTCGCCATCGCGTCTTTCTCGTCGCTGTAGTCGATGTTCGCCTGCACCGTCGCGGTCTGCTTCATCATCCGCTGCCCCAGGGTTCCGACTTTCGGCATGTAAGGTCCCATGATGCGGTAGCGCTTCTTCGGCACCCATTCGATCTCGTCGAGACGGCTCACCGGCTGGATGCCGAGACCCAAAAAAACCACGCCTAGCCGCGCCGAAATTTCTAGCAGCTCGCGAATATGCTGCGTGAATTCGCCGTAGGCGCAGTGGATGTCGCGGCAGGGCTCGCCGGAAAGCTCGATCTGGCCGCCGGGCTCGAGGTGGATCTGTGCCGGTCCGCGCACGAGGGCGATGATGTGCCCGTCCTCCTCGACCGGCTCCCAGCGGTATTCCTCGATGAGTCCGCGGAGGATCGCCTCGACGCCGGCGGGGCCGGAGTAGGGAATCGCCTTGCCGGTCTCGCGCCGGATGCCGACCTTTTCGTACTCGGTGCCGACGCGCCACTCGGCGCGCGGTTTCGCTGCGCTATGGAAATAGGCCTCGAGCTCGTCGGTGTTACGCATGCTGGACATAAGAGCGGATATTTTGCGCGAACGGCGCCGTGATGACGCCTTTCTCCGTGATGATCGCCGAGACCAGATCGTGCGGTGTCACGTCAAACGCCGGGTTCAATATCTTTACGCCGCGCGGCGTGATGGCATGGCCGAAGATATGCGACACCTCGCGCGGATCGCGCTGTTCGATCGGGATCTCCGCGCCCGAGGCGCACTTGAGATCGATGGTCGAGGTCGGCGCGGCGACGTAAAATGGAATGTTGTGGCGCTTGGCGAGGACCGCGACGAGGTAAGTGCCGATTTTGTTGGCCACGTCCCCGTTCGCCGCGACGCGGTCGGCGCCGACAACCACGGCGTCGACTTTGCCCTTCTGCATGAGATAGCCGCTCATCCCGTCGGTCACGAGCGTCACGGGAATCTTGTCTTTTTTGAGCTCCCACGCCGTCAGACGCGCGCCTTGCAAAAACGGACGCGTCTCGTTGGCGAGGACCTCCACGTTCTTGCCGCTCTCTTTCAGCGCCCGCACGATGCCCAAGGCTGTTCCGTAGCCCGCGGTGGCGAGCGCGCCGGCGTTGCAATGCGTCATGATGTGAGAACAACCGGCCAAGAGCTTGGCGCCGTGCCTGCCGAGCTCGCGGTTCGCGGCGATGTCTTCCTGATAGATTTTTAGCGCCTCGTTTTTCAGCATCTGCTTGACGACGTCGATGCCCTGGCTGCGCTTTTCTGCGTAGATCCGGCGCATGCGCTCGAGCGCCCAAAAAAGATTGACAGCCGTGGGTCGCGTCTTTGAGATCGTGCGGAATATCCGCTCGATTTCGCGGTCGAAATTTTTGCCTTTGACCCCGATGGCCCCGAGCGCGACGCCCATGGCGGCGGCGACGCCGATCGCCGGCGCGCCGCGCACGACCATGTCGCGAATCGCCTGCGCGACGCCTTCATAGTCACGAAACGAGCGGTAGACTTCCTTATTGGGGAGTAGGCGCTGGTCGAGCATGATGACGCGATTGTGATTGTCCCACCGGATCGTCTTGACGGCCATCGCCTTGCTTTCTATTTGAGCGGAGGCTGAGTATAGTAAGCGGCTAAAGGAAGCTCAAGGGCCGATGAGCCTTCATACCTTTCTCGGTTATTTCACAGGACTTTACTTCATCAATGCGGACCTGAGCGGCGCGATGCTGTGGCGCACCGCGGCGCTCGTTCACCTCCTCGATGCGATTCTTTGCGGGCTCATCGCGCGCTCGAGCGGTCGAAACCGCGTTCTCTGGACGGTGGCAGGTCTTTGCCTCGGCATCTGGGCATTGGCGGCGATCTTCGTCTTGCCGGCGCGGCGGCGCGCGCCGCAGAACGCCGGCGCCTCTCAATCATCCTGCGCGATGACGTAGGCGAGCGCATTCGCGTCGGTATGCGTGATCGAGACGAGCATGCGCCGGATGCCGAGCTCGCGCGCGAAATCCGCCGTGTGGCCGTGGAGCGCGATCTCCGGACGGCCGCCGCGGGCGCGGACGACCTCAATGTTGATCCAGTTCGCCTTCGCGCCCCATCCGGTGCCGAGCGCCTTCATCGCGGCCTCTTTGACGGCGAAGCGGCCGGCGTAGCTCTGATACTTGCCGACGCCCCGGCTGTCGCAATAGCGGATCTCGCCTTCCGTGTAGACTCGATCGCGAAACCTCTTGCCGATGCTCGGATCCTCCAGCGCGCGCCGGATCCGGCCCACCTCGATCAAATCCACCCCGACGCTCACGATCATCCGATAAAGTCTGCGCCGCGGATCAGAAACTGTCAACGGCGGCGCGCTGCGGTGAGCTAGGCGCGGCCAAGGCTCGCGTTATCGATGACGAATCGGTAGCGCACGTCGCCTTTGATCATGCGCTCGTACGCCTCGTTGATCTGCTGGATAGCAATCATCTCGATGTCGGCGACGACGCCGCGCGCGGCGCAGAAATCCAGCATCTCCTGCGTTTCGCCGAGACCGCCGATCGCCGAGCCGGCAAGCCGCCGGCGCTCCATGACGAGCGGCGTCGCGTCGAGCGGGGAAGGGGCGGGCAGGCCGACGAGCACCATCGTCGCGTCGCGCTTAAGCATGTTTAAGTAGGCGTTGTAGTCGTGCGCCGCCGAAACCGTGTCGAGGATAAAATCGAACCGCCGCGCGTTCTGCTCGAAGGCTTTGGCTTCACGCGTGGCGATAAAATCGTCTGCGCCGAGGCCGAGCGCGTCTTCCCGCTTCTCGGGCGAATGGCTGATCACCGCGACCTTCGCCCCCATCGCCTTGGCGAGCTTCACGCCCATGTGCCCAAGACCGCCCAAGCCGACGACGCCGACCTCCTGGCCGGCGGCGACCTTCCAATGGCGGAGCGGCGAGTAGGTGGTGATGCCGGCGCAGAGCAGCGGCGCCGCGCGCTCCAGCGGCATTCGCTGCGGGATTTTCACTACGTAAGCTTCATCCACCGTGACGCGCGTCGAGTAACCGCCATAGGTGGGCGTCTTTCCGTCCTGCTCGTAGCCGTTGTAGGTGAGGCTCCAGCCGCGCTCGCAGTACTGTTCTTCGCCGGCCCTGCAGGAGGCGCATTCGCGGCACGAATCGACCAGACAGCCGACCCCGACGGTGTCGCCGGCGCGGTATTTTTTGACGGCCGCGCCGACGCCGGTGACGCGGCCGACGATCTCATGCCCCGGCACCATAGGGAAGATCGAGCCGGGCCACTCTCCGCGGGCTTGGTGGATGTCGGAATGGCAGACCCCGCAATAGATGATATCGATCAGTACGTCGCGCGAGCCGGGCTCGCGGCGCTCGATTGTGAACGGTGCCAGGGCGCTTTTTGGCGAAAGCGCCGCGTAGGCTTGAGTTTTAAACATAGCTTCTCCTCTTCGCTCATCGCATACCGAACGTTTTCAGCGTTTACAACCTGCGCGCGGGCTTGGATTGCGGCGCTTCTTTGATATAGTCGAACCTGTCCCATGTATATGGAAAACGAGCCTTGCCCGGAGCAAACGCCCGAGGCAACGGCGGCGCGTTATCAGGCGCTGCTCGAGGTGGCGGAATCGATCGCTCTGCACGGCGATCTGCAGGCGCTCTTCCATGACCTTGCAGTCCACCTGCCGCACGTCGTGAGTTTCGACTCCATCGGGCTCGTTCTCCATCATCCAGAGACCGACACGATGCGTCTCCACATCATGGAGACGCGCGGCGATTCCAAATCCGCACACGAGATTCCGTTCGTCGATTTGCCGGTCGATCAGGCCCTGGGCGGAATCGCGTGGCGCGAGCAGCAGTCGCTGGTGGTCTTCGACACCGAAAAGGATACCCGCGCTCCCCAAGGGGCGGCGGTGCTGAGCCGGCACAATATCAAATCCTGCTCTGTCGTGCCGCTGACGACGCCGTACCGCCGTCTCGGCGCGATGATCTTCGGCAGTCAGCGCTACAACGATTACAACTGCGGGGATCTTAAGTTTCTCGAACAGGTGGCGAAACAAGTCGCGGTCGCTGTCGACAACACGCTGCGTCAGCAGGACGCGCAGAGGCTTCAGGCCGAGCTTAAACACGAGCGCGATCGGCTGCGGCTCCTGCTCGACCTCAACAACAACATGGTTTCCAACCTCGACCTGCGCGCCGTTTTGCGGGCGATCTCCGCGAGCATCCGCCGCGTCATGGAATGCGATATGGTCGGGGTGACTTTCCCCGACGCGGCGAGCGAGCGCATGCGCATTTTTGCCCTGGACTCTCCGCCGGGCGGCAACGGCATGTTGCGCGAAGAGTTCAGCGTTCCGATGAACCAGTCGATCTCGGGCAAGGTGTTTCGCGAAGGCAAGGCGTGGCATGGAAAAATCGCCGACGGCGTCGAGCCCTATCGTTCGTTCAAATCTCCGCTGCTCGCCGACGGTTTCCAATTTGTCTGTATGGTGCCGCTCGTCAGCCGCGGCCGCTCGCTCGGCGTTTTGGCTCTCGGCCGCAAGGCGCCCCCCGCGTTTGCTCAGGAAGACGTCGACTTCGTCACGCAGCTCTCGACCCAGGTGGCGATCGCCGTCGAGAACGCGCTCGAGCACCGAGAGGTGACTGAAGTTAAGGAACGGCTGGCGAACCAAACGCTTTACCTCCAGGAGGAGATCCGCACCGAGCACAATTTCGAGGAGATCGTCGGCGACAGCGCGTCGCTCAAAGAAGCGCTGCGGCAGGTCGAAACTGTGGCGCCGACCGACTCGACCGTCCTCATCCTCGGCGAGACCGGCACGGGTAAAGAGGTGATCGCGCGGGCGATCCATAACTTGAGCCCGCGACGCGCTCAGCCGTTCGTCAAGGTCAATTGCGCGGCGATTCCGCTGGGCTTGCTCGAAAGCGAACTCTTCGGCCACGAGCGCGGCGCTTTTACCGGCGCGATCGCGCAAAAGATCGGACGCTTTGAGCTGGCGCACCGCGGCACGCTGTTTCTGGACGAAGTAGGGGACATCCCGCTCGAGCTCCAGCCCAAGCTTCTGCGCGTGCTTCAGGAGCAGGAGTTCGAGCGGCTGGGGAGCGCCAAGACTTTGAAGGTCGATGTGCGCCTGATCGCGGCGACGAACGCGGATCTCGTGCAGATGGTGGAGGAGCGGCGCTTCCGCGCCGACCTCTACTACCGGCTGAACGTCTTTCCGATCCGGATGCCGCCGCTGCGCGACCGCGGCGGCGACATTCCCATGCTGGTGCGCTACTTCACGCAGAAATACGCCCGGCTAATGAAAAAAAATATCGTCTCGATTCCCAGTGAGGCGATGACGGCTCTGGCGCGATATCCCTGGCCGGGAAACATCCGCGAACTGGAGAACTTGATCGAGCGCGCCGTGATTCTCTCCCCAGGACCGGAGCTCGGCATCCCGCTCGCCGAGCTGAAGCCGCCGCCGACCGCGCTGCCGCAACAGGCGACCACGCTCGAAGCCGCCGAGCGCGAGCATATTCTCCGCGCCCTCGCCGAGACGCAATGGCTGATCGGCGGGCCGACCGGCGCGGCGGCGCGCCTCGGCATGAAGCGCACGACGCTTCAATCGCGCATGAAAAACCTCGGCATCACTCGCCCGAAGTAACGCCGATATCTCGGCGTCTGCCGATAATTCGGCAGATTGTCGTCCCGCAAGTTTTCTGAAGGCCCTCATTCAGTCTCTCGAAGTCCTTGCCCGATCGCCTGCTTACGGCGGTCTACCCAGCATTCATCCACATCGGCATAAGGATTGCCTTTGTAAACCAGCAGAGCGGCCCAGCGATCCAAGAACGAAAGGAGAAACCGAGATGCAAAACGAGCAAAAAAGATTGTCGGGTAAGGTCGCGATCGTGACCGGCGCCTCGAAAGGAATCGGCGCGGGCATTGCCAAAGAGATGGCCGCTGCGGGCGCGTCGGTTGTCGTCAACTACGCGTCGAGTAAAAAAGGCGCCGATCAAGTCGTCGACGAGATCAAGAAGAACGGCGGCAGAGCGATCGCCCTGCAAGCCGACATGGCAAAGAAGTCGGAAATCGAGCGGCTGTTCTCAGAGGCCATGAGAGCCTTCGGCAGGATCGACATCTTGGTGAACAATGCGGGCATTTACGAATTCGCGGCGCTGGAAGAGATTACCGAAGAGCATTTCCACAAGCATTTCAATTTGAATGTTCTGGGTCTCATCCTCGCCTCGCAGCAGGCGGCGAAACATTTCGGCCGCGAGGGCGGCAGCATCATCAACATCAGTTCGGTCGCGAGCTTCAAGAGTCCCCCAACGACCGCGGTGTACAGCGCCACAAAAGGAGCCGTCGATAGCGTGACCAAGGTGCTCGCCAACGAACTCGGCCCGCGCAACATTCGCGTCAATGCCATAAGCCCCGGGGTGGTGATAACGGAAGGAGTCCATGCGGCGGGAATCGTCGGAAGCGACTTCGAGAAGCAAGCGGTGGCGCAGACGCCGCTCGGCCGCACCGGGCTGCCCTCGGACATCGCGCCTGCCGCGGTTTTCCTCGCCTCGTCCGATTCGAGCTGGATGACAGGTGAGTCGCTGGTCATCTCCGGCGGGCTGCGCTGAAACACGAGGAGCAATAGCGGGTTGTTGCCGATGTTTCATTTTTGTCGTCGTCAGCTGGTCTAGGTGTGCTCCACTGAGGAACAGAAAGAGGCGAATGCAATGAAAAATCTTTTTTTAGGCGCGATTTTTTTCGGTTTGTCTCTTTTGTCCGCCCGGATCGCGTCGGCGCAGGGATATATTCCGGACTATTTTTATTACCCGCCGTACGCTTACGAAACGCCGTACGGCGATCCGCAGGCCTATGACCCGTACTACGAGCTGCACACGCTCCACTATCAACTGTATCTGCCTCCATACCAGTATTATTCTTACTGTTGCGCCCCGACGGTGATTGTGCCTCCCGCGCCGCCGCCGATCATTATCAGACCGGCGCCGCGTGGCGGCGTAACGCATGGGACGCGAAGATAGCGAGTGGAATTATTTATTCTGGTTCGAGACGCGAAGACATGAGGAGAAACGTCATGGACTGGAGACTCATATTTCTGCAAAGCCCGGCGAACAACGGCTGGTACGATGAGGAAGCGCTGCCCACGCAAGTCTGGGCGTGGCCGCAGGACACCTGGCTCAAGAAGCGGCTGAGCCAGCTGCGCGAGGAACAAAAGAGCGGTCCGCAGGAAACAGCCGTTCATTGAAATCGCGCAATACGCCGCGTCCTGCGTCCGCGCTTCGGCAACGTACGCGATTGCCGATCGGGGTGATAAACAGGGTCATGGAGTCTACACAAGGTCGAGTCATTTCGGTCAACGTCGGACGCGCGCGCGAATTCGTTTTCAACCGCCGGCCGGCTAAAAGCGCTATCTGGAAGTCGCCGGTCACCGGCCGAATCGGAGCGCGCGGCGTCAACCTCGACGGCGACGAGCAGGCCGACCGCCAGGCGCACGGCGGCCCCGACAAGGCGGTCTACGCTTACGCTGTCGAGGATCTCCACTGGTGGGAGCGGGAGATCGGCCGGATGATTTCGTACGGCGGCTTCGGCGAGAACCTCACAACGGATGGAATCGAAGTGAACGACGCGCTTATCGGCGAGCGGTGGGAGATCGGCACGGTGCTTCTGGAAGTCTCCGAGCCGCGCATCCCGTGCTGGCGGCTCGCCGTCCGGATGGAAGATCCTGAGTTCGTCCGTCGCTTCACCGAAGCTCAGCGACCCGGCGCTTATTTAAGAATCGTCTGCGAGGGCGAGCTCGGCGCCGACGACAGTATTCGCGTCGTCAGCAAACCGGGCCATGATCTCACCGTCCGCGATCTCTTTCGCATCTACACCCGCGATCGTCGCGAGGTCGGACGCTTGCTTGCCGTTCCGGCAATATCGCAAAGCTGGCGCAATTGGGCCGCAAACCTGCTCGCAAAGTCACCGCAGCCGTAGCGTCGCTCATTTCTTCGCCGTGCCGACATTTCGGCGTGTGCCGATAGGTCGGCGTCTCTGATTCGTCAATCATCGTCCCGATCGACCCCGCACCAACGCAATGTCTTGATTCCACGGACTTTTCCAAAATCGACCCCGTTGGCACTGTGGTTGCTCATAGGAGTTCCTGGGAAGGAGAGGGAAATCTAATGAAGGCTTCATTCTGGTTCTGGCAGGCAATACTCATCATGGGCGCGGCATTGAGCGCGCGCATCGTGGCGGAAGGGCTCGCGCCCGCGCTTGCCGCGACGGCGATTGAACGCGTATCCGCGCTCCGGCTGCGACGCCGGAGATAAATGAAATCGGAGGGCGAGAACATGATGCCGAACACGATCCCCGCTACGACTTGCACGCCGGTACGTCTCGAGCATGCCCACTCGGAACTTTGCTGGTGCGAACCGGCCGTTGAAGTCGACGAAGACGGAAAAGAAGTCGTCGTCCATAAGGACGTCACCTGGAATTGAGGCCGCCGTGTTGAAAATCACCTCCCGCATCAGCCCGTCGCACGCCGTTTTCGAGCTGGAAGGAAAGCTCGCCGGACCGTGGGTGGAAGAGCTTCGGGACTGCTGGAGTAAGGGGGCGGTCTCGGACCGGCCGGTCCGCGTGATGCTCTGCGCCGTGACGTTTGTGGACGAAGAAGGCAAACGGCTGCTCGCCGAAATGCACCGTCAAGGCGCCGAGCTCGTTGCGGAAGGGTGCATGAACCAGGTGATCGTCGAAAGAATTCTGCAGGGAGAATACACATGAGGCAAAACGTAACCGCAGTGAACGAAGAGAATTTCGCGCCGATCGTCCTCAGATCGGACCGGCCGGTGCTCGTCGATTTTTGGGCGGAGTGGTGCGGCCCGTGCCGCGGTCTCACGCCGACCATCGAAGCGCTCGCCGAGCGCTACGCCGGCGCGGCTCGTGTCGTGAAGGTCAACGTGGACGACGAGCCGGGGATGCTCTCACGCTTCGGCATTCGCGGCATTCCGACGTTAATTCTATTCAAAAACGGCGCGGAGCAGGAGCGGATCGTCGGCGCGGCGACCGCGGAGGCGATCGCGCGCATGATCGACAGGCATATCGCGCAAGGCGCGGAAGCCGGAAAGGCTGGATGAATCTATGACGGATCGATTCGAGGGAGTGCCCGACGAGAATCTCGCGTCCTGGTTACAGCCGGACGTAACGGCCGCCATCGAGAGGCGCAACGGCAAAATCGCCAACGGACCGGAGCGGCGCCTGATGGTCGCTGTTTTGGAGGACGCCGTTCTCCGCTTCCGCAAAAACGCCGCGGCGAAAACGGAGGAGGGCAAAGCGATCTTCGCCGAAGAACAGCAATGGCTGTTCGGCCCGGGCGAAGACGGCCCGTTTTCGTTCGAGAGCATCTGCGACGCGCTGGGCATCGATCCCAGCTATTTGCGCCGCGGGCTCAGCCGCTGGGCACGGGCGCAACAGAAAGGATTCGGCGCGATGCTCTCGATGGTGCCGCTGCTGCTCGGAGAGGGTATTCCCGCCGCCGCGCGCCGGGCGTTGCTCAATCACCGGCCGCGGGACGCAGGCAAGACGCTCATGCAAGCGTACGGCCTCAGCTGCGACGAGGCGGCGCTGCTCGTGGATGTGAATCCATGCGCCGACGCCCCGTCGGTCGCGAGCCAAGCGCACCTCTAACGTCGATTCCGGCGCGTCTCTTTACAAAGCGCCTATTCGTGCTTAGATTTCCTCCCCCTTTAAATCGGAGGATGCATGAAAACAGCGCTTAAATTAATTTCGACGGAAAAGCTGGAAGCAGCGAATCGGGCCGCACCGCCATCCGACGGTGCCCTGCTCGACGCCTATTCGAACGCCGTCATCGCGGCGGCCGATAAAGTCAGCCCGTCGGTCGTCAATATCGAGATCCGCCGACGGCGCGATGAGTCCCTGCCCGGGTCGCCGGCGCGCCCGGAAGAGCGCGGCGGCAGCGGATCGGGCTTCATTTTCACGCCCGATGGATTCATTTTAACCAACAGCCACGTGGTCGAAGGCGCGAGCCGCATCGACGTTGCGCTTGCGGATGGTCGCCGCTGCCAGGCGCGCCTCATCGGTAGCGATCCGGATTCGGATCTGGCGGTCGTGCGTATCGACGCGGCGGGAGTCGCCGCCGCGGAGCTGGGGGATTCCAAAACAGTGCGGGTCGGCCAGCTCGCCATCGCGATCGGCAACCCGTACGGCTTCCAGTGCACGGTGACCGCCGGCGTGGTGAGCGCGCTCGGACGCTCGCTGCGCTCGAACTCGGGGCGGCTGATCGACAACGTGCTCCAGACCGATGCGGCGCTCAATCCCGGCAACTCGGGCGGACCGCTCGTCGATTCGCGCGGCGCGGTGATCGGCGTCAATACCGCGATCATCCTGCCGGCGCAGGGCATCTGCTTCGCGATCGCCGTTAATACGGCGAAATTCGTCGCCGGCCGGCTGATCCGCGACGGCAAAATCCGCCGCGGCTATATCGGCGTCGCCGGGCAGAACGTCCCGGTGCACCGTCGGGTGGTCCGTTTCTTCAATCTCCCTGTGGAAAGCGGTGTTCTCGTCGCTTCCGTAGAGCGCGGCAGCCCGGCGGAGAAGGCCGGGCTCGCGATGGGAGACGTCATCGTCGCCTACGGCGGCGCCATGGTCGCCGGCATCGACGATCTGCACCGGCTGTTGACGGACGATGCGATCGGCGTCGAAACATCGGTCACGGTCATCCGGCACACCGAGAAGCTCGAACTCGAGCTCGCGCCGGCGGAGATGCCGGCGCTTCACAAGAGCTAAAGTCGTTTTCCTGCTCTATTGAAGGACGCGGGAGTTTGCTAAGGGTCTTCGTGGATGGATCAAACGGTGGACCAAGCGATGCAGCGGCTGTTCAAGCTCTTGATTATCCCCGCTCTACTTCTAGTCCTCTCCGGCTGTAAGTCCGCTCAACCGAAGTCTCAGGCCGCACCACAGATCGTCGAGGTCGTTGCGGTCGAGCAAAGGGACGTGCCGATCTATTCCGAATGGGTCGGAACGCTCGTGGGCTACGTCAACGCGCAGATCCAGGCGCGCATCACCGGCTACTTGCTCCGCCAAACGTATAAGGAAGGGACGTTCGTCAAGACCGGCCAGCTTATGTTCGAGATCGACCCGCGACCCTACCAGGCGTCGCTCGACCAGGCGCAGGGGCAGCTCCGCCAAGCCGAAGCGGCGCTCGGCAAAACCGAGATCGATGTCAGGCGCCTGACACCTCTGGCGAAAGAGCAGGTGGTCAGCCAGCAGGAGCTCGATAATGCCGTCCAGGCGAATCTCGGCAATCAGGCCGCCGTCGCCGCCGCCAAGGCGGCCGTCGCGCAAACGCAGCTCAATCTGGAATTCACGAAGGTCATCGCGCCGATCGACGGCATCGCCGGAGTTGCGCAGGCGCAGGTCGGTGACCTCGTCGCCACAAACGTCGCGCTTACGACGATGTCGACCGTCGACCCGATTAAGGTTTACTTCTACGTCAGCGAGCAGGAGCACCTCAACTGGCTGCGCATGAATCCGGACCCGGAGAAGCGCGCCGAGCGCGAGCGGAATATCCATCTGCAAATGATTCTCGCCGACGGCACGCTCTATCCGCATAGGGGGACGTTCTCGTTCGCCGACCGGGAAGTCGACGTGAAGACCGGCGCGCTGAGGCTCCAGGGTCTCTTTCCTAATCCCGGCAACGTGTTGCGCCCGGGTCAATTCGTGCGCGTCAAAGCAGCGCCGAGAAGGGCCGAAGGCGCTTTGCTCGTGCCGCAGCGCTCAGTGACCGAACTGCAAGGGTCGTATCAAGTCGCCGTGGTCGACGCCGATAACCGCGTCCACGTACGCCCGGTCAAAGTCGCCGACCGAATCGGCTCGCAGTGGATCATCGAGTCGGGCGTCAAACCCGGCGAGCGCGTCGTCGCGGAGGGCACGCAAAAGGTAAAGGAAGGGATGGTGGTGAACCCAAGGCCGTTCACGGAAACGGCCCAATCCACGCCGCCGTCGGGCACCGCGCCATCGAAAGCTGACTGAGCCATGCCGCGATTTTTCGTCTATCACCCGATCATCGCGATCGTCATCTCGATCGTGACCGTCATCATCGGCCTCGTCTCTTTATTCCGTCTTCCCATCGCGCAGCTGCCCGACGTTGCGCCGCCGGAGATTTTTCTTCAGGCGACCTACGTCGGCGCGGACGCGATCACCGTCGAGCAATCCGTCGCGACGCCGATCGAACAGCAGATGCAAGGCGTCGACAACATGCTCTACATGCAATCGGTCAACTCAGCCAGCGGTCTCATGCGGCTCCGGGTCGATTTCGACGTCGGCACCAATCCCAACAACGATCAGATCTTGACGCAGATGCGCTATCTCCAGGCCGAGTCGCAGCTTCCGCTCGACGTGCGCAACCAGGGC
>DATJFG010000151.1:0-24579 GCA_035495775.1 Verrucomicrobiia bacterium | reverse complement strand
CGCCTGTTTGAAGAAATGGTTGTATGCCATCTCCTGGTCGACCATGATCTCCTGACGCCAGGGGACGACGCGGGCGGCCCACTGCTTTTGAGATTCGAGCACCTTGGTGAAGAACGGGTTATCCTTCGACTTGTCCTCGATCACCTTATCCCACGCTTTCATCTGGGCCTCGAGAACCGACTTCGGCGTCTTGACGACCTTTACGCCCTGCTTCGCCTTCATCTCGATAAGATCCGTGGAGTTTCGATCCATCATTTTCCAGGTGAAATCGGCCGACTCCGCCATCGCAGCGTATTTGATGATCGCCTGAAGGTCTTTCGGCAGCGCGTCGTACTTTCTCTTGCTGATGAGAAGCTCCAGGCACTCCATCGGCTGGTGGTAGCTTTGGGCCATCATGACTTTGCGGACATCGGGGAAGCCCAGCATCCGGTCGGACGTCGTATTGTTGAATTCGGCGGCGTCGATCAGATTGCGGTCGAGGGCCGCGACGATCTCGCCGCCGGGCAGGATGACGACCGACGCGCCCATCGCCTTGAACAGATCGGCCGAAAGGCCGACGGTCCGATACTTCATCCCCTTGAACTGCTTGGGGTCGGTGATCGGCGTCTTGAACCAGCCGAGCGGCTGAGTCGGCATGGGGCCGTGAAAAAAGGATTGAACATCGAGCTTGAGGATCTTTTGGATCAATTCGTTGTACAATTCCTGGCCGCCGCCGTAATGGATCCAGCCGAGGAGCGTTTCCGCATCGAAACCATAGGCAGGACCTGTTCCGAAGAGGCTGGTGGCGACGTTCTTGCCAAACCAGTACGCGGTGACGCCGTGGCCGCCGTCGAGACTGCCGTTATGGATCGCATCGATCAATTGAAAGGCGGGGACGACCGAGCCGGATGGGAGAATATCGATCTTGAGCCGTCCACCTGACATCTCCTCGACCTTTTTGCCCCAGGCGACGAATATCTCGTGAAAGATATCTTTCGTCGGCCAAGTCGATTGCATCTTGAGCGCGGTGGTCTGTTGCGCTGCGGCCCGGCGGACAGCGGGAAAACCCACCGTCGCCGCCGCGCCTCCCGCGACGACCGCGGCTTTAAGGATGCTGCGCCGGGAAACTTTACCGCCGCCTTGGGCGCCCTTTTGTTCAGCCATGGTATGTTCCCCCTTTCCTGTTATGGGTCTGAATTGCGGGTCCTGCTTATAACACTTTATGGATTGCCGTCAATCTCTATTTGACAGCCGCTACTGCAGGTGGATAGGCTGTTTTCAATGAATCGGCCGCCCATCGTCGACGAATTGCGTGCGGCCCTCGGCGATCAATTCGTTCTGATTCGAAAAGAAGACGTGATCGTCTACGAACAGGACGGCTCGATTCTCCAGGCGCTGCCCGAGATTGTCGTTTTGCCCGCGAACACCGCGGAGGTTTCTGCCGTCGTTCGCGCGGCTCGAAAAGCCGGCGTGCCGATTGTTCCGCGCGGCTCCGGCACGGGTCTCGCCGGCGGCGCGGTTCCAGCGGAAGGGGGCGTCGTCGTCTCGCTCGCGCGTCTTGACCGCATTCTCGAAATCGATCTCGAAAATCGCATCGCGATCGTCGAGCCCGGCGTCATCAATCTCGAGGTCACCAAGGCGATCGCCAAAGATGGATTTTTCTACGCGCCGGATCCGAGCAGCCAGGCGGCGTGCTCCGTCGGCGGCAACATCGCCAACAATTCGGGCGGGCCCCACACGCTGGCGTACGGCGTCACGGTCAATCATGTGCTCGGCGTCGAAGTCGTTCTCGCCGATGGCGAAGCCATATGGCTCGGCGGCGCGGTCGCCGATACGCCCGGCTACGATCTCACCGGCGTGTTTGTCGGCTCGGAGGGGACGATGGGCATCGTCACCAAGGCGGTCGTGCGCCTCATGCGCGCGCGAGAGGCCGTGCGCACGCTGCTCGCTGTCTTCGACCGGCCGGAGGCGGCGACGCGAACGGTCGTCGACATCACCGCCGCCGGCATCATCCCCGCGGCGTTGGAGATGATGGACCGGACGACGATTCAGGCGGTGGAGAAAGGCGCGCCGTGCGGCTATCCGACGGACGCCGCGGCCGTGCTGCTGGCGGAGATCGAAGGCGTGCGCGAGCACAACGAGCGCGCGATGGCGCTCATCGAGTCGATCTGCCGGCAAAACGGCGCCCGCGAGGTGAAGCTCGCGAAGGACGACACCGAGCGCCAGCTTCTCTGGAAGGGACGCAAAGGCGCATTCGGCGCCCTCGGTCTCATCGCTCCCAACTATTATGTTCAGGACGGTGTCGTGCCGCGCGGCAAGCTCCCCGAGATCATGGCGCGCATCGCCGATATCGCAGCGCGTTACGGCTTGATCATCGCCAATGTCTTTCATGCCGGCGACGGCAATCTACACCCCAATATCCTTTTTGACATGCGCAAGCCCGGCGAGCTCGACCAGGTGATCGAAGCCGGTGCGGAGATTTTAAAGGCGTGTGTCGCCGCCGGCGGCAGCATCACCGGCGAGCATGGCATCGGTTTGGAAAAGAAGGCCTACATCGGTCTTCTCTTCAACGAGCAAGACCTCGATGCCATGGCGCGTGTCCGCCGGGCGTTCGATCCTGAGCGCGGCTTCAACCCGGGAAAGCTTTTCCCGACGCCTGCGGGCTGCGGCGAAGTGCGCATGAGTCCGGGAAAGATTCCGGCGGGGTTGTGGATTTAAAAAGCTGATGGTTGCGCGTGGAACAAGCCGAACATAGTTCACGGACGCCGGCGCAGGCGGGTTTGGACCTTGCAGAGCTCTATCAGTGCGTCCATTGCGGCCTCTGCCTCAACGCCTGTCCGACCTACCGCGCGCTGCGGATCGAGTCGGAGTCGCCGCGCGGCCGCATCCATCTCGTGCGCGCCGCCGCCGAGGGGCGCATCGAGCTGAATCAGGGCTTTGCCGGTCACCTAAACCTCTGTCTCATGTGCCGCGCGTGCGAGACCGCGTGCCCCTCCGGCGTTAAATACGGACGCATCGCCGAGGCGGCCCGCGCTGCCATCGGGCCGCCGGGATCAAAACTCGGACGAGCCATCGCCAATCTTGCCTTTACCCGGCTGCTGCCGTTTCCTGCGCGCTTGAGAGCCGCTGCGCGGCTGCTACGTTTGTACCAGCGCAGCGGCGCCGAGCGAATGATGCGATGGATTCTCCCGCGGCGGCTGAGCGATATGAGCGCGATGCTGCCGGCGGTGCCGCGTCGCTTCTTCGCGCCCGACGCCGAAATCTTGGCGCCGATCGGCGTGCGCCGCGCCCGCGTCGGCATGCTCGGCGGCTGCGTCATGAGCGTGCTTTTTTCCGCTGTCGACGAGGCGACGCTGAGAGTGCTGAGAAAGAACGGCTGCGAAGTCGTGCTGCCGAAAAATCAGCTCTGCTGCGGCGCGCTCAATATCCACAACGGCGAGACGGTTGCCGCGAAAGAGATGGCGCGGCGGAACATCGATGCCTTTCTCGCCTTCGATCTCGACGCGATCGTCGTCAACGCCGCCGGCTGCGGTGCGGCCATGAAAGAGTACGGCTATTTGCTGCGCGACGATCCGGCGTATGCGGAAAAAGCCGAGCGCTTCGCCGCACTCGTCAAGGACGCGGGCGAGTTTTTGTTTAGCCTCGGCATCGTCGCTCCGACCGCCGCCGTCGGCCTGTCGGTGACTTACCAAGACCCCTGCCATCTCGCGCACGGGCAAAAGGTGCGAAGCCAGCCGCGCGCGCTGCTGCAGGCAATTCCGGGAATCAAGCTCCTCGAGATGAACACGCCCGACCGGTGCTGTGGCAGCGCGGGGATTTACAACATCACCCACTCGGCGATGTCACAGGAGCTGCTCCAGGAAAAGATGCGCTCGATCGCCGCCACCGGGGCGACGGCCGTCGTCGCGCCCAATCCCGGCTGCATGCTGCAGCTGCGCTACGGCGCGAGCCGGTACGGTCCGCCGGTCGAAGTCTTTCACCTGATGGACTTGCTCGACCGCGCCTACGGCGGCTCATGAAAATCTCCGCCGCCGCGCTCGCCGCACATCTGACGCGCGAGTTGCCCGCCGCCGCTGTCAGCGCCGAGCCCGCCGCTGTCTCGGATTATTCCGTCGATGGAAATATCCCGGCGCTTGTCTGCCATGCCGCAACGGCCGAGGAGGTGAGCCTCGTTCTCCGCCTTTGCGGCGAAGCCGATGCGGCGATCGTTCCCTGGGGGGGCGGCACTTTGATGAGCCTGGGAAATATTCCGCGGCGGGTCGATGTCGTTCTCAAGCTTGAAAAGCTCTCGCGGTTGATCGAGCACGACGACGCCAATCTGACGGCGACGGCCGAGGCGGGGATGACGGCCGACGCCTTCCAGGCGGCGCTCGCCGAGCGAGGCCAATTCTTGCCGGTTGACCCGCCGCGCCCCGAGCGCGCTACGCTCGGCGGCGTCGCCGCGGCCAATATCAGCGGCCCGCGCCGCGCGCTTTACGGCGGCGTGCGCGATCTCGTCATCGGCATGAAAATCGTCCTCGCCGGCGGCGAGCGCGTGAAAAGCGGCGGCAAGGTGGTGAAGAACGTCGCCGGCTATGACCTCGCGAAACTCTTCATCGGCTCGCTCGGCACGCTCGGCGTTATCACCGAGATGACCTTCAGGGTCTCGCCGCGGCCGGAAGCCGAGGCATCGTTCGCCGCAACCGGTCCCCTGGCCGGCTGTGTAAGTTTCGTCAAAGAGATCTCCGGATCGGCCCTGCTGCCGACCGCCGTTACGCTCGATCGCGCAGCGGGCGATTCTCGCGAGTGCCGCGCGGTCGCTCGCATCGAAGGTTTCGACGAGGCGATCGCGCGACATCTGACCGATCTTGGAGCGATGGCGGGGCGCTGGGGCTTGACGGCGCATACGCTCCGCGGCGATGCGCACCGGCGGCTCTGGCAGGAACTTTGCGATTTTGGCTGGGGCGAAAAAGGGCTTCTCTGCCGCGTCGTCGTTCCCCTCGGTTCCGTGGAAAATTCGATCGCGGCGCTCGCGGCGGTAAGTGAAACGGGGGAGTGCCTCGGTTACATCGCTCATCCTGGAAGCGGTACGATCTGGGCTCTGCTCGAGGAGAGACCTACGGCATTGCAGGCTTACGCGTGGCTTGGCGCCATCGCGCGCGACTGTCGCGGCCATATCGTCCTCGCCGCCGCTCCGCCGCCCATGAAAGAGCGGATCGATGTCTGGGGCGACCCGCCGAAGACTCTGGCGATCATGCGCGAAATCAAGCGTCAGTTCGATCCGGCATCGACCCTTAACCCGGGCCGTTTCATCGGACGCCTTTAGATGCCCGCTTTAGATTCGCAACAAGCCGCCGATGTTTAAATGATGAGGCTGCACGCCACGTCTTGACGCGGGGGCCTCCGCCAGTGTAGGAGATGCTATTTTACCGGTGGAGAGGACGAGGGCTCAATGGATCAGGAAGAATTCATGACCACCAAAGAAGTGGCCCGGTATCTGCGGGTCGATGAGTATACGATCTACCGGCTCGTCTCGCAGAAAAAGATCCCCGCCTTTAAGATCGGTAACCAGTGGCGCTTCAAGCGGAGCATCTTGGAGCATTGGCTCAAGACGAAAATGAATATACCTACCGGCCATTAATCCCGCCGGTGCTGCACGGCCGCAACTTCACCTAGCAAACCGCGTCGAATCTAAAGACCAAGGGCAACCTGTTTTACGGCCGTCGATCGGGGCGGCCGCGGGCGTTTATCGACGCGGGCCTGAGCGACCGCATCGCAGCTCAGGCTGATCGTAAAAATCGATCCCTCGTCAGGCGCGCTCTCGACGTCGACCGTCGCGCCGAGAAGCTCCGCAAGTCGTTTGACGACGTATAATCCCATGCCGACGCCGCCGTACGAGCGGGTGGTCGAGCCGTCGATCTGGTGAAAGAGATCGAAGATGCGCGGCAGGTGTTGCGGCGCGATGCCGATGCCGGTATCGACGATTCGGAACTCAATATATTTTTTATTGCTCGCCGCAGCGCCCGCCGGCGCAACATTTCGCGCGGAGATTGTCACTGTGCCGCGGTAGGTGAACTTGATGGCATTGTCGATGAGATTTCGCAGCATGTGCTTTAGCTTCTCGCCGTCGGTTTTAACGACCGGGAGATCTTCGGGATAATCCCACACGAGTTCGAGATTTTTGCGCTGCGGAAGCTCGTGATCGGCTTTCAAATCCTCCATCAGCCCGCTTAACGCGATTTCCTGGGATCTCATACCCGCCTCGCCGGCGTTCATATTCGTTACCTCGAGTATATCGACGACCATGCCGAGCTGGTCGCGGGCGTGCGAAATGATCTTGCTGATCGCGTCGGCTTGGATCGGGTCGAGATCGCCGAGCATGCGCTCTTTGAGCAGCCGCGCGTATCCCATGACAATGTTGAGCGGCGTGCGCAGTTCGTGGGAAAGCACGCTGAGAAACTGCTCCTTCACGCGCTGGGCCTTCTCGAGCAGCTCTCTTTGACGCTCGATCTCTTCCAGCAGTAAAACTCTCTCGGCGGCCCGTTGTTTCAATTCTTCCATGAGATTCTCCGCGCGCGCAGCGAGCGTTTGCAGCTCGTTCGCGCTCTGATGTTTTTCCTCGCTGCGCACGAGGTAGCCATACAACAAACACAAGAGCAGCGGACCGAGAATCCTCGCAAAACCGAGCGCACCGTCGGCTTCGGTGACGAAGAGGAGCATGCTCTGAAACAGAAAGTAACCGACGGCAAAGATCACCGACCGGCGCACACGAAAGACGCGTGTCGGTCGATGTACAGTCGCCCAAGCTTCCGCGTCGACCGGCGACGGCGCAGGGTAGGCCGCTTCCATCAAACTCCTCCGCCTATTCAGTAACGGGGTCGCGCGCGACGATCGCGTGCGCGTCCGTATCGGATTTCGAAACCAGAGCCAGAATATTATTTTTGCTAAACCGCCAGCGGTGGCCGATTCGCGTTCCGGGAATGACGCCTTCTTCGGCGAGGCGATAGACGGTCCGTTTGTGGACCTTGAGGAGCTCGGCGGCCTCGCTGGCCGTTAAAATTTCATCCATGGCAGTAACCCTCGTGTATTCTCCGGTGCATTGTCGTGCGCAGACTTCCCCGGATGAGCACAGATCATGCCATGGAGGCGAATTTTGCACCTTGACGTAAGCCGCTGTTTTTAAAAGATTTCCGGGTCTAGGGGCCGGCTAAACCGCTTGTTTGGGATGTCAAAAGAACGACAATTTTGTCGTTAATTGATCATCTTCGTCATATGGCCGGGTCTGTTAACCGATATTATAAGAGTATGCGAGATTAAGAACTGCGACGGCGTCCGACGTACAGCGCGAGGCAACTTCCGACGATGAGCGTGAAGGCGAGCGCCAACAAGCCTGCTGTGAAATCATCGGTTCGCTGCTTAAAATATCCGACCACGGAAGGACCGACGAAGCCGCCGATGTTGCCGATGGAATTAATGAGCGCGATGCCGCCGGCGGCGCCGGTGCCGCTTAAGAATTCCGTCGGCATGCTCCAGAAAGGTCCGAGCGTGCTCCAGATGCCAAGCGCGGCGAGGCAAAGCGCCGCGAAAGCGAGCAGCGGGCTGTAATGATGCACCACGGCGCTCAAGGCCAGGCCAATGCTTCCAGCGAGCGCTGGCAGCGCGACATGCCGGCCTCGCTCGCCGGTCTTGTCCGAATGGTTTCCGATCAGCACCATAGCGATGGCGGCAATGAAATAGGGTACAGCGGACACGAGGCCGACCATGACATTGCTGAGATCCGAAAAATTCTTGAGAATCTGCGGCAGCCAGAAGACGACGCCATAAAAGCTGATGATGATGGAAAAATACAAGACGCAGAGCTGCAAGACTTTGGGGTCTATGAGCGCGGCGAAAAGCGTATAGCCGTGGCGCTGCTCTTTTTGCTCGTGTTCTTCACGCATCACACGCACGAGCCACTCGCGCTCGTCGGGCGTGAGCCAATGGGCCTGCTCGGGACGGTCATTGAGGTACACCAGGGTTATCATGCCGAGGACGAGCGCCGGAACACCCTCGAGTAAGAACAACCACTGCCATCCGGCGAGGCCGTGTACGCCGCTCAACTTAAGGAGCGCGCCGGACAAGGGTCCGCCGACGACGCCCGACAGCGCCGTCGAAGTGAGGAAGAGCGCGACGGCGCGGGCGCGCTCCTTGGCTGGTATCCAGTGGGTGAGATAAAGGATCGTCCCGGGGAAAAATCCCGCCTCGGCCGCGCCGAGGAGAAAGCGCATCGTATAGAAGGCGTGCGTCGTCGTGACGAACATCATGCACGAGGAGATCGCTCCCCACGAGATCATGATGCGCGCGATCCAAAGGCGCGCGCCGACGCGCTGCATGATGAGATTGCTCGGGATCTCGAAGAGCACGTAGCCGACGAAAAACATGCTGGCGCCGAGCCCGTAGGCCGCATCGCTGAAGCCGAGATCGGTTTTCATCTCCAGCGCCGCATAGCCGACGTTGATCCGGTCGATGTAGTTGACGATGTAGCAGATAAAGAGAAACGGGATCAGCCGTCGCACCACTTTCCGCATCACGCGCTCGGAATCGATCGGAGCCGCCATTTTTTCTCCCTTGGATTAAGTCAGCCGAAGATAATCCGAAAGCGATGCGTCGTCCAGACTCGCTCGGACGCGGTTAACTTGACAAGCCACAGACCTAAGGTTATTAGGGCCTCGCGGGCTTTCGCATGGCGGCCGAATTAGAGATCCCATTTTCCGAAATGCGCTACGACATCACCATGCCTTTGTTCGAAGGCAGGGTGAAGATCGACGGCGTCAAATTGAAACCGACAAAAACGTCCTCGATGGTATTCGCGGATTATCCGCAGCTGAGAGAAGGCGAGTTCGGCGTCTGCGATCTGAACCTCGGCTACTTCCTTCCCGCGATCGACGCCGGCTGGGAGTTGATTGGTCTGCCGGTGTTCTCGAAGCGAAAGCCGGTCTACCCTTTTATTTTTTGCCGCGCCGACGCCGGCATCCGTGGGCCGAAAGATCTCGAAGGCAAGACCATCGGCACGCGCCAGTACCGCACCGCGATCAGCGTCTGGGTGCGCGGGCTTTTAAAGCATCGGCACGGCGTCGATGTCTCGAAGATGGCGTGGTCGGCGCAGGTGAAGGAAGTTTTTCCCAATTACGATAAGCAAACGAAAATCGAATATGTCGACGGGCAAAGAAGCGCGGTCGATCGCCTGCTCGACGGCGAGGTGGATGCGATCGTCACCGATATTTCCGACGGCAAGGTGCTCGAGATTCTGGAGAACAGTCCGAAAGTGAAGCGGCTGTTTCCCAACTATATGGAAGAAGACGAGAAGCTCTATCGCGAAACCGGCATCTACACGCCGGTGCATATTCTGGTGATGAGCAAAAAGCTCGATCGCGCGCATCCCGAACTCGCGCGAAAGCTATACGGGGCGTTCGAGCAAGCGAAGAAAATCGCCTACGATGATATCTTGAGCGACCGCGGCGGCTTTGCGGTCGTTTATCTACGCGAGCGGGCGAAAGAGCAGTTCGCGCGCTGGGGCGATCCGTGGAAATACGGTATTCGCGCGAACCGCAGCACGATCGACGCGTTCGCCGATTATAATTACGAGCAGGGAATGACGCAGTCGCGCCTCTCCGACAAGGAGATTTTCGCCGCCGCGACGCTCGATACCTGATTTGCCTGCTGTCATCTTCTGAAGGAGACTTCGATGCTGCCCAAAGAGCAGAACGAGCTTTTAACCCGCACCGGTCCCGGCACGCCGATGGGCGAGTTGATGCGGCGCTACTGGATTCCGGCGCTTCTGTCGGAGGAGATACCCACGCCTGACGGGCCGCCGGCGCGCGTACGCCTGCTCGGAGAGGAACTCGTCGCCTTTCGCGACACGAACGGCCGCATCGGTCTCGTCGGAGAGCATTGCGCGCACCGCGGCACGTCGCTCTTTTATGGCCGCAACGAAGAGTGCGGACTCCGCTGTATCTATCACGGCTGGAAGTTCGACGTCGATGGCAAAGTGCTCGACACGCCGGCCGAGCCGCCCGACAGCGACTTCAAAACCAAAGTTCGCCATACCGCATATCCGACGCGCGAGGCGGCGGGCATCATCTACGCGTACCTCGGCCCGCCCGAGAAGGTCCCGCTGTTCCCCGAGTACGAATGGAATCAGGTGCCGCTCAATCAGACGTACGTCACCAAATGCCTCATGGAATGCAGCTATCTTCAGGGACTCGAAGGCGAATGCGACTCCTCGCATCTATCTCTCCTTCACCAGACCTTTACGCCCGGACCGGCACGCGCTTTGTGGCGCCTCGACCCGGCTCCGGTCTATGAAACCGAAGAGACGGACTTCGGCGTGCGGCTGATCGCGATCCGCAAAGCGGGGCCTGGCCGGCAATATATAAGGTTTTCGAGTTTCGTCATGCCCGTCTTCGGCGGCGTGCCGGCGGGTCGGCCGCCCGACGAGCTCGACGGCTTTGAGATTCATATGTACGTCCCCTACGACGATACGCATTCGTGGCGCTACGATTTCGGTTTTCGCCGTACGCGAGCCGTCGAGGTGGAAGAAGTGCACCGGCGCAAACAAATCGGGGCCGACTATCGACGCATCCGCAACGCCGCAAATAACTACCTCCAGGATCGCGAGATGCAGAAGAAGGTCAACTTCACCGGCATCGAGGACTTTCTCAATCACGACGCGTGCGCCACCGAGAGCATGGGAGCGATCTATGACCGCAGTAACGAACATCTCGGCGTGAGCGATAAGGCGGTGATCGCGGTGAGAAAATATCTCCTGAACGCCGTTAAGACGCTTCAAGAAGGCGAGGAGCCGCCGCATATCGTACGCGATCCGGCGAAAAACCATTTTCCCCATATCGATTCCTTCGCGTATCTCTTGCCTGCCGAGATCCGCTGGCGCGAGCGCTTCGATTTTTTGACGCCGACGGCGGAAAAGGAAAATCCTGCCGCCTACGTGCCGGTGAGAAAAGCGGTCTCGCAGGCGGGGGAAAAATGAAGAAAAAGCTGCAACCGGGAGCTGTCAGAAAAAAATCAAGCGGCCGTCCGGACGAAGAGCTCAGGATAGCGGCCAAAATTCTCGAATGGGAGATCGGGGATATCTGGGGACACGTCGGCGTGCGGCTGCCCGACAACGACGGCATCGCCGTGCAGATGTTCCGCCGCCCGGAAAAAGGCGAGCAAAGCTGGCTCGTGCGATTCGATTACTCGCTCAACAAGCTTTCCGGCGTCGGCACGATACCGAGAGAGTCGACGATCTACACGGAAATATTCAAGGCTCGCCCCGACGTCAACGCCGTCGTCCATTCGCACGCGCCGATGTGCATCGCGCTCGGCCTCGCTGACAAGCAGCTCGCCTGCGTCCACATGCAGTCGTTTCGCTTCGGCGGCGGCGTGCCGGTCTATCCGCGGCCGATTTATATCTTGGACGATGCCGAAGGCGCCGAGCTCGCCCGCGCGCTCGACGGCGCCTCCGCGGTGATGATCAAAGGGCACGGCATCGTCACGGTCGGCAGAACGATCGACGAGGCATCGATGACGGCGCTCTACATGGAGCGGACGGCGAAGATCCAGGCGATGGCGCATCTCCTTGGCTTTAAAGGACCGACGGAGGAATTTATCGAGGAGCTCACCGCGAGCAAGGACAAGCTCTTCGCCAATATGAACCGCATCAAGATGACGCACTCCGCCGAATGGAAATACTATTCGGATAAGATCAAAAAGAAGGAGAAGTGGACGCGCGGCTGGTCGTGAGAAATAGTTTCGCGGTTCTGGCTTTCAGCCAATTTTCTGATTCCATACGGGACCGCACGCACGAAGCCGTTAAACTCAGCCTCGCCATTCTGCTGTTTGTCTCCTCGGCCGTTCATGCCGCCGATCCCGCCGGCGATTTCGCCAAGATTGCCTCTGCCGCAAAGCAAGAAAACAAAGTTGTCGTCGGCATTCCCCCGAGCGCCGATCTCAGAAAGCAGATCGAGGCGGCTTTCAGAAGCAAATTCGGCATCGACATCGAGCTTATCCCCGCCCCCGGACCGCAAAATGCCAACCGCATAGCCTCGGAGCAAAAGGCTGGCGTCAGGTACTTCGACGCCATCATCGTCGGCACCGGGACGGCGCTGCCGCTCGCGCATGGCGGCATGCTCGAGGCGATCGAACCGTTAATGGTCCTCGGCGAAGTGAAGGATCCGAAGAACTGGTGGGGCGGCCACATCTGGGAGGACAATTTAAAGACTAAGCGGTTTCTCTATTCTTTCATCGCCGAGGTCGGCACGGGCGGCCTGTGGTACAACTCGACGCTCGCCCGACCCGAAGAGCTCCGCTCGCTCGACGACTTTCTCAATCCCAAATGGAAAGGCAAAATCGGTCTCAGCGACCCGCGCGTTCCCGGCTCGGGACAATCGCTGTGGTCGTTATGCTGGGAACTTAAAGGCGAGGATTATTTAAAAAAACTCGTCCAGCAAAATCTCTTCGTCAGCCGCGATTTGAGGCAGATCGCCGACGCCTTGGCGAAATCGAAGCTCGCGATCACGATAGGAGCCGGCCATTCGCAGTATGAGCCCTTCATCAATTCCGGTCTTCCCGTAAAGCAGCTGCCGACGCCGAAAGAAGGTTTACCGGCCAGCAACGGCTACGGCGTCGTCGGCATCGTCAATAACCCTCCGCACCCGAACGGCGCCAAGCTCTTTCTCAACTGGCTGCTTAGCCGCGAGGGGCAGGATTTCTACGGCAGGGTGATGAAATCATCGACGCGCCGCCTCGATGTCGATACCAAATGGCTTGCCGAGTACGGCACGCAGGCCGCCAAGGATTCTTTGACGATGGAAGAGTATAACCGGCTGCGCAATCATCTCGAGGATAAATATACCAACGTGAGGCTCCCGGCGGCGCAATTCGCCGAACAGGTCCTTAAATAGGAGAAAGACATGACGATCAGCCGGATTCTTTTAATCGCGTTTTTTTTCATGCCTTTGCAGCCTAGCGTTCTTGCGCAAAGCGGCGACTGGAAGAAAGATTGGGAGCGGACACTCCAGGAAGCGAAAAAAGAGGGGAAGATCGTCGTCGGTATTCCCGCACGCGCAGAATTGAGAAAAGAGCTGGAGCTCGTCTTCAAGCCGAAGTTCGGCATCGACACGGAGCTCTTGCCGGCGCGCGGACCGCAGAACGCGAGCCGCATCGCATCGGAGTTCAAGGCGGGGGTTAAATATTTCGACGTTTTCATGGGCGGTTCGGGCACCTACGAATCGATGGCCGAGGACGGCATGGTCGAGGCGATGCCGCCGAACTGGATTCTGCCTGAGGTGAAAGAAGAAAAATACTGGTGGGGCGGCCACATCTGGGAAGACAACTTGAAGACCAAGCGGTTTCTCTATTCGTTTATCGCGGACGCGGGCACCGGCGGCTATTGGTACAACACGTCGCTGGTCAGGCCGGAAGAGATACGTTCGGTGGACGATTTCCTCAATCCCAAGTGGAAGGGGAGACTGGGATTTCTCGATCCGCGAACGCCCGGCTCGGGGCAGTCGATCTGGTCGTTTCTCTGGGATGTCCGGGGCGAGGGATATTTGAGAAAACTCGTACAGCAGGATCTGTTCGTGAGCCGCGACCAGCGCCAGCTGGCCGACGCGCTCGCCAAAGGCAAGCTGGCGATCGCGCTCGGCGTCAGCTTTTACACGCTCGAGGGCTTCATCGTCGCCAACCTGCCGATCAAGGAAATGCCCAAGCTGAAGGAAGGAGGGCCTTCGAGCAACGGCTCCGGCGTGATCGGCATCGTTAAAGGCCCGCCGCACCCGAACGCGGCGAAACTCTTCGTCAATTGGCTGTTATCGAAGGACGGACAGGAGCTTTACGTCAAGGTCATGCATCAATCGACGCGGCGGCTCGACGTGGACACGAAGTGGCTCCAGGCCGAGGGCGTGCAGGCCGCCAAAGATGTGCTCACGGTGGAAGAATACCACCGCGTGCGCAACCACCTCGAGGACAAGTACACGAAAGTGAGAGCGCCGTCTGCCGCCTTTGCCGAGCAGATCCTGAAATAGCCACGCCTCTGCATGGCTATACGGGTCGTGTGTTCGCGGCGTATTCCTTGCCTTTTCTGCCGTTGACGCGATCGACCCAGCGGCTTCTTTTCTCCTCAGGCTGCCCCAACCAGCTCAGCGGATAGACGTCGGAGGAGCCGCACATATGGCAGCGCCCGTAGGGTGCGGTATCCAAAACCTCATCGCAGGAGTAGCACACGTATGCTGTCGAAAGCTTCATTCTTTCCTCCTAATCCTTCGGAACCTTCTGGGGGAGGGTTTTTATTCTAGCGGTGATTGAATGATCCTTTTTTATCCCCTAGCGACCTCAAGATAAAGGAGAGTGGGGTCACATTTTATCCATGGACTTGTGACTCTCGCCGCATTTTCCTAAGCAAAAATAATGACCTAGCTGCATCCGGCTGATTTGACCTGGGCCAGAATCATAACGCGACCAGAATGCGATGAACGGCGCCAAATTGCCGCGATTTGCGACGTATTTTACTGCAAGACTTGGCCGGAGGCGCTCGTTTCTGGATCAGGAATGCGCGAAAGACGGCGCTCGGACCTTACGGCGGAGTCGTTGCAGGAGCCGATAGATGCGGGATCGCCGACCGAGATGTCGGCGTATCCGCGCGAGAAGGCGAAACCTCTGACGCGGGTTCGGTCCGCTATCGGGGCGGCGATGGTAGCAACCGCCCTCCACGATAGCCTGCTTGCTCGTCACCTGCGTGGTCCATTGGGCCTTCATGCGTACCCGATCGCCTGACTGAGCTTTACATGGATACGGCGGACGCGCTCGACCTGCCCTTTCGCCGGGAAGCGCTCATAGAATCCGTCGGCGCGAAATTCCCGTACGAGCTCTTTCCACGGCTGCATCAGCACCGCGAAGACACGCGGGTCGCGCTTTTCATCCCAGGCTTGAAAGATCTTGCGGTTGCGGATGATGTCGCCGAAGACGCGGATGAGCGCCTTTAACGTCACATCGCGGGTGAACATATACCGCTCGTTGTCGCCCCACACCGAATGCATCGTGTCGCGGACCGCTTTGAAATAATCGCGCACGAGCGCGTAGACGTAGTCGGAACGAAACTGAAACTGGTTGTCGAAGAATTTCCGATTCTTGAGCACGACTTTGTAGATCTCGTTGAATAATTCGGACTGTAAAATCCATTTCTCCTGGCGGCTCCGCCCGCCGAGGCGGTTGATGCGGTAGCGGAGCGGTGAATCGTTCTCTTCGTACATGAGATTCACCACTTTTGCCGCGAGTTTCTTTTCGGGCGTTTCCCATGAGACGCGCTCGTAGAGGTCCACGAGATGGGATTTGTTGATGCGCGTATGCGTCGAGTTGATGATGACGAACATCTCGGTCGCAAAGTCGGCGCTTTTGCCGTCGAACAAGACGCACGGGACGTCGACTTCCTTGGCGGTCTCCGGGTGTTTCTGCGCGAAGAAGTGCAGCGCGGCAAGCCGGTGCTGGCCGTCGATGATCAAAAATTTTCCTTTCGGCTCGCTCAAAAAGCCGATCGTGTCGGAGCCCTCCTGGCGGCGGAAGCCCAGCGTCTCGTCGGTAAACAGCAGGATGGTGCCCGGGATGAGCGGCTGGCTTACTGCGGTCTCGTAGAAATTGACGATCTGGCCGACCTTGCGGCGGTTCAAGACTCGCTGGAACGACTTCTCGGTCTTCTCGATGCCGGAGATGAAGCGCGCGACCTCATCGTCGCCGGCGTCGTCGGCGGCGATCTCCTCCCCCTCGAAATAGTAGCGGCTGGTGAACCGCACTCGTTCGAGCAAGTCGGTCGCTTTGACCGCGGCGAAGTAAAACGTGCCCTCTTTTTGTGCGATGCGGGTGGCGAGCATAGGCGGCGAGACCTCCTAACGGAACATTATAGCGCGCCTCAAGGTAATTTCGCCACTCGCCGAGCGGGGCACGGAATTAGAGAATTCTAATCTTGAAAGCGATCTTTCATCGGGCACACGGCTGCACCCGCGCGGTCGATGCGCTTTCGAATTCCTTTGTAAGATGTGCTGGCGATAAGGCGGCGTCTCGCCTCCGCGCTTGAACGTCTGGTTTGAATCCTGTCGGTGCTCCGCACGGGCGCCTTTCATCGCCCATGCGGTTTGCGCGGCAGGAACCTAGGCCAGATTTTCAAGCGGTTCGCGTCTTCAAGGCGCTTACGAAGCTCTCCAATACAACTGAGAGCGCCGTCGTAAGACTCCACGGCTGCTGGGTTTGAACTCCGAAGGAGGCTGTCGCGTCGGCATCGATTTCCGACGCGCCAGGCAATCGTTCCAACTCGGCGAACAGCTGCCGTTGCTCGAACTCGATCATTCGGGCGACGGCACCTTGCGCCGACTGAACCGCGCGTTCCGCCGCGCGGAGTTGACCCAGCAGCGCCAGCACCTGACGCCGCGTTTCCAACGGGGAGAGTGGTGTGTCCATAATTTTGTCGTAGCTGTATTACTCTTGCGTTCAAGGGGGTTGGCGGAAAAAAGGCAAAAAATTTACACGCCTCAGAGGCCTACCGACTCCGGCGGAGGTTAGAGATGAAAGAAAGGGAGCCGCGCCGGGCGGCGCAGCCCCCGAAACGAATACCAGAGAGCTAGGCGGCTTTCATTTTTCTACAGCTCGGGCAGACGTAAACGTAGCTGACGAGCAGCATGACGCCGGCGAGACCGACCAGCATATAAATCCAGGTCGCCATCCCCATGCCGACCATCTGCTCGACGATGTTTATGTGGAACAGCGCCATCATGCCCCAGTTGAGCGCGCCGATGATCGCGATGAGCCCCACGATCTTGCACACTCCGCACGAGTTCTTCAGCATCCCGTCCTCCTTTTGTTTGAGATCCGCCGACAAAAACGCCCGGCTGGGGCGACCCAGTCCGGGCTTGAGTAAAACGATTCGACGATGTGACCGGATCCGCGTCGATCCAGCCTGTTTTTGGCTATGGTAAGTCAGTTTACCCGCAAAGGTCAAGAAAAAAATCGCGCATCTTCAGCCGCGGATGCTGAACTGCCCGCCAAGCGACCTGGCGCCCAGCGCGGCGAGCACGACGATGCCGACGATGACCGTCGCCACGACCGTCGCGCGCTCGAGCTCGGCGCCCGCGGCGTAGTCGAGCATCAGCAGCGAAAGGGGGCGCGTCTGGCCCGTCGCCAGCAAGACGACCGTGCTGATATTACGCGCGGCGGAGATGAACTCGAGCAGACCGACGACAATCAAGCAGGGGAGAATGAGCGGCAGAACGATCCTGCGATAAGTCGTGAGCCATGATGCGCCGGCGACCATCGAGGCCTCTTCGAGCTCGTTGCTAAGCTGCATCAAAAAGCTCTTCATGACCTGCACGCATACGGGCAGACCGCTGATCGCCATGGCGAGCACGAGCGCGCCCATCGTGCCATAGATCGGCAGAATCTTGTGGATCAGCAGCAGCGTCCACAACAGCGCCATACCGAGCAGAATGCCGGGAATCGCCCAGGGCAGCCAGCAGAGAAAGTCGAGCAGCATGCGCGCCTTGAAGCGCGACTTGACGATTACATAGGCGACGAGGGAGCTCACGATGACGCCGATGCCGGCCGCACAGAAGCCGAGCACGAGCGTATTTTTGATCGAGCGCAGAAGGATCGGGTCGGAAAGGACGCCGCGCCAGTTGTCGAGCGTGAACGGGTCTTTGATCGTGAAAAAGCCGAAGAGCTTCATGAAGGTGCCGAGCAGCAGGAACGCGATCGGCAGCACCGTCAGGCTGAGCGACAACCCAAGCACGAGTATCAGTGCGGGGTACTTCCATCGGCCCAGCGCGATCGGACGCGTGCTGAAGCTCCTTCCCGTCACCGTCACGTACGATCGACGGCCGAGATAGAGCCGCTGGAACGCGACGAGCGCGAGCAGGAGCAACAGAAAAAATGCGCCGAGCGCGGTGGCGGGTGGAAACTGCGGCGGCTCGTGGGTGACGAAGCTGTGGATCTTGGTCGAGAAGACGTGAAGCCCAATGGGCACGCCCAGCACGAGCTCGATCTCGAACGCCTCGAGCGAGCGGATGAGGCCCAAAATCGTCGTGACGAGTATCACGGGCATCATGACAGGAACGATGATCCGCATCATGGTTCTGAGCGTGCCGGCACCCGCGACGCGCGAAGATTCCTCGAGGGAGGCGTCGAGATTGCGGAATGCAGGCGTCAGCAGCATCACTTTTAGCGAGATGCCGGTGGTCGCGAGATGGACCCACACGATTCCCCAATAGGAATAGATGTCGAAGGGCGCTCCGCCGATGAACGGCAGCTTGGCGAAGAGCTGATTCAAGATGCCGTACTTAGGGTCGAGCAGCAAAATCCATCCGAGCGTCACAGGCAGCGCGGGGAGAAAAAACGAGAGCCAGAACATGAACTCGAGCCCGTGCTTCATCGGAATATCCGTGCGCGCGAGCAGCCAGGCGAGAAAGATACCGACGACAGTGCCGATCGCCTGGCGCGTGATCGCCAGTGAAAAGCTGTTGTAGATCGCATCGAGGATCCCCGCACTGGAAAACGCTTGGCGCCAGCCGTCAAGGCCATAGACGATCGCGCCGCCCGGTTTGCCGATCTGAAAGCTGTTCAACAGCAGCAGGAAGAGCGGGGTGATGACCAGAAAAGCGATGCCGGCGAGCAGCAGACTCAAGAGGAGGATCCGGACATCGAAGCGGAGCGATGCGGCGCGTGGCAGAAGGTCCGCGTGATTTGCCGATTCAGCACCGTTCATCTTGGATCAACCATAATCGCATAACGGATTACGCTCGGCAAATCGCGCGCGGTCTGTGCAGCTCGGTTGAGTTATACGGCCGGCATCTGGCACTCGACGCCGGTTTTTTTCATCTCGTCTTCGTAGTGCTTGCGGATGTAAGGGTCCTCGTCCTCGTAGTTGATCAGCGTGCCGCCTTTTTTAACATCGATATAGACGCCGTCTTCGCTCCGCTTGTCGGCGATTTTGAAGCCGATCGGGTGGAGCCGGCTGCCGTAGCGCACCGCGAGATGGCGCGCGGAGCTCGGCCCGGTGTTGAAATGCTGGTGGAACCACCCGCCGGGGGGACAGTACACGCTGCCTTCCTTCCATTTGACCTCGACGACCTCTTCGCCGCGTCCCGACTCGAACGGCCGCGTCCCCAGCTCTTTTGACCACAGCAGCACATATCCCGAGGACTGAAGCCCCAAGAGAATGGCGCCCGGGCCGTGATAGTGCGCCTTGTGATAGCGGCCGGCGGGCCACTGCGCCAAATGGCCGATGAGGCCGTTGCCGGACAATTCGAACTGCGTGATGCGGACGCCGGCCCCTTTGACGTCGCGGTTGTCGAGCGACGCGGACTGGATATCCATGATGAAGTTCGTCTCCCAGATGTGCTGCATGCCCGTCTCGTAGCGCTTGGTGCCGACATTGAAAAATCCTTCGGTGCCCGAGTAGCGGTCGGAAAAATTGTATGGGCAGTTAAAGAGAAAGTCCTCGTTATGGATGACGTCGAAGAGAAGCGGCGCATTGGTCACCGCGAGAAACTTCACCGGCTCGCGGCCGCCGTTTACCATCCGGTGCGACGCGTTCATCGGCGGCGCAAAGAGACTCCACGGCCCCCATTCGAAAGTCTGCTTGCGCCCGCCGTCCTGCCATACTTCGGTCGCGCCGTGGCCGCTGAGAATCACGATGACCTTCTCGTAAAAATGTTTCTCCGGCTTGAGCGCGCCGCCGGCGGGAATCTCCCCCACGTACATGCCGGTGACGCCCTCCATGCCGTAGAGATTGATGAACGACGCGTTGCCGCCGATCTTCTCCCAGGGCTTCATCGCGAGGTTGCGCACGTCCTCGACGCCGTAGCCGTCGACGACCGGGATCCCCTGACGGTTCATCCATTGGAAATAGGCGGTTTTCTGAAACGCCTCCATCAAATCCTTCACGCGATCGTTTCCAGCCATGCTTGCTTTGCTCCTTTTACTTGAGAATCGTTTCGGCGAATTTCTTCGACGGCTCGCGAATGCTGACGCATTTGTCTTCCAGGTGATTTCTCAGCCGGTCGTAGTCTTTGAAGCTCATCGTGTCCTTGGCCGCTTCCGCACCTTCTTTGGCGAGCCACTTGGTCTCCACATCGAGACGCCGCGTCGCCTGCAGCATCACCCTGGTATAGAACTCCTGCCCTTCTTTAGACAAGAGCCAGTTAATAAAGACTTTGGCCGCGTTCGGATGCGGCGGGTTTTTCACGACGCCGACCGTGCCGTACGCGTTGCTCGCGGGCAGCCCCTCGCGGGGCTCGGGGAGTTCCTTCACCGGCAGCCCCTCCTTAATGAAGGGCTCGAGCTGCGCATAACCGATGCCGAGCGAGAGCGCGAGCTTTCCCTTGGCGAGCGCGTCGGCGATCTGCCGCAGGTTGCGGCTGACAAACAGCTCTTGGCGCACGAGCTTGCGCAGAAAATCTTCGCCCTTGATGTCCCACAGAAATGACCAGAGGGACAGGCCCGAGCCGGGGACGCGCGGGTCGCTGAAGCCGATCTTGCCTTTCCATTTGGGATCGAGCAGATCGTCGAAGGAGCGGACATCGTCCGGCTTGACCGTGCTGGTGTTGTGCCATAGCCCTTCGGTTCCCTTGATCGCGATGAACGAATAGAAAAACCGTTTCGTGCTGACATTGTCCATCCAGAGATGGCCGCCCCACCAGTATTTGGCATCCTTTACTTCGGGAAGGATCATATATGAATCGATCGGCTCAAAGGCGCCGGAGTGAATCAGCGGCACGCCGGTGCACGAGCCGAAGATGAGTGCATCGAAGTAGCGCACGCCGGCCTTGGATTCCGACACGATCCGGTTGGCGATGTCCGGTCCCGCCGCCGAGAACGTCTCCACCTCGACGCCGAAGCGCGACTTGAAGAGTGGCTCGATCTGTTTTCTCAGCTCCGCACTGGGTGGAATGCCGACGACGAGCTTACCCTCTTTCCGCGCCTCGCCGAGGACCGTCTCCCACGAACCGGGCTTGGCTTCGCCGGCATGAAGAAGCGGGATGAAAAATACCCAACCGACGGCAGCGATGACGACCGTTCGCTTCACGGTATGTAACTTCGAATTTGAATCAGGAATGGATCAATGCACCGGCCGCTGGTGCTTGAGAAAAATTTCCCGCCTGGCTTTCGTGGATTCAATCATCGCGAGGCAGACCTCCAGCGTCGCCTCGCCCCAGCGTCCGTCGTGGAAAACCGGACGGTTCTCTACGATCGCCTGATAGAGCTCGTCGACCTCCGCTTCGCGTCCGCGTTTGCCCGCGGGCAGCGCGACTTCTCTTCGTCCCTCTTCGCCGTAAATCATCAAACCGCCCGGCGTCTGCCGGATATCGCCGTTGTCGCAGCTCACCAGCGTGAAGCCGAAAAAAGGCTGATGCCGATCGCCTTGCCAATCGTGGCTGTACTCGCCTTCGCGCCGGCCGCCGTAGCGCATCTGCTCCTTCAGCATCTCTTCTTCCTCGACGGTGGAAATCCCTTTGAGCCTTTTTCTCACCTTGGTGTTGGTTTGCGGCTCACGCGGCTGGCCGCCTTCTCCGATCCACCAAAACAGCTCCGCGGTGTCGAAGAAGCCGTAGCCGCTGTAGACGAGCGTCGCCGGCACGCCGTCCTCGAATTCGAGATAGCAGACATAGCTCCCCTCGTGACCGCGCGCCGGATCCCAGACTCCGGTGGTCGCGCGCACGCTCTTCACCATGCCGCCCCCAATGAGCCGCACGACGTCGACGTGGTGCGGCCCTTGATTGAGCACGACGCCGTGGCTCATCGCGAGCTCGTGCTTCATGCGCGGCCGATACATGAATTCATTGTAATTCCAGCTGTGGATCATGCGGAGCTTTCCGAGCTCGCCGCTTTGGACGATCTCGCGGATCTTGCGGATCGGCGGATCGAAGCTGTGCGTGTGGCCGCAGAGGAGCTTGACGCGATTTTTTTCCGCCGCGGCGTTCATCGACTCGCACTCCTCGAGCGTCATCGCCATCGGCTTCTCGACGATGACGTGCTTGCCGTGCTCGGCGGCGGTGACCGCGTGGCGCGCGTGGAGGTCATTCGGCGTCGCGATATAGACGAAGTCGACATTCGGGCTTTCGCACATCGCTTCAAAGCTCGTGAAGACCTCCGCGCCGTATTCCTGGCGGAATTTCTCCAGCGCGTCGCGGCGCGTGTCGGCGGCCGCGGCGATTTTTACGTACGGAAGCTTCGCGACCGGCGGGAGGATCTGCGTGCTTGCGACGCCGAGGCCCGCCATGCCCATTCTGAGCGGCGGGTTCACAGGCGCGCCTTCGCCTCTTCTTCCACCTTCTTCGTATAATGCTTGATGTCCGTCGTTCCGGGAATCAAATCGGAGATCACCTGAAGGTGGGGAAAGCGGTTCTCGCGCGGATCGCGCACGATGTGCGGCGGCTCGCGCCCTTCCTGGATATCCTTGATCGCCCTCTCCATGAGCTTTCGCGCCGCAATGATCGCCTTGTCGGAGGAGAGCACATGCTCGTTGGTGCGGTCCTGAATCGGACCCTGGCTGGACGTCGCGAAGAGGTCGTGCGCCTGAAAGCCGAAGCCCATGCCGGAATAGGTTTTGGTCTTCATTTCTTCGCGGTCTTGGTTGAAACGGTTCGCGCGGTTGCGCACCAATTTATAATCCGGCCCCACCTCGGAGCGGGCGCGATGAATCATCTCCTTGTCGAGGGCGGCGTCGCGGCTGAAGACGAACGTGTACTTCCAGTGATGCTCGTCGTCGATCGGCACATGCCAGTTGATCGAGTAGCCTTCACCGCCGGTCTGGCCTGGGAACGCGCTAAGATTCGGCAGCACGAAGTAAGACACACGGAGATAGACTTTCCCGTCGGGCTGGGTCCGCGCCGTGTAGATGCGCACGCCAAAGTCGGTCAGCTCGACTTCGATCGACGGCGCCAAGTTGCGCCCGACGAGGCTATAATGCGAATCTTCCGTGTTGCGTACGCCGGTGTAGCGGCCCTGCGGCACTTCGAAGAAGCGGTGCAGGTACGAAAGATGCACCGGATCGATGTTGCCTTCGTTCCCCTGGAGATAGTTGCACTCGTGATAAATCTTGTTGACGTAGCGGCGATCGGGCGCGACGGTTAAAAATTCATAGTTCGGCAGCTCGGGCGGCTCGCCGGGACCCATATAGGCGAAGATGGCGCCGCCGGCTTCGCGGCAAGGATAGGATAATTGCCGGATGCTGTCGCGGTGTTCTCCGCAATTCGGCTCGCCGGGCTGCTCGAGGCAGCGGCCATGAACGTCGTAAAGCCAGCCGTGATACAAACAACGTAAGCCGCCGTTCTCGACGCGGCCGTAGCTCAAGTCGGTGCCGCGATGCGCACAGTGAATCCCCAACAGTCCCGGCCGTCCCTGATCGTCGCGAAAAAGCGCGAGGTCCTCGCCCAGAATTTTCACCGGCAGCGGCGCGCCGCCCTGCAGCAGTTCTTCGGCGAGCGCGACCGGCTGCCAGTAGCGGCGGATCATCTCGCCGGCGGGCGTGCCCTTATCGGTGCGGGTCAATAAATCGTTTTCTTGTTGGCTGATCATAGCGCGGCTCCTTGGCCTATTTTTCGCTACTTCAAAATCTTCGTGGCGAGAGCGATCGACGGATTACGCAGCTTCTGCACCGACGATTCGAGGTGGGTCTCCAGGCGAAGATAATCATCGACCGTCATCACATCCTTGCATCCTTCGATGCCGTACTCCGTGAGCCACTTCGTATCGACGTCAAGCCGGCGGCTCCCCTGAATCATCGCCTTGCCGTAAAGCTCTTGGCCCTCTTTGCTGAGAAACCAGGTGACGAAAATTTTCGTCGCATTCGGGTGCGGCGGATTTTTCACTACCGTCAGCACGCCGCTGCCGTTGTTCGCCTGGCCGCCTTCTTTGATCTTCGGCACCGGGCTTACCGGCAGCCCGGCCTTCATAAATCCCTCGTAGGTGTAATGGCTGAGGCCGACCGTAAACGCAAGTTTGCCCTTCGCGAGCCCGTCGGCGAGCTGCCGCTGATTTTGCGTCACCACCATGTCCTGCTGCGCGAGCTTCTTGAGATACTCCTCGCCTTTGATCTTCCACAAAAAAGCCCAGGTGTTCTGGCCCGAACCCGGGTTGCGCGGGTCGAGGTAGCCGATGCGCCCCTTCCATTTGGAATTCAGGAGGTCGTCGTACGACCGGATCTCCTGCTGCTTGACGAGCGACGTGTTGTACCAGAACGTCTCGCTCGTGTAGCACTGAAACGCGTAGATGTATTTCTTCGTGCTGACGTTGTCTTCCCAGATGTGGCCGCCCCACCAGTTCTTCGCGTCACGCACCTCGGGAAGTATCATATAAGGATGCATTTCGTCGGCCGCGCCGGCGGCAACGACGGTGAGCGGTGTCGCGCCGCCGGAAATAAAGGCATCGAAGTACTGCACGCCGGCCGTGTGCTCGCTGATAATGCGGTTGGCGTTCTCCGGCCCTCGCGCGGGAGTAAGCTCCAGCAGGATTTTGAATTTCGCCGGAAAGGTCGTCTCGAACGTCTTACGCAGTTCCACGCTCGCGGGAATGCCGACGACGAGCGTGCCTTCTTTGCGCGCG
>DATJFG010000150.1:0-77095 GCA_035495775.1 Verrucomicrobiia bacterium | reverse complement strand
GTCGCGAAACGTGCGCGAGCCGAAGGCGTCGTGGCCGGTGCCGACGCCGCCGATCGCGCGGCCGGTCATCCAGATGCGCGGGCCACGGATTTTGCCGAGGGCCGTCCCCTCTTTCTGTGCACGTGTCCACGGGCCGTCCTGATAGAGCTCTATCGAGGCGCAGGTCGTGATACCGAGATGGAGATACAATTCGCCGTGGAAGTCTTCGAGATGACCGTGGCCGTCGATGAAGCCGGGAAGAATCGTCTTGCCCGCGGCGTCGATGACTTCCGCATTCGGCGGAACCGCGATCGAACCGGTGCGGCCGACCGCTTGGAATCTTCCATTTTGGATGACGATGACGGCGTCGCCTATCGGCGCGCGCCCGGTGCCGTCGATGAGTCTGCCGCCTTTGATAACGAGCGCTTTTTCGGCCATCTTTTTTGCAAGTCTAGCGGTCGCCGCTGAGCGGTGTCTTCGCCGCCTGCTCGGCGTAATCCTCCGCAACTTTCTGCGGCAGCAGACCTTCCTTAACGAGCTTTCCGGCCGCCGCCTTGACGCAATTCATATAGACGTTGCGATTGAACGCCTCGCCTTTTTTGAGCAGTCCGGCGCGCTGCCACGCCTGCGTCAAGTTCTCGCGCTTATCGCGCACGCCGTTGCCGTTCATGTCGACGAATTCGCCGCGCGCGTCGAGCGGCTCCTGGTTGATGCCGTCGAAGCGGGCGAGCGACGTCTCCTGCCCTCCGCGGCGTCCTGGATTAATGCCGAGTGGAAAGACGTGATAGACGCCGAGCGGGCAGGCGACTTCCGGCAGCGCCACGCCACCGCCCCCCAATTCCTTCAGATCGCTCTTCGTTGCCGTCGGCGCGGTGCCTTTATCGACCCACGCGTCGAGCCCGTCGATGAGCGAATCGTATAAACCGCTCAAGTCGATGTTCTGCGGCACGAGATCGGCGCGGTCGACCTGCCCGGCGTCGAAGTGGCTGACGCCGAGGATCTCGTACATCCGGTGCTGGTCTCCCAATCCTTTGTCGAGGAGGATGCGCGCGTTCGCCCGCTTGTTCTGCACGTAATCCCCGGTTTCGCCGAGATAGAGCATGTGGCTTACGTCGATCTGCTTCGTGAACGCCTTCCGCCCCTCGTCCGTCGCGTACAATGTATCTTTGCCGTCGACGACGAGCTTCGGCAGCCAGAGCCCGCCGCCGGCGTCGTCTAGAAGAAAACCATCGAACAGCCGCTTGCCTTCATCGTCGCGGTTGGCGCCGGGCTGATAATTGATCAGCCGCCCAAGAAAACCGCCCGCCGAATGGCCGTAGAAGTAATTCCGCCGCGGCTTGGCGCCGAGATTCTTCGCGATGAGATTCTGCGCCAACTGTGTCCACGACGAGATTAGCCCCGCGTGCGCGCTCACGTTGTTTTTTATCGTCGTGCCGTCTTCGAGCGTGACGACGACATCGCCGGTGTTCCGGTCCGAGGCGCGCATCGTGTGCGCGACCGCGTAGCCCTTGTCGATCATCAGCGTCGTGTAGCGATTCACGTCCGCCAGGCGATTGTATTTCGCGTTCGGATCGCGGGGAATCAAATAACCGATGTCGCCGTAGGAGCCCGCGCCGTGCGCGGTGATGTAGAGCTTGCCGTTCCAGTCGCGCGCGTCCTCCGGATACATAATCGTCATCCCGTGGCCGGTGGCCGCCTCGTAACGGCCAACGCCGCGCGCGCGCGGGCCGTTCAAGCCCGACTGCACGAAGACAAAGTCCGGCCCGTCGGTGAAATAGATCGCGCGCTGCCCTTTCTCCTTCGACGCCCAGCCGTCGACCGTGCCCGCGAGCCGCACTTCTACGCGGCGGAATCTTTGCCCTTTGATGTTGAAGACGGTTTCCTCCGACACGATGAAGCATTGCTCGATACCGACCTTTTGCTCCCTGACATTTTTGCTGGCCGGCGCGAACTCGTTGCAGGAAGCGGCGTCCTTGAACTTGGCCGATCCTTTCGACTTTTCTTGTGCCATCCCGGCTTCGGCGAAAACTAAAAGAATTGCGAAAGCTGTGAAGATGGCGCGCATGAACATAAACGGCCCTCCCACGCGCAAACTAGGTCCGCCGGCGGGAGCTTGTCAAGCCACTTATCTTTATGCGAGCACTTAGGCGTACGCCCGCACACCGAGCACGCGCATCGGAGAGATCTACGGCCGAAAAGAAAAAAAGTACTGAAAAGGAGAATCAGGGAACACGGCTAGCGCCGGCCCTGCGCCCGCTCACCATTCGAGGACGAATGGATTCAGCGGCTTGTAGTTTCGATACTTATTCGACGCCACCTGCTTTGCCTGCTCTTCGGTGACGGGATTGGCGGGTTTCGGCTCGTCTTTCCGCGCCGACTCCTTGAGATCGGCGATATACTGATCGAATGTATATGGCCCATGGGCGAGCTCGCCGTGCAGCTTCGACGGCTCCCGCCGGTTGCTCGAAGCGCTGCCTGTACGGTCCTCAGCGCTCGCAGCCGCCGGAATCAATAATAGCAAAGCCACGACATAGCCGGCGATTTTCATACAACTCCTATCGAGCAATAGGAGTGCCAGTCTAGGCTATCCGGGCGTTTTTCAGGATTAGCGATAATTCGGACGGTAAGTTTTTCCCTGGACCGCGGCGGATTTTACTCAGCCCCGCTGGAGTCGTCTTGGACGGGCAGTCCCGCCTCGCGCCACGCCTGCCACCCGCCCACGAGCGCTCGCGCCCGGATCCAGCCGGCTTTTCTTAACTCGTGCGCCGCACGGACGCTGGTCGCTTCGTCGGGTCAGGCACAGAAAAGAATTAACCAGGTATTCTTCGGCACGCCGAGCTCGGCGACGCGCCGCGCCGCGTCGTCGGGCGGAATTCTGATCGCCCCTTCTGCGCGGCGGCGATCGTCGTCGAAGCTACGCTCCGAGCGGGCATCGACGACGAGCAGTGGTGCGCCGCTTTGCTTAAGCCGCTGCATCTCGGCGATCGAGATGCGTTCCTGCTCTGTACCAGCCGGGACTCCGTCGGCTGGAATGACAAGGGTGTCGCTGCCGACATTTTCCGCTGCGACCGGCGTGACCGTCAGCGGTCGCTGTCCGCGGCCTAGGAACATTAACGAGCCGCCGTGAAGCACGACGGAGAAGAGCACTACGAAGCAGGCGATATGAAAGAGCTGCTCGCTGCCCGCCGCGCCGGCAAAGACCGGCACGAGGACCAGCAGCAGCGAGCTCAAGCCGCGCGGGCCGAACCAGGCGATCAGCAGGCATTCGCGCATGGTCAAGCGCATCGCTGTAAGCGCGGCGGAAAACGCGACCACGCGGATCAGAACGACGGCGAACGCGAACAGCAGCACGGATAGATTCAGTACGCTGAACCCCGTCCAGATAAGCGAGCTGCCGAACAGAACGAACGCGAAGAGCAGCGCCATCTCGGCGGTCGTCTCGCCGTATTCGAGAAAGCAATCGCATAGATCGATGTCGAGCGCCGCGATCGTCAGCCCGGCGGCGAAGGCGGCGAGAAAGCCGCTGCCGTGCACCGACTCGGCGGCGGCGTAGGCGGTGAACGCGACGCCGAGGGAATAGAGCGATTCGTAGTCGCGGCGGACACCTATCTTCCGTCGGATCATGTCGAGCGCGGCAAGCGCGAGGAGACCGACAGCGATGCCCGCGCCGGGCCCCAGGAGAAGAAAATCGAGGCCGATGCTCGCCCAATCCGCGAGGCCGAGCAAGCGGCCGTTATTCAAGAATGGCAGCGAGACGAGAATGATCGGCAGCAGGACGATATCGTTGAGGCCGCTTTCCAGGCGGAGCGCGAGGCGAACCGGTTCGGACAGCGCCGGTCGGCGGACCAGCCCGCGAAGCATCACGGGGTCGGTCGAGGCGAGGGCCGCGCCGAGCACTGCGGCGGCCGCCGCGCTCAAATCGAGCAGATACCAGCCCGCAAGAGCGATGAGCGCTGCCGTCAGCAGCGTGCCCGGACCCACGACAATGAACGCCAGTCGCGCATGACGCCGCACCTCGGCGATTCGCAAGCTCACCGCATCGGTAAACAGGACCAGAGTGAGGCAAAGCGTCGCGACGACGCGCAAAATCGGCGAATCGAGCGTCACGTCGAGCAGCCCGAGCCCCGCCGGACCCAGCACCGCGCCGAGGGCAAGGAATACGCCTACTTGAGGGACATCGCTCCGATCGATCAGCCCCGAAAGCAGCGCCGCAATAATAATAACGATGCCGACAAGGGCGAGCGTTAAAATAAAAAATTGGGGGTCTGCAGCCATCGGCGAAGCAGACCATAGCAGGTCTCTGAGGCTCTTCAAGCTACATTCGGGGTTGGTTGGAGGTGGCCCAAAATGGGTCTACACTAAAGATGGAGGCTTTATGTTTCGCGATAAAATCACCCTTAAAGATCTCGAAAAAATGGACGCCGAGTACCGCGATCTTTTAGCGCGGGTGCTCACGATTCAGGCGGATTGTGAGATCGGCGGACCCCATCTGTACGTGAAAGACATCCTGCCGACGGCGCCGAGCAAAACCGACCAACTGGTGGTGGCGCGCACAGCCGCCGAGGAGATCGATCATTACAGGAAGATCGCGCGGGTCGCCGGCGACATCGGAGTCGACGTTTCCCCGGTCCTCAGCCAGCCGAATCAAAAACGCTATTTGGACGCCTTTCGCGGCGTCATCCGCACATGGGAGGATTTCGCCGTGTTCGGCTTTTTGATCGATCGCGTCGGACGATACCAGCTCGAAGAGTTTTTCGGCTCGACATACCGTCCGTTGGAAGAGATTCTGCCCAAGGTTGTCAAGGAAGAGATCGGCCATATCGGCTATGGCGAAAGCAAAACGGCGGAGATGGCGGCCAGAGGCGGTGAGTCGAAGGATAAGGTTCAGCGAGCGGTCGATTTCTGGTACATCAAGGCGCTCGATATGTTCGGCCGCTCGGATTCGACGCGCGATCAAAGATACATTTATTGGGGGCTCAAGCGCCGCACGAATGCGCAAGCACGCGACGAGTTCATCCGCGAGGTCGATCCCTTGATCCTCAAAATGGGCTTGACTGTGCCCGATCCATTACAAGGCCGTCAGTACCTATAAAGCCTCACCGTCCCAGGTCTTTCCCGTCTGGAGCTTTCGCCTTTCTTTGTTACACTGACATTGTATGGCGGGGGAGATCCTGCGGGAGGGGCAGAATTGCTGGAAAATCAGACGTGCCGCTCGCGCCAAGTTTTTAATCGACGGCAAGGCCTATTTCACGGCCCTGGCCGATGCTTTGCAACGCGCGGAGGAGTCGATCCTCATTATTGGGTGGGATTTCGACAGCCGCATCCGTCTCCGCCCAGAGAGCAAAAATTCTAGGGATCTCGGCCGCTTTCTTAAATCGCTCGTCTTCAGAAAACGGCACCTTCGACTCAATATCTTGATCTGGAATTTCGCCGCGATTTACGCGGCGCTCAAGCGGGATGCGCCGCGTAAATTCAACGGCGGCTGGGGAGTCCATTCACGCATCGCTTTTGAGATGGATGCGAGCCATCCGCTCGGCGCCTCGCATCATTCCAAAGTCGTAGTCATCGACGATGCCATCGCGTTTGTCGGCGGCCTCGATCTCGCCAAGGGGCGGTGGGACACCCCTGAGCACCCTTTCACGCTTGAGTGGCGCAAGGACTTCGACGGAACCGATCTGCCGCCGCATCATGACGTTCAGCTCGCCGTGGACGGCGCAGCCGCCCGTGCGCTCGGGGATTACGCGCGCGAACGCTGGCATAATACGACCGGCGAGCGCCTGCGTCCTCCGGCAGCGCACAGTGACCCGTGGCCGGCCGCACTGAAGCCCGACATGACTGATGTCGATATAGCTATCGCGCGCACGGAACCGCCATATGGAAAAACTCTGAGCGAGGTGCGGGAGATCGAAGGGCTGTTCAAAAGCGCCATTGCGGCCGCGCGGCGGTCGATTTTTATCGAGAATCTTTATATCACTTCGGCGGTCGTCGGCGACGCGCTCGCGGCGCGGCTTGCCGAGCCCGACGGCCCGGAGGTCGTGATCGTGACATCGCAGAGAAGCGAGGGCTGGCTCGAAGAAGCTACGATGGACGTGCTCCGCGCTCGTCTGTTGAAACGCCTGCAGGCGGCGGACCGTTATCATCGGCTCGCCGTCTATTGTCCGCTGATGTGTGGCCTCGATAACGGCTGCATCTCGGTCCATTCCAAAGTCATGGTCGTCGATAACCGGCTCGTCCGTGTCGGTTCGGCGAACATCGCCAACCGCTCCCTCGGCCTGGACACGGAATGCGACCTCGCGTTGGAATCGAACGGCCGCGGCGACGTCGAAGAAAAAATCGCGCAATTCCGCGACGCGCTTCTCAGCGAGCACCTCGGCATCGCTCCCGAAAAGGTACGCGCGGCGATCTCCGAGACCGGATCGCTCGTCGCCGCGATCGAAAGGTTGCGCGGCAAGAACGACCGGACGCTGGAGCCCGTCGATACGACCGTTTCCGAGATGCTCGATCGCATGATTCCCGACTCGGCGGTGATCGATCCCGAGGCGCCGATCGCGCCGGAACAGGTGGTGCAGGAACTCCTCCCGCCGGAGGAGCGGCGCTCCTCCGGCGGCGGACTGCTGCGCGGAACGCTGCTTCTCGTCGTGCTGTTCGCTCTCGCCGCCGCGTGGACTTGGACCGATTTGAAGCATTGGTTCAATGTGGCGACGATCGCCGGGTGGGAAGTCTCGCTGGAAGAACACCCCGCTGCGCCCGTGTTCGTTCTGGCCGCTTATATTCTGGGCGGCTTAACCGTTTTTCCCGTGACGATCTTGATCGCCGCCACTGCCTTTGCCTTCGGTCCATGGACCGCGCTCGTTTACTCGCTCGCCGGCTGCGTCTTGAGCGCGATAGCCATTTACGCGATCGGCTATTACCTCGGCCGGCGAACGGTGTCGCGCTTTACCGGCCATCGATGGAACCGGCTGCACCGGCTCATTTCACGGCACGGGATTCTTGCGGTCGCAACGATCCGCATGATTCCCGTAGCGCCCTATTCGGTCGTCAACTTGGCCGCCGGCGCCGTGCGTGTCCGGTTGCGCGACTTCGTGCTCGGTACGGTGGTCGGCATGAGCCCGGGCGTCATTGGAATCACCCTGTTTGAAACTCAACTCGAAGAAATGATCCGCGACCCCAGCGGAGTCACGTTGGTAATCCTCGCCGTCATTTTAGCGCTGTTGCTTTTTGCTGCGGCGATTCTGCGCCGCTGGCTTCGCGCCGGGCAGCCGCTGCCCCACGAGAAGGCGGCACCGGCGAAGGTGCCGGAGCACTGCCCCTGACCCGACGATGGCCCGCTTCACTGCACTTTCATATAACGTTCACGAGTGTGTCGGCCTCGACGGCAAGCGAGATCCCTGCCGCATCGCCGACATTGTCAAAGCGAGCGGCGCCGATATCGTCGGGCTACAAGAAGTCCATTCGGAGTCCGACGGGCGGGTGGAATCGCATCAGACGAACTATCTCGCCGCCTGTACGGGCCTCAAGGCGGTCTCCGGGTGTTTCCTCCAGAGGCGCAACGGCGAATTCGGCAACACCCTGCTGACGCGCTTTCGCATCCTGAATGTCGAACAGTTCGACTTGACCGTGCCGCGCCACGAGCCGCGCGCCGCGACCGACGTCGATCTCGATGTCCATGGTGAGGTCGTGCGCGTCATCGTCACGCATCTCGGCCTCAGCCCTTACGAGCGCAGATGCCAAGTTAAAAAACTTCTCGCCGCGATCACCGAAGAACGGACGCGCCTGACGATGGTCATGTGCGACTTGAACGAATGGTGGCCCCGAGGCCGTCCGCTACGCTGGATGGAAGAGCATTTCGGCAAAAACAAGCTGCTGCCGACCTTTCCCGCGCCGCTTCCTTTTCTGTGCCTCGATCGCATCTGGGTCTCGCCGCCTTCAGCGCTAGTCGAAGTCGCGCCGTTTCGCCATCCGCTGACCCGGATCGCCTCCGATCATCTGCCGCTCAAGGCGGTGATCCAGACGCCTCACCCCGAAATACTCGGCTGACCGACCGCTTGCAACGCGCCGCCGGAAAGCCGAAACTATTCTGATCATGGCGGATCTCTTGGACCAAATTATCGCGCTGGCGGAAAAAGGCACGGTCGAGCAGCGCTCGGCCGCGCTCCTGGTTCTCGGCGGGCTCAAATTGCAGAACTCGCGAGTGCTCAAATCGCTCAGCGCCACGCTGGAGAATTCGAATCCAATCTTGAAAGAATATGCCGTGCGCTACCTCGAGGAGACTCAGCCCAAAGCGGCTATTCCTGGAATGGTGCGACTCCTCGAAGCACCCGAACGTGAGTTTCAGGACCGCGCCGTACGCCTGCTCATCCGGATGGACGCGGCTGCGGTCGATCCGCTGCTAAAACTCCTGCCCGCGATGTCGCGTCCCGCGCAGTTAAACGCCGCACGAGTGCTCGCGGCCGCCAGGGGCAAGGCCGCGCTGAAGGGGATTTTATCGGTCCTTGAATCGGGCACCGACGAATTCAACAAGGCCGTGTGTGACGCGTTGACGCCCGCGTTACGCGATATGAGCGCGAAGGAACAAGAAGAGTTTTACGAGCAGGTCGAGGCGTTCGCAGCGTCGCTGGATCCGAAACAGCACCGCCCGGCGCTCGTGTCGGCGCTGCGGCTGCTGGGACACCTGGGCCGTTCCGAGGCGCGGCGGCGGCTGTTCGGCTTCATCGGCCGTGATCACCATCCGGCGCTGCGCGCGCATGCGCTCGCCGCGCTGCTTCGCTGTTTACGCGAGGCGGATTTACGCAAGGACGAATATGGCAAGCTGCTCGCTATTCTCGATGAAGCCGAATTCTCCGAAGCGGTGCGCCTCGCGCTCGAGCTTCTCGACGCGCACGATCTTCCCGACGACGCGCGCGCCGCACTCGCTCGCCTCATGCAAAGCCCGCACGCAGCCGTGCAGCAGTTCGCGCTCCGGAAAATGGGCGATGTCGGAACGCCGGCCACGGTGCGCACGCTTATCGATCAGCTCGGCGATCCCGACTATCGCCGGCGCGACATCGCCGCCCATTCGCTGAGAAAGATCCCCGAGGCGCGCGCGTCGCTCATCAAAGAGCTGCTCGCGTGCGAAGAGCCGAGCAAAGCGTGGAGCGTCGCCGAGCTGCTCACGACGTACGAGGGGAAATGGCGCGGCGATACCCTCGACGCTTTGTGGAAAAGGCTCGAGAAAGCCATCGAGGCCGAAGAGCGGATCCAAAGCTCCTTTCTGCACGTGCTGAAAATGGCCGATAACGAGTACGTCTACGAGAAGCTTTCCAGCGCCGGGGCTCGATTGATCAAGGGCAAAAAGTACAGAGAAGCGGTGCCGTTTCTGCTGGCTTTAAAAGACTTTCCCGACGTCAAACCGGAAGACAAATTCCGCCTTGCGCTGGGCCAGCTCAAATCGCACGGTCAGCGGCGCCACTCGGCGGTCGACCTTTTGAGCGAACTTTACCGAAATTCGGCCTTCCCCCTTTTCGAAATGCTTAAGAAAGAAAAACGGCTCGCCGCCGAGGAGCTGTTTAATCTCGGTTTCGTATTCGCGGAACGGCAAGGGGACGAGCGTAATTTAGGCAAGAGCCTCCTCGAGCACGTCGCGGCGAGTTCCCCGCGAACCAAGATCGGCAAAAGCGCCAAGAATAAGCTCAAGCTCTTGAGCTAAAAGCCCAGGCGGGAAATCGACGCGGCTTTTTGCTATGGTTTGCGCCATGCGACGTCCGGCGAGGTTAAACCACAGCTTTATCTTTCTCCTAGCCGTCATTGCTCTTTTAACAACGCCGGCGGTCGCTCAGGAAAACAAGAAAATCCGCCTCGGTTACCCTTCGCTCGCGTTCACGCAGGCGCACATCTGGGTCGGCAAAGAAGAAGGTTTATTTAAAAAATACGGCGTTGAGGTCGACCCGGTCTTTCTCCGCGGCGGCCAGGTGGCGACGCAGGCGCTCGCCGCCGGCGATCCGCCGATGGTCAACGTCGGAACCGTCATACAGGCGGGCCTCACCGGCTTCGATCTCGCCCTCATCGCCGCGGTCGAGAACAATTATTATCAGGTCGTTTTCGCGCGGCCGGAGATTACGCGTCCCGAGCAACTCAGAGGAAAAAAATTCGGCATTAGCGGCTTCGGCTCAGCCACGCATTACGCGGCGCTGATCCTTTTCAAACATCTGGGTCTCGAGCCTAATAGAGACGTGGTTCTGGTGCCCGCCGGACCCGACGCCGAGCGGCTCGGCGCGCTCGTCGCGGGAAAACTCGATGCGTGCTTCTTCAATCTCTCGACGGCGCCCATCGCCCGCCGCATGGGATTCATCGAGGTCATCAATGTCGCCGACCTCGGCGTCGAGGTCCAGGGCAACGGTCTGGCCACGTCAAGGGCATACATCAAAAGCAATCGCGACACCGTCACGGCCGTGCTCAAGGGATACATCGAATCGATTTACTTCATCCACGCTAATAAGTCCGCGGCGCAAAAAGTTTTCGCGAAGTACATGCGCACCAACGATCCCGAGGTGCTGGAGAACTCCTACCAGAATTATGTGAAAACGATTCCCAGGCGTCCCTACCCGACGCTCAAGGGCATCCAATTCATGCTCGACATGCTGGCGCCGCAGATGCCGCAGGCAAAAAACGCGCGGCCGGAGCAGTTCGTCGACTTGAGCTTCCTCTCCGAACTCGATAAAGAAAACTTCTTCGGCGAGATGGCGAAAAGGTATCCGTCGAGATAGGCTGCGCGACAAAAGGAGGACGTATGGCGAAAATCCGCCACCTGGCGATCCGCACCGAGGACACGGGCAAGCTCGCATCTTTTTACATGGACGTCTTCGACTTGAAGATTCTACACAAGGACAAGCGCGAGGGAGGCGCGATTTATTTAACCGACGGCTACTTCAATCTCGCCATCCTCCCCAACCACGAGCAGCAGTCACCGAACGGCTTTTACCATTTCGGCTTCGAGGTCGAAAGCGGCGAGGCGATCGTCGAGAAAATGAAGAAGATCAAGCACCCGAAGCTGCCGAAGCCGCGGCCGAACGGGCGGCCTTTCGCCGAGACCCGCACCTCCGACCCCGACGGCAACTTCTTCGATATCTCCGAGCACGGCTTTCTTGAAGTCGAGCCGCTCGGCGATAAAAAAGAGACGAAATAACAGACGCGGCACCACGATGACAGCGGCCTTCAATCCGATCGAGAAGACGATCGCCGACGTTCACGCCGCTTACGGGGCGGGACAGTTGACCGCGCGGCAGCTCGTGGACCTATATATTGAGCGCATCGAGCGCTACGACAGAAATGGGCCGGCGCTCAACTCGATCATCACGATCAATCCGCAAGCGCGCGACGATGCCGACCGCCTCGATTCGACGTACAAAGCCCAGGGCTTCGTCGGGCCGCTCCATGGCATTCCGATCATCGTCAAAGACCAGGCCGACGCCAAAGGCATGCCGACGACGCTGGGTTCGCTCCTGTTTAAGGATTATTTTCCCGACCGCGACGCATTCGTCGTCGAGAAGCTCAAAAAAGCCGGCGCGATCATCCTCGCCAAGGCGACGCTCGGCGAGCTGGGCGGCGGCGACACGCACGGGTCGCTTTTCGGCTCGACGAAAAATCCGTATGCGCCCGATCGCACCGTCGGCGGCTCCTCGGGCGGAACGGCGGCGAGCGTCGCGTCGAGTTTCGCGACCGTCGGCATCGGTCAGGAAGGCTTCGCGTCGATCCGCCGCCCCGCGACATGGAATTCGATCGCCGGTATGCGTCCAACCGCGGGTCTCGTGAGCCGCGGCGGCGTCTTCGCGGGTTGGCCGGAGATCGCCGGCTCGCTCGGGCCGATGGCGCGCACCGTGAAAGATCTGGCGATTTTGCTGGACGTTATGGTCGGCTACGATCCGGAAGATCCGCTGACGGCGCATGGCGTCGGCCGGGCGCCGGAAAGCTACACCAAATTCCTCGACACCAACGGTCTCAAGGGCGCGCGCATCGGCATCCTGCGCGATTCGTTCGGCTTTGAGTCGGAACCGGGCACGGACGATTTTAAAAAGATCGCCGAGATCTTCGACCGTGCCGTGGGCGAGCTGAAGAAAGCCGGCGCCGAGATCATCGACCCGGTGGTGATTCCACGGCTGAACGAGCTGTTGTCCAAGCGCGCCGGCAGCTACGTTCAAGCGGAAGAAGGATTCAAAGTTTATTTCGGCCGCAGCGCGCGGGCGCCTTTTACCTCACGGCGCGAAGCGGCGGAATCGCCCGATTTTCCCAAGGTGATGCGCCGATCCCAGGCGCGCTGGAAGCGCCCCGAAGATCCCGCGAAGCACTACGAGTACCTGCTCGCGCGCGAGGAGCTCACGAACAATTTTTTAAAAGTGATGGCCGACAACCAGCTGGACGCGATCGTGCACAAGGCGGTCGAGCATCAGCCGACGCTCATCGCCGATGCATTCCGGCCGCCCTACGTCGATCAAAAAGGAGTGCCGCACATCAATACGTTTCTGGTCTTTGTCCCGTCGATCGTCGTACCCGCCGGATTCACAAGCGATAATCTTCCCGCCGGCATCTGTTTTCTCGGCCGCCCCTACGACGACGGCAACATGATCAAGCTCGCCTACGCCTACGAGCAGGCGACGCATCACAGAAGGCCGCCGTCGAGCACCACGCCGCTGTAGCGCTACTTCGCGAAAAACACTCCCCTAAAGTCCGTCATGATCGTCTTGAACTCCTCTTCGCTGGGATTGTCCATGAAGACGACCCGCGCAGTGACTTTGTCGGCGTCGTGAACCGCCGGATAAATCCCTGGATAAAGGACGAACTCGCCGGTCTTCGCAAACGCCTCCTGCCCTTCCGGAGAGCAGGCATAGTCGATGTAGAGCTTCGCCGCGTTCGGATGCGCGGCCTTGAGGCCGAGGCTGAAGAGGCTGGGATCGGCGAGATAGCGCTCGATCGGCGCGTAATCCACAGGGCCTTTGAATTGAGTAACCGTGTTGATCAGGCCGATGCCGACCTGCGCTTCGCCTTTGATGAGAACGTTGATGACGGGCGTCAGAGACTCGATCAGCAGCGGCTGCTGGCGCGCGAGTCCTTTGACGAAATCCTGCCATTTGTCGCCCATCGATTTTTTCAAGTTCCACAAAAACTGCGCGGTGGTCGTGTGCGATGAAGGATCGGGCATGGTGAGTTTGCCCTTCCATTTTGGATTAACGAGATCTTCGATCGACTTCGGCGCGTCCGCGGCTTTAACTAAATCGTTATTGTAGATGACTCCGATCGGCAGCATGCGCCACGGCGTCGAGATCCCGTCTTTTTCTTTGAATTTTGCCGGGAACTTCTCGGAGTTCGGCGGCGTATACTTCGTGAACAGCCCGGCCTTCTGCATGATCAGCTGTACGCCGCGGCTGGCTTCGACGACATCGAAGCCGGGCCGGCCGGCGCGCCATTCGTTGAGGGCCCGATCCGCGACACCGGTCGCCGACGCGCGCCAATACTCAACGCGGATGCCATACTTTTTCTCGAAGCCCTTGTTGATCACGTCCATCGCCTGCGGCACGGCGGTGCCGTAAAGAACGACGCTACCGTCTTTTTTCGCTGCATCGATATTCGGCGCTTGGGCGTCGGCGCCGCCGGCTAAAACCACAAGCGTCAGCGCTATCGCCGCTATCGAATAATCCCCACATTTTTTCCAAATCATCGTCGTTTCCTCCGGTTCTTGTCCGCCACTGGCATAATGAGGGAAATCCCTCATTTTTTCTTTTGTAACTTTTACCCTTGTCTTGCCCGGCGCACTCCGTTACACTCCTCCGGTAAACCCCCACGCAACTAAGATCCGTATTGATCGTCGAAAGGACAGTGATGGAAGATTATGAACCCTCTCTGATCGAAGGATATCTTTTGTGCTTATGGAACTCCGAAGCTATTCGCTCGCAAACGATTCGATGGAAGAGAAAGTTGTTGTTCTTCATGAGCGGCGTCTGCGTTGAGATCGCCGCACTGCCCTTTTTATCTTTACTGCTCGGGTATCACTTCTCGTGGGCGGCGTGGCTTTTGACGCCCGTCTTTCTTCCTCTCGGTGTCATCGGCTTTTACGCGAGCAAGTTCGGCACCGAGGGCTTTGTCGAATTTTTGCTGCTCGCGCCGCGGATAACGCGCAGAGCCTGACCGCTATTTCGCGTCCTGCTTTTCGGTTGCTTTCTTCGCTTCTTCGATCAGCGGCTGGAGCTTTTTCCTCATGTTGGGATCGAGCTGGTAGGCCTTCTTGAAGTCCGCATCCGCTTCACCGCCACGTCCCTGGCGCAAGCGCACGAGACCGCGCTGGCCGTAAGCCTCGCCGTTCTTCGGCAGCAAGACGATGACTTCAGTGAAGTCGCGCGCCGCATAATCGTACTTTCCGAGCTTCGCGTACGCGACGCCGCGACTGTAAACCGCCTCCGGATCCTTGGGATCGAGACGAATCGCCTGGGTGTAATCTTCGATGGCTTGTTCCGCGTCACCCAGTTGCACGCGCGCAAGGCCGCGATTGTAAAACGCTTCGGGCGCTTTCGGATACGCCTCGATCACTTTCGTATAATCCTCCAACGCCTTTTCAGGCCGCGACAGGTGTAAATAGGCCGTTCCCCGGTTGTAATACGCCTCGAACAGATCTGCATTCAGGGCGAGCGCCTTGTCATAATCCTCGATGGCTCGCTCGGGGTTCTCCATGGCCATAAAAGTATTCGCTCGATTGTAGTAGGCGTCGGCAAATCCCGGATTCACGCGGATCGCTTCGCCGTAATCCTTCAAGGCCGCCTCGTACTGTTTCATCGCGTAATAAATCGTGCCGCGATTCAGGTAGATGTCCGCGTCTTCCGGCGTAATACGAAGCGCCGCGGCATAATCTTTCAGCGCGCGCTCGCCCTGGCCGAGACGGCGGTAGGCGTCGCCCCTGCCGCGATAAGCCTCGGCGCCTTTCGGATCGAGTCGAATCGCCTCGTTATAATCCTTGAGCGCCCGCTCGTCTTCTCCCAGCTCGGCAAAAGCGTTGGCGCGGCCGAGATGGGCTTCGGCGACCCGCGGATTCTCCTGAATCGCGCGGTCGTATTGCTGCACGGCTTCGCGCAACTTTCCGGCCTCTTGCAGCTTCTGGGCTTCTTTTAAAATTTCGTCCCCGGAGGCGGCGGACGCCGGGGCCCCGGAGATCATGGCGAATAAGACGGCTAGTGTCGTAATGTAAACTGATTTCACTTTACGATTCCCTTGGTTCTGATATCGCTTTCGAGCTTTTCCTTGAGGCTCGGGTCGAGCTCGAAGGATTTTGTGAAATCCTTCTCCGCGGCATCATTCTTACCCGCGCCTAAGTTCGCGAGCCCGCGGTTGGCGTAGATGCGCGCGTTTTTGGGGTCGATCTTCAGCGCGGCATCGTAGTCCTGCAACGCCAAATCATATTTGCGCAGCAAATAATACGCATTGGCACGGTTGTTATAAACTTCGGCGTTGTTTGGATTGAGCTTGAGCGCCATCGTATAGTCTTGAACCGCCGCTTCAGCTTTGCCCAGATGCCGCTCGGCGAGTCCGCGCTCGTAATACGCGCCGGCGTCCTTGGGATCGAGGCGAATCGCTTCGGAAAAGTCCTGCGCGGCTTTGTCGAACTGCCCCAGCGCATAATAAGTGCCGCCGCGCTGTCGGAAAGCGTCGGAAAATTTTCCATTCAGCCGGATCGCCTCGTCATAGTCTTTGAGTGCACGCTCGGGCTGCTTCGCTTCGCCGTAGGCGTTCGCGCGGTAATAATAAACCTCGGCTAGCTTAGGATTGAGCTTAATCGCCTGGTCGAAGTCCTTGATGGCCTGCTCGGGCTGACCCATCCGCGCGTAGGCCTCACCGCGACCCGCAAATGCTTTCGCCGAGCGCGGGTCCGCCTGAATCGCTTTATCGTACGCGGAGATCGCTTCCTTAAATTTTCCGGCGCGATGAAGCTTCAGCGCCTCGTCATACGCGTTCTGCGGCTGTGCCGCCCACGTAACCGTCGCACAGGCCATCACAAATAACGTCAAAAATAGATAAACTTTTTCTTTCATGGTCGGGTTGAAATTAGCCTAAGATACTTCATTTGTCGACCGCCGCCATCAAAAAGTTCAGGTTGAACAGCCCAAGTCGCTTTTGTATCGGCTCGCCGGGTTACTTTTCCCCCGCGCGTTTAAAAATTACCCGATCTTTATTGCGAAATAAAACCGCAACTCAAAAAAAATCCTGGAAAATTCAAGATAAATACGATAAATGTGTCTTGGTATGTTTTCTGCTGTATTAAGCTGGGCGTCCATGGATGATCTTATGATCAAGCTTTAGATCCCACAACCCATCAAATGCTGCCTACAGAACTCCGCTCCTCGTCCATCATCGCTTATTTCTCCATGGAGGTTGGGCTCGACAGTTCGATGCCCACCTATAGCGGCGGCCTGGGAATCCTGGCCGGCGACACCCTGCGCGCGGCGGCCGATCTCGGTCTGCCGATGGTCGGCGTCACACTGCTGCACCGCAAGGGCTATTTCCGCCAGCGCCTCGACGCCACCGGCAATCAAATCGAAAGCCCCGCCGATTGGGCGTTTGAAGAGACACTGGAGCGGCTACCGGCGCGCGCGACCGTCAAAATCGACGGCCGCGAAGTTCAGGTCCAGGCTTGGCGCTACATCGTGCGCGGCGTCTTCGGCCATACAGTGCCGGTTTACTTTCTCGACACCGCGCTCGAGGAGAACAGCGCCTGGGAACAAACGCTGACGAAAAATCTGTATGAAGGCGATCCGCGCCACCGCCTCTGCCAGGAAGTGGTCTTAGGCATGGGCGGAGTCGCGATGCTGAGCGAGCTCGGCTATGAGCATGTCAGCACCTATCACATGAACGAGGGACACGCGGCGCTGCTCACGCTGGCGCTTCTCGAACGCCAGGTCAACGGCAACGGCGTAGCTGCCGCCGGCGATTCCGACCGAGAAGCGGTGCGGCAGCGAAGCGTCTTCACGACGCATACGCCCGTGCCGGCAGGGCACGACCAGTTTCCCGTCGATCTCGTGCGTATCGTCCTGGGAGCCGATCGCGTCGTCGCGCTCAAGGCGATCGGCGCCATCCGCAGCGACAAGCTCAACATGACATACCTCGCCATGGGCTTGTCGCGCTTCATCAACGGCGTCGCGATGCGGCACGGCGAAGTCTCGCGCGACATGTTTCCGCTGTACTCGATCGATTCGATCACCAACGGCGTCCATGCGCTCACGTGGACGTCGCCGCCGTTTCGCGCGCTTTACGATAGGTACATCCCGCAATGGCGGCGCGATAACTTTTATCTCCGCTATGCGATCAAGATTCCCATCCGCGAGGTGCGGCACGCCCATCTTCTTGCGAAACAAGACATGGTCGAGCACATCGCGCAGAGGACCGGAATTCAGCTCGACCACAAGATCATGACGCTCTGCTTCGCCCGGCGCGCGACGGCGTACAAACGCGCCGATCTTTTGTTCACCGATCTCGAGCGACTGAAGAAGATCGCGCAGCACGCCGGGCCTTTCCAGGTGATCTATTCCGGCAAAGCGCACCCGAAGGACGACACCGGCAAGGCGATCATCCGGCGCATCTTCGAGTTTGCCGCGCGGCTGGAGAAAAACGTCCGCATCGTTTATCTGGAAAACTATGACATGGAGCTCGCGCGCTCGCTCTGCGCCGGAGTTGATCTATGGCTCAATACCCCGCAGAGACCGCTTGAGGCTTCCGGAACGAGCGGCATGAAGGCGGCGCTCAACGGCGTGCCGAGCTTGAGCGTGCTCGACGGCTGGTGGATCGAGGGACACGTCGAGGGTGTCACCGGCTGGTCGATCGGCGACCACGATGATGGCGCCGCCGACCCCGCCGGTGAAGCGGCCTCGCTCTACGACAAACTCGAAAAAACCATTCTGCCGATGTTCTATCAAAATCCCGACGCGTTCACGGCGATTCGCCGCTCGGCGATCGCACTCAACGGCTCCTTCTTCCATGCGCAGCGAATGGTGATGCAGTATTTACGGAATGCGTATTTGGGCGTCGAGCCGTAGCAGAGCTTCCACCGAGAAGAGCATGGATGCCGCTCCTCTCGCGCCCTTTGTCCGCCAGCGCACCGTCCTCCTCACGACCTATCGCCGCGACGGGACACCCGTCGCCACTCCGGTAAACATCGCCGTCGAAGGCGGGCGAGCATTCGTGCGAACCTTTGAGGGCGCGTGGAAACTTAAGCGGATGCGCAATAATCCCGGCGTAGAGATCGCGCCGGCGACGGTCGGAGGCAAACCGACCGGCGCGGCGCTCCGCGGCCGCGCCAGAATCTTAAGCGGCGATGAGGCGGCGCACGCGAGCCGGGAGATCGTAAGAAAATATCCCGTGCTGCACGGCCTCATCGTTCCGGTCGTGCATCGTCTGCGTCGCACGAGCACCGTCCATTTCGAAATTACCCCTGAATGAGGGGGGTCCCAAACGCGGTCAAAAATTGGGCCTATGACTATCTTGACCGACACCCGCTCGCGCGATAGGTGAGAGCCATGACACCCTTGCCGCCACTTCTTTTCGGATACCTGATCTTCAATCTGCTGCTGCAAGTGTTCGATGGAGTCCTAACGTACCAGGTGGTGAATTATGGCGTTCAGGAGGCGAATCCTCTCGTCCGGAGCGCCATGGGGGCGTGGGGCGTGGTCTGGGGTTTGATTTTTTGGAAGGCACTCGCTTGCGCGCTGCTTCTTCTCATCTTCTCCATGAGGCGCCGGCTGCAGGCGTTCGCGCTGAAAGCCTTTACCTTAACCGCCGCGGTTTACGGGCCGGTGATTTTTCTTTCCTTCTGCGAGCTCGTCCTGCATTTTAGCCGGTAGATTTTCCTCAGCTCTTTTTGTACATCTGCTGGGCCAGATAGTTCTGGTAGCCGACCTCTTCGATTTTATGAAGCTGGGCCTCGAGCCAATCGATGTGCTCCTCTTCATCCACCATAATATGCTCTAACAGCTCGCGCGTGACGTTGTCGCTGACTTCGAGGCAGGTTTTGATCCCGGGGCGCAAGATTTCGAGCGCCGCGTGCTCCAGCGCCAGGTCGTTTTCCAGCTGCTGCTTCACGCCCGAGCCGATGAGGATCTTATCGTAGCCGGCCATATTGGGTGTTCCCTCGAGGAATAGAATTCTCTCGGTAACGTCATCGGCGTGCTTCATCTCGCCGATCGATTCCTTCCAGATATTCTCGTAGAGCACCTCGTAGCCCCAGTTCTTGCACATCTTGGCATGGAGGAAGTATTGGTTGATGCCGGTCAGCTCTTTTTTGAGGACTTCGTTCAGCACCTTAAGCACTTTCGCGTCGCCTTTCATAATCCTCCCCCTTTCGACTGCGTATAACAGCTTTGGCGAAAATCCCACTCAGGGTCAAGCCCGACGTTGGCAGTTCTCGGCCGCCGTGGTAAATGTGTTGAACCAGGAGGCGACAATGAGCGCAGAGTCCAAGCCATCCCCCGCCCGCAATAAATTCCACGAGCAGATGCACGCGAAGCATATGTACGGTCTTTGGGAATTGGCGAGCCAGATGACGCCTCAGCCTCAGCCCAAAGCGATTCCCTATATGTGGCCGTGGTCCGAGCTCGAGCCGATCATCAAGGCCTCTGGGGAGATGGTGCCGGTCGGCGACGAGCGTCGCGCGCTCCAGCTTTTCAACCCCGGCCTCGGCGGGCGCTGGGCGACGACGAACAACCTGATCGCCGCGGTGCAGGTGCTGCTGCCCGGCGAAGTGGCGCGGGCGCATCGGCATACCCCTACGGCGATCCGCTTTATCATTGAAGGCTCCGGCGCCTACACGGCGGTCGACGGCGAGCGGATTTATATGGAACCGGGCGATTTGGTCCTGACGCCCAGCATGTCTTGGCACGATCATGGGAACGAGACCAACAAGCCGATCATCTGGATGGACGGTCTCGACATCCCGCTCATCGCCTCGCTCGATGCGATGTTTTTCCAATTCTATTCCCAGGCGCAGGTTCCGGCGACGCGCCCGCCGAATGCATCCAAGCAGCTCCACGGCCACGGCCATTTAAGCCCGACCTGGATCAAGGAAAAATCCCAAGCCTCCCCGCTGCTCCTCTACTCATGGGATCAAACGCGCGCGGCGCTGGAGGCGCTCCGCGACCAGGACGGCAGCCCGCATGACGGCGTCTCGCTCGAATACCGCCATCCGCAGACCGGCGGTCCCGTGATGCCGACGATGTCGTGCAAGGTGCAGCTGCTGCGCCCCGGCGAGCACACCTCGGCGCATCGGCATACCGGAAGCGCCGTCTATCACGTCGTCGAGGGCGAAGGCGAGACGATCATCGACGGCCAGCGCTTTACCTGGAGCAAAGGCAGCATCATCGCGCAGCCTTCGTGGACGCTGCACGAGCATGCCAACACATCGCGAACGCGCGATGCGGTGCTCTTCTCGATCAACGATTCTCCGGTTCTCGAAGCTCTGGGGCTGTATTACGAGGAGGGTCTTACCGAGAACGGCGGGCGCCAGGAAGTAGCCTCGACTTTCTCGCCGCTTGCCTGATAAAGAGAGCGCATGGCCGCCCGCTCCGGAGCCGAGTATCTCTCGGGCCTCGCCGACACGCGCGACATCTGGTTCGACGGCGCGCGCGTGGAGAATGTTCCGCGGCATCCGATCCTCGGCCGCATGGCGCGCACGCTCGCGGAACTCTACAATCTCCAGCGCGACTCGAAACTCCAGTCGAAGCTCACCTACCCTTCGCCCAAAACCGGCGATCCGGTCAGTCTCGCTTTCATCCAGCCACGCAGCGTCGACGATCTCGTCCGCCGGCGCGTCATGTTCAAGCATTGGGCGGATTTCAGCGGCGGCATGCTCGGCCGCACCCCGGATTATTTGAATGCGATTCTCGCGGGCTCGGCCAGCTCGGCGGATTATTTCGGACGCAACGGCGCCGAATACGCCGAGCGCATTGTCGCCTATTATGAACACTGCCGCGAGCGCGATCTCTGCGCGACGCATACGTTCGTCGATCCACAGATCAACCGCGCGCTCAGCCAGTCCGAGCAGGCCGACCCGACCGTGCCGCTCCACATCGCCGGCGAGAGCGCCAAGGGCCTTGTCGTCTCCGGCGCGCGCATGCTGGCGACCCTCGCCCCCTACGCGGACGAGTTGCATGTCTTCCCGTCGCCTTCGCGGACGCAGCAGAGCGACGCGCCGCGCTTCGCCTTCGCGTTCGCGGTGCCGATAGCTACGCTCGGGCTCAAGTTCATGTGCCGCGAGAGCTTCGATATCGGCGGCTCGCTGAACGATTATCCGCTGACGGCGCGCTATGAGGAGATGGACTGCGTCGCCGTCTTCCACGATGTCGTCGTGCCGTGGGAACGAGTCTTTTTAAAAGGCGATATTGGCTTGTGCAATCGGCTGTTTCGCGAAACACCGGCATTCCTGCATGGCATCCACCAGTTCACGACCAAGAATCTCGCCAAGGCGGAATTCGTGCTCGGCGTCGCGAGTCTCGTGGCCGAGGCGATCGGCCGATCTGGCATGCCGCAGTACCAGCAGATGCTGGGCGAGATCGTCGACGCGGTCGAGACGGAGCGCGCCTACTTGAGAGCGGCCGAAGCCGACGCGATCACCGATGCGCGCGGCTTCGTTCATCCGAACCCGGAAATTCTCTCCACGGCGCGCAACTATTTTCCCAAAGTATATCCGCGGTTGATCGAGATTTTGCAGCTTATCGGCTCGAGCGGTCTCATGGCGACGCCTGCCGAGCGCGATTTGAAATCCGATCTGTCCGGCGATATCGAGCGGTATTATCAATCCGCCACGCTCATGGGAAAGGAGCGCGTCCGGCTTTTCCGCCTGGCATGGGACCTCGCGTGCAGCTCGTTCGCCGGCCGGCAGGTGCTGTACGAAAGATTTTTCGCCGGCGACCCTTTCATGCTGATGGCGAACCGCTTCGCGGCGTACGACAAGACGGCAGTGGTCGCTCGCGTGAAAACGTTGCTCGGACGCTTGGACGGCGATCGAGGAGAAGAAGAATGAACATCGATTTTCACTGCCATATTTACCCCGAAGCCTACTTAAAAAAGCTCGAGGCATCGACTGGCGACGTGCGCATCGAAACCAACGCCAAGGGCGAGAAGATCATTCTCAGCATGGGCGCCAAGGCCGGGCCGGTCACGCCCGAATTTTTCGATATCGACCTCCGCGTCGGCACAATCAAGGAAAACCGCGTCGACATGCAGGTGCTCTCGACGCCGCATCCCGGCGTCGACCGCTTCTCCGCCGAGGAGAGCGCGGAGATGAGCCGCATCATCAACGACGGCCTCGCGCTATGCGTCAAAAAGCACCCCCAGCATTTTCAAGGCCTCGCGATGCTGCCGCTGATCGATACCAAAGCCGCGTTAAAGGAGCTCGACCGCGCGGTTTTGGAGTTGGGGTTGAGCGGCATGTGCATGCTGACAAACGTCGCTGGCAAGACGCTGGACTCCGAGTTTCTGTTGCCGGTTTACAAACGAGCGGAGGAGCTGCGGATTCCGATCTTCATCCATCCCACGACGCCGCTCGGCGCGCAAGTGATGCAGGAATGGCGGCTCGCGGTGATCCTCGGCTTCGAGTTCGACGTGATGCTCTCCGCGACGCGCCTCGCCTACTCGGGCGTGCTGGAAAGATTTCCCGAGCTACATTTTGTCATCTCGCACTTAGGCGCGGGGCTCCCCTTCCTCGCCGGGCGCATAGATCGCGGCTACCACGACCCGACGTGCGGCATCAAAACCAAAAAGCCGACGTCGGATTATTTGAAAGACCTTTATTGCGACACGGTCTGCTTCTATCAGCCCGCGCTCAAAATGGCGTACGAATTTTATGGCCCCGAGCGCATGGTGTTGGGCAGCGACTTCCCGCTTTTGATCGGCGATCTACCCGGCGCGGTCCCGAGCATCGAGGAGATGGACATCCCCGCGCGCGACAAGCAAAGGATCTTAGGCGAGAACGCCAAGCGGCTGTTGAAGATGAATCAGTAAAAGGAGTTTTGTATGGCGAAAATATCGCTCAAAGTAAACGGCCAGAGCCGCGCTGTCGACGTCGATCCCGCGATGCCGCTGCTCTACGTGCTGCGAAACGATTTCAAGCTCAACGGCCCGAAATTCGGCTGCGGTCTCGGGCAGTGCGGCGCATGCACTGTCGTTATGAACGGCAACGCGATCCGCTCGTGCGTGACCGAGGTCAAAGATGTCGGCGGCCGCGCGATCACGACGCTCGAAGGGCTCGGCTCGGTCAAAAAACCTCATCCGCTGCAAAAGGCCTTCATGGACGAGCAGGCGCTCCAGTGCGGCTACTGCATCAACGGCTTCATCATGAGCGCCAAGGCGCTGCTGGATAAGAACCCCAAGCCCACCGACGCCGACATCAAGGAAGCGTTGGCGGGAAATCTCTGCCGCTGCGGCACGCACACGCGCATTCTCCGCGCGGTCAAGCGCGCCTCAGGGCAGAAGGTTTGAAAGGAGCACGGTGATGAAGAAATTCGATTTATCCCGTCGAGAACTGCTGAAGGCAGGCGGCGCGCTGATCGTGAGCTTCAATCTTTTCCCGGCCATGGACCTCCTCGCTCAAGCCGAGCCTGGCGCGCAAGGCATGCCCGATCCAAAACAGCTCGATTCCTGGATCGCCGTCGCCCAGGACGGCACCGTCACGGTCTTCACGAGCAAAGTCGAGCTCGGCACCGGCATCAAAACGGCGCTGGCGCAGATCGCGGCCGAAGAGCTGGATGTGCCGCTCGCTAAAATCAAAGTCGACATGGGCGACACCGATAAGACGATCGACCAAGCGACGACTTCCGGCAGCCGCACGATCGAGCGCGCCGGACCGCAGATCCGCCAGGCGGCGGCGGCGGCGCGAAAAGAGCTTCTGCGTCTGGCGTCCCAGCGGCTCGGCGCGCCGGCGGAGAAACTCACGGTCAAAGACGGTATCGTCAGCGTCGCCGGCAATCCTTCGAAGCGCGTCTCATACGCCCAGCTCATCGGCGGCAAGCGATTCAACGTCACGATCCAGGCCGAAGGCAAAGCCGGCGAGCTCAAGCTCGCGCAGGACGTCAAGGCGAAGGACCCGAACGAATATCAAACGGTCGGCAAGCCTGCGCCGCGCGTCGATGTGCCGCCGAAGACAACGGGCGAGGCCGTTTATGTGCACGATGTGCGCATTCCCGGCATGCTCCACGGCCGAGTTGTGCGGCCGCCGGTCATCAACACCGCGCCGGCAAGCATCGACGAAGACTCCGTCAAGGACATTCCCGGCCTGGTGAAGATCGTCCGCGAGGGGAGCTTCGTCGGCGTCGTCGCCAAGACCGAATGGGCCGCAATCCAAGCGGCGCAAAAACTGAAGGTCACATGGGAGAAGCCGCCCTTCCAGCTGCCGGCGAACCGAGAGGAGCTGGACAAATATCTGACGGGCAACAAGAGCTTCACCACACTGAAGGCGGGGGAAAAAGGCGATCCCGCCGGCGCCCTCGATAAGACAAAGAAACGCTACGAGGCGGTGTTCCGCTGGCCGTTTCAAATGCACGGCATGATCGGCCCGTCGTGCGCGGTCGCCGACGTGCGCGGCAACAAGGCGACAGTCTGGTCCGGCTGTCAAGGACCGTTCCGCACCCGCGCATCCATTTCGAGCCTGCTCAAAATTCCCGAGGAAAACGTGCGCGTCATTTATCACGAAGGGTCGGGCTCCTACGGCCGGCTCAGCAACGACGACGGGGCCGAGGACGCCGCGCTGCTCTCACGCGCGGTTGGCGCGCCCGTGCGCATTCAATGGATGCGCCAGGACGAGCACGGCTGGGAGCCCAAGGGCCCGGCCCAGCTGCAAAAGCTCCGCGCCGGCGTGGACGCCGATGGAAAAATTGTCGCGTGGGAGTTCGTCGATTACAGCCTGCCGTGGACCGTCGCGGCGACGACCACACTGCTCGCCTCGCAGCAGATCGGCCTCAAATCGAAAGTGCCCGGCCAGGGGAACGGCAACCAGGGCGGCGGCGAGATCTACGCTTTTGAAAATACCAAAGTCCTTGCCGAGGAGATTCCCTGGATGAAACCCGAGCCGATTCCGCTCCGCACCAGCAACCTGCGCGCCCCCGGGCAGCTGTCGCGCTGTTTCGCCAGCGAAACGCTGTTGAGCGAGATCGCCGCGGACCTGGGCGTCGATCCGATCGAGCTGCGTCTTCGCTATCTCACAGCCGACGCGCGCGCGACCGACGTGCTGAAGCGGGTCGCGGAAAAATCGCAATGGCAAAGGCGCCGCCAGCCGGCGGAGGCGTCGAACGCGCCGACGGCGAAAGGGCGCGGCGTCGCGATGACGCGGCGCGCCGGCGGCTATACCGCCGCGGTCGCCGACGTCGAGGTCGAGCGCGCGACCGGCAAGGTCGCGGTCAGGCGCATTACGCTCACGCACGACTGCGGCCTCATCGTCAATCCCGACGGCGTCAAAAACCAGGTCGAAGGCAACATCGTCCAGGGGGTGAGCCGTGCGCTCTACGAAGAGGTCGCCTTCGACGGCAACGCCGTGACGAGCGTGGACTGGGAGGGCTACCCGATTCTCAGATTTCCCGACGTGCCCGAGCTTGACATCGTCCTCATCGACCGCAGAGACGTTTCGCCGCTTGGCGCGGGTGAGCTTTCGACGGTGCCGATCCCGGCGGCGATCGGCAACGCGATCTTCGATGCGACCGGCGCGCGGCTTCGCGACGTGCCGTTTACGCCGAAGCGCGTGCTCGCGGCGCTGAAGGCGACGAAGCCGGCGTAAGCACGATGAAGAATTTCACACGCGCCGGATTTTTTCTCGCGCTTCTGCTTCTCGCCCCGCCTTCATACACGGCGACGCCGCTGACGCGCATCGTCATGACCACCGGCTCGTTCAGCGAGCGCGAGGGCGTCGTCTACGTCGCGGAGGACCAGGGCTTTTTTCGCAAATACGGCATCGATCTGAGCTTCGTCCAGGTCCGCAGCGGGCCGGTCGGCATGTCGGCGCTCGCGTCGGGCGAATCACAATTTCACTGGGGCTCGGTGACGGCGGCGAATCTCGGCGCGATTGCCGAAGGCGTCGACCTGGTCTTTATCGCCGGCTTCATCAACAGGCTCACCGGCGCCTTTGTCGTGAATCCGAAAATTAAGAGTCCGCAGGAGCTCAAAGGAAGAACGCTCGGTGTGAACAGCCTCAGCGGCGGCGGCTGGATGTTCACGATGCTGGCGCTCGACCATTGGGGACTCGATCCCAAGCGCGACGGCATCTCGATCCGCGCACTCGGCAGCGACGGCGTGCGCGCCGACGCGCTGTCCTCCGGCGTCATCGATGCTTGCCAGATCGGCTACACCTTCGCCGCGCTGCTACAGAACAAGGGTTTTCGCGTTCTCGCCGACCTCGAGAAGCTGCCGATTCAATACCAGGGCTCGGGGCTGATGGCGCGCCGCGCCTTCGTCACGTCTTCCCCCGCAGTCGTGGAGAACACGCTTCGCGGCCTCCTCGACGCCGTCGCTTTCATCCGCAACCGCGAGAACAAAGCCGCCGTCATGAAGAGCCTCGCGCGCGGCTTGCGCTTGTCACGCGTCGAAGACGCGGAACAGGGCTATCAGAGGATCGTCGATATTTACGAGAAAAAAATTTACCCCAGCACCGACGGCATCGCGAACGTCATTCGCCTGCTCGGCCAGACGAACGAGAAGATTAAGAGATTAAAGGCCGAGGATTTGGTGGATACCTCGGCGGTGAGAAAGCTCGAGCGCGAGGGACGGTTCTGAAGCGGAATATCGCGCGAGCTTCTTTTCCAGATGCCTCTCATAAATCGGATAGCGTCTCCATCGACCTGATGTCGATCCGCTCGTTCTCGGCGTGGATGTTGCCGACGAGCGGGCGACAATGGACAGTTCAACCGTTCTCCACTCACATGACTGGTTGATATGCCCCATTCGCGTAGAAATTTTCCGGCGCATTTGCCCCCGCGCTTTCATAAGCATCGACGAGCAGCATTCTTTATTCTTTTCTTTATTCTTTTCAGGAGTTCATAACTCGCTGAATCTAAACGTCGATTTCCTCATTTATTCTTTTCATCACATAACTGGCACGTCTTTCGCTTTTCGCACTGCTTCAATTTGGTTTTTTTCAGTACAAATCAGAAACGCGAAAGGAAAAATTATCATGAAAAGTAAATTGATCGGCTCATTTTTAGCACTGACCACCATGCTAGTCGGCGGCACCGTTTTCGCCGCCGGCGGCATCGGTGGCGGAGGTGGCGGCGGCGGTAGCGCCACCGGCGCCGACATCCAACTCTCCGGCTCGGCCAGCACCGGCTCGCCCCAAGCCGGCGCGCCTATGTCCTACAACTATCTCGTCAAGAACAGCGGCCCGCAAACCGCCACCTCCGTCACCTTCGCCAACGGCCTTAACGCCGGCTACGTATTCCACTCCGCCACCGTGAACGGCCGCCTCGGCCTGTGCGCGGGAGCGCCGGACAGCTTTGGCGACGTGATCGTGTCGTGCACCCTCGGCGACATCGCCAAGGGATCCCAGGTCGCGGTGGTGGTCAACGTCGACGCTCCCATGGCCCTGGGCACTTTCGGCACCACCGCGAGTATCGCTTCATCGGTTGTCGACCCAAACACGAGCAACAACTCCCTGCTGATCAACGTCCAGGTGAAGAACAAGGTGGCGGCCACAGGGCCGGGCGTTCTGTCCGGACCCATCTACATCCGCGATTCCTTCGGCTCGGATCTCTTCGGCAATCAGACCTGCTGGTGTCGGCTGGACCCTGCCGGCTTGATCGTGTGGATCGGCGGCCTCAGCATCAATGGCCTGCGCGCCGAGTATCCGAACACCGCTTCGGAGATCTGGGCCACCCCCGACGTCCACCAGATGCCCACCTGGGCCTTCGCGTCCGCCTCGCTCGATCCGGCCGTGCTCCAGCCGGTCGGCTCGCTCGACGGGCCCGGGCAGAACGGCGTACTGGCGAGCGACGTCAATCCTACGATCGCATCGAACAACGCCGCACTGCTGCCGTTCATCCAGCCCGATGGTCCGGTCACCCTATCGACCAGTATCATTTCCGGCTGGTACACCACCGCCATCGGCTTCACCTCGTCGGGCGCCCTCGCCGATAACTTCGAAACCTCGGGCCTGGCGTGGTTCGTGATCCGGATGCCTACGACCACCCCCGGCGGGCAGGGCAGCATCGCCACCTGGGAGCTGCACACCAACGGCCTCAACGGCCCGAGCGCGACGGGCGAGATGGTTCTCGGCGGCTACAACCACGTCGCGGTGAGCTATGACCCGGTCGCCGGCAAGGTGGTGGCGTCGATCGAGGACGTGCCGGTCGCCTCTATCGACTACGTCGTCAGCGGCGTCCAGTATGTCGGCTTCCAGGGCAACGGGATCGTCAACGACTTCCTCGTCGAGGCCGGCGCCATCGCTTTTCCGTAACAGTTTGAAAGTTTTAAAGGCCTTGCGCGACTGCAAGCGAGGCCTCGTAAAAAAAAGGGGCGGAGAGGATTTCCTCTTCGCCCCTTTGCACGTTGTAAAGGGTTGGGCTCAGGCCTTCTATTCCATACAATACAATCTTTACTACTCAGCGCGCTATTCCACTCCCAGTTTCTTTCCCAGATACCTCTCGTAAATCCGATACAGCGTCTCCATCGACGCGATGTCGATCCATTCATTCTCCGCGTGAAGGTTGCCGACAAACGGGCGCGACATGATGACGGGGATGCCGAACTGGCAGATATAACGCGCGTCGCTGCCGCCGTGCTCGCGGATGAGCACCGGCGCCCTGCCGGTGATCTCCTCGGTCGCAGCGAGATAAAGCGGGTCGGGCGTCACGCGCGTCGGCTCGGCGACAACGATTATCTCGGAACTCATGCCGTCGGTATATTTTTCTACGGCGGCGATCACCTCGCGGCCGGTATACGGCGGCGGAAAGCGAATGTCCAACACCGCTTCGGCATACGACGGTATGCGGTTCGGCACGCGGTTTTCGCTATGGATCTGAGTGATGGCGCACGTCGGGTGCCAGTGATCGTCGGCGTCCTTCAGCGTCACGAAATACTGTTTGATGCGCTCTAGCGCAGAGACCATTCGCTCCATCGGATTTTCAACCGCCCACGGGCGCGAGGCGTGGCCCGACGGACCGTGGCAGGAGAGCTTCAAGTGAAGAAGGCCCTTCTCTTCCACCGCGATCTCGTGAATCGTGCCGGAATCGGGTAAAACGGCCACGCCGCAGCGAAAGCCCGCCTTTTCGAAGATAAAGCGCGTGCCGTGATTGCCGCCGTGCTCTTCGTCCGAGGTCACGGCGAGACCGAGGGAGATACCGGGGCTGTGTTCGTGAAACTCGCGAAAGAGTTCGAGCAGGATGGCGAGCTCCCCTTTCATGTCGCCGCTTCCGGGTCCGTAAATCCTGCCGTCGCGGACGACGGAGCGATAATCGGTGCCGTCGGGACGAGCGACGACATCGAGATGCGCCAGCAGCATCACCTCTGGCCGGTCGATGCCGATCGGGAGGATGACGGCCGAGGGGCTGCCCTGATCGTTGAATCGGCGCACGGTGACAGCCTCGGGAGATTCGACGTGGTTGACGACGAACTCCATGCAGCGCTCGATCTCCTCGGGACGCTCGCGCGTGCTGCGAATGAGGATGAGATCGCGGGTGAGCTCGATGAGGCGGCTTTTTAACGATTCGCTCTTGCCGCTAGTCGCGGTCATAGCCCCATTCCACCGGCAGCTCGCTCCAAGCGCGTGTGAGAAGACCGCCGCACTCGCGGTGATTTTTTCCGAGACAGAGAAATTGTCCCTTCGTCACCTTACCGTCCTCGTCGACGTTGAAATTGAATGGAATGATACCTTGTTCGCGGCCGGGCCGATAGAGCTCGCCCGTCTGATCCAGGAGCGCAAGCAGCTGGGCGCCGTCGAGCGCCTTGCGGAATTGAATGTTTCTCATGTACCAGCAGGCGTCGGGAATGAAATGGCGCGCGAGCAGCGACGGATAGGTCGCGCCGGTCACGCGGGCGTTGATCTCACAAATGATCGCGTCGATGCGGCTCTCGCGGCGCACGACTAAAAAGTCCACGCTCGCGGTGCCGCGGTAGCCTTGCGCATGGAGCCATTCGCCGGCAAGCCCCGCCTGGCGGAAAAGTTCTTCTCTTAAGCCGGGATGTTCACAAGCGTAGGGCGGCGGAGACTGATTGCCTTCGTGAATGCTCTCGTCGCTTAGAATCTGCTCGGTCCAATCGAAGAGGAACACTGCGCGATCGTTCAAGAACATCTGCACGCTCGGCGAGCCAAGGCGCTCGACGCCGGGGCAGTCTTCGTCGATCCATCCCTGCACCATGCACGGACCTTCGAAAAACAGATATTCCGGTGCGTCGGCCGTCTCAAAACCCTCGATCGCCGTTTTGATCATGCCGTAGCCCGACGCGCCGATCTGAGCCTTGATGACCGCTTTCTTGTAGCCCTTTTTGCGCAGGCGCTCGAGGCACGCAGGAACTTCGGCCGGGCTTTCCGCCATGAAGGTATCGAAGACCGGAAGCTTGCGCTTCACTTGGTATCGATGGAGCAGATACTTATTGTTGCCGTTCTTGCTCCCGCTGAGCGAGCTCACGGTGCGTTTGCCGATGCGGCGCGCCACTTCGACGAGAACGGCGTCGGTGACATAGCCGTCCACCCACTGCGCCGGGTGATCTTTCAACTCTTCGATAAGCGGCTCGGACGTTCCGCTTTTATCTTCGAGCCTCGCCGCCAAATGCTGATAGCCTGAGTGGTCGAGGACCTCGAAGGCCGGGAGAGAAAGCGCGAGATCGCCCGAGAGATAATCGAGCAGGTTCGCCTCGGGCGCCGCTTCAAGAAGAATTTTATTCGGTCCGCGATGGAACAGAAGGTTCAGAATGGAAACAACGCGTCCGCCGTATGACTGCGAGCCGGTAATTTGGCGGACGAGCTCGGCCGCCTCCGCGTCGTTTTCATAAAAAATCGATCTTAGATTGCAGAAAAAAAGTACGTTGCGGTCCCAAAAAGGCGGCAACGCGCCGGTCACGATCTTGATCTCGGGACTCATGGAGCCGAGTGTCAATCGCGCGGGCAAAATCAACAGATTGCCGTAGACGAAGCCTGCTGCGCCGGTTATGAGTGATGAGCCACCGGCTCGTCGTAATCCGCCGGCTCCGGATAGCGCGCGCGCAGTCTTGCGTTCTCAACCTCCAAGTCGCGCACGCGCTGCTCCAGCTCCGCGGCGTCCTGCCGGGCCCTGCGCACCTCGTTGTTCTTTCCGCGGATCGTGATCGTCGAGGAGACCGACCGCGTCAGATGGATGATCCACGCGATGAATATGCCGATCACCAGCGAACCGATGACGACGAGATAAATGGGGACCTCTTCGATGGCGTAATCGGCGAACTGCAGCGTGACGGGCATCGTGTTCTGCGTCGCGAAATAACCCACCGCTGCGCCGAAAATAACCGCTATGAGCAGAGCCAACATATTGACTCCTTTCCGTTAGAGCCTCGCTGTTTTCTAGTGTAGAGCAAGCGCCGTTCAAGTCCAGACATCTGGACAGTTAGTTGGCTGCGTTGAATGTTTTTTCGTAGGAAAAGCAGGGAAAGACCTGATGGGATTTATCTACGTTTGGCGCAAAATAGGCATTGATGCCACTCTAGCTCAAACGGTAGAGCAGCTGATTTGTGATCAGTGAATTGCCGGTTCGACTCCGGTAGAGTGGCTCCACATCTGTTGAATCAAAAACCGACCCCGATGCCGATGCCGGACCCGCGAAACCGGTCATCGCGGAATTGACGCTGCCGCCATTCGTCCAGCCGAGCCGTATCGACCTCTTCCTCTGTTTTTTTCCCCAGCCATTCGGCGTTACTGATAAGCTCCGGCCAGTCCACGTTTCTATTTGATATCGCCTCCAAATCCTTCTCGATTTGATTACGGATTTCGCGATTCGGGTCCCAATAGACTCCGAACCTAGTATTAAACGTAAGGTATTCAAGCCAATCGTGGAGCCCGCGCATCCCGGCCTCGATTTCTTGAAGGCCGGCGCGGCGGTCGCCGCTTCGCGCTAGTGTAAGGCCAAGATAGATGCGCGCGAGATAATCGTCTCTGTCCAAGGCCAAGGCCTGCTCCAGCGAGCGGCGGGCTTCGTCTAACCTTCCGGTGTTATATTGGGAGCGGCCGATATAAGTCCAAACGTTTTCGTGAAAAGGGCCGGATCGATAAAAATAACCCGGATCGCTCTTGGCCACAGTTTCGAAATGATCCAGGGCTTCTTCATTTTTTCCCATGACGAAGGCCTGCCGGCCCGACTGCATCTGTCCCGCAGTCTGGCACGCCGCGCATGAAAGCAGCGCGATGATAAAGCACCAAAATCGCGTCCTCATGATTCAGGGAATAAATCCGTAAAGGCGCCAAGTCAATTAGAGTATGATAAGGAGTCGTATTTCGAATACATCCGATATCGCCGCGTAGACTTTCCCGCCGCCGGTCGTATCAGATATTGAAAGGCGCCGCACCGGACCATCCGAAGGCCGGCTGTCTGCGGCAGCGTCGATCGTGTATGATCGTTGAAAGTCATCAACGTCGGGACGACCAATTTAAAACCTCATGGCGGTGGACTGGGCTGAAAAGGATGACGGCGAGCTGCTCGCCCTCATTCAAACTGGCAGCCACCATGCTTTCGGAACGCTTGTCCGACGGCATGCGGATCGCTTCTACCGCCTCGCCTATCGGTATGTGCAGCACCGCGAAACCGCGGAGGATATCGTGCAGGACGCATTCTTAAAACTGTGGGAGGGGCCTTACCGATGGCAGCCCGAGCGGCAGAGCAAGTTCACCACCTGGTTTTACAAAATCGTCGTAAACCTCTGCCTCGACTGGCGGAAAAAGAAGCGGCCGGAACCGCTGCCGGAGCAGATTCAGCTCAGTGACGAGCGCGAGCGTCCGGAGGACGCCGTCATTCGCGTCGACGAGCAGCGGCGCCTCGAGACCGAAATCGCCGCGCTGCCCGAGCGTCAGCGGACGGCGCTGAACCTCTGTTTTTCGGAGGGGCTCAGCAATCAGGAGGCCGCGGACATCATGGGAGTCAATCTGAAGGCCCTTCAGTCTCTATTGATGCGCGCGAAGACGACGCTGAGAGAGCGATTGGGAGAGTGAGGTTTTTATGAGCGCAATGCGTGACGAAAAGCTCGAAGAGATGCTGCGCCAACGCCGGGTCGAATCGCCCAGCGTGAACTTGGCGGAGCGTATTATTCTCAAGGCGCAGTCGACTCCGCAAAGCCAGGCGGCGCCGCTGGGGCAATCGATCCGGCGGCTGTTCGCCGAGTTCCATCTGCCGAGCCCGGCGTACGTGCTCGCCGGGACACTGCTGGTCGGCTTCCTGGTCGGATTCAACAACCCTTTCGATAGCACGCCGGCGGATCAGCCGAGCGCGCCCAGCGCGCAGGCGTTTCTTTATGCGGACGAGGATGCGTTATGAACCGGACGGTGAAAATCGTGTTTGTCCTGTCGCTCATCGCCAACGTGCTGCTCATCGGCGTTCTCGCCGGCGCGCTGCCGCATCGCTTCGGCGCAAGGGCCTCTTTTCGCGATCGCTTTAGAACCGATATCGAAAAGCTGCCGGAGCCGGCGCGCTCTCGCCTGCGCGACAATATCGAGCGAATCCATAGGGCCGACGCTCCGCTCCTGGCGGAGATCGAACGGGCGCGCAGCGAGGCGCTCCGGATCATCTCCGCCGATCCCTTTGACGAGGCGGCGTACGACCGCCAAGTGCAAAAGATTTCCGAGCTTCGCGGCGCGATGTTCAAACGGATGTCCGATAACATGAAGCAAACCATTAAAGGGCTGCCGGTCGAACAGCGCAAGACGGTCGCCGAGATTTTCCGGCGCCCGCCGCCCGGATCGCCGTAAATCCCGCCTGAGCTGAAAAAAAAGCGCCGCAAACCGGCGCTTTTTTAATTCTTGCGAGCGCGGAGATTCCCCACTTTTCGCTCGTATCAAAGGCATGAGAACTCCAAAACTGCCCGCTTTCGGGGAATTACGAAAAAAACGTACGTTTATCTCCCTCGCCGCGATTTTCATCTTACTGGCGGGCGGCTGGTACTGGCGCTCGCGCTCGGCGGAGGACGCAGGCAATGCGGCCCTGCGCCCGGTAGCGGTGACGAGCGGCACGATCGAGGACGTGGTGACGGCGCAGGGCAAGCTCGAGCCCAATCAATACGTCGACGTCGGCACGCAGGTCTCCGGACAACTCAAGAAAATCTACGTGCAGATCGGCGACAGCGTCACGAAAGGCCAACTAGTCGCGGAGATCGACCCGCGCGTCTACGAGTCTCAGGTTGAAGCGAATGAGGCGCACATCGCGAGCCTCAAAGCGCAGCTCGAGCAGCAGAAAGCCGCCGCGGTGCTGGCGCATCAGAATCTGCAGCGCAATCAAAACTTGATCAACGCCAACGCGGTCAGCCAGCAGGCGCTGCAGGAAACCCAATCGCAGGCCGCCGTCGCCGACGCGCAGGTGCAGTCGATCGTCGCGCAAATCCAGGAGACCGAATCGAATTTGAAAGGCATCAAGACGAACTTGGGATTTACAAAGATCTACGCGCCGATGTCGGGAACCGTGACGACGATGCCGGCGCGCGAAGGACAGACGCTCAACGCGAACCAGACGGCGCCGGTGGTTATGCAAGTCGCCAATCTCGACCTCATGACGGTGCGCGCGCAGGTCGCCGAAGCCGACGTGCCGCGCCTGAAGGAAGGCATGGCGGCGTATTTCACCACGCTCGGCAACAACGAGCGCCGCTGGCAGGGCAAAGTGCGGCAGATTCAGCCCGCGCCGGAAGTCGTCAATGAGGTCGTCCTCTACGATGTGCTCATCGATGTCAAGAACCAAGGGCGGCTGCTCATGACCGGCAGCACGACGCAGGTCTTTTTCATCCTCGGCAAGGCGGACAACGCGACGATCATTCCCGCCGAAGCGCTGACGCGCCGCGCGCCGGAAGCCGACAACGAAAAAGGCAAGGCCTATCGCGTACGGGTGCAATCCGAAAATAGCCGAGAGGAGCGCCTGATCCACGTCGGCATGACGACGCGCGCCCAGGCGCAAGTGATCGACGGCCTCAATCCCGGCGAGCGCATCCTGCTGCGCCGGCAGGAAGGCACGGCGACCGCCTCGGCTCAGACAGGCCAGCGGCGCAATCCGGGCTTCACACCGGGGCCGCGGCTGTGACAACCATGGACGACATGCAAAAAGAAATCATTCTCGACCTCCGCGATGTGCATAAAGAATACGTTACGGGCGATACGGTGGTGCGCGCGCTCGACGGCGTCTCGCTGGCAATACGGCGCGGCGAGTTCGTGGCCATCATGGGCCAGTCGGGCTCGGGGAAATCGACGCTGATGAACATCATCGGCTGTCTCGACCGGCCGACCTCCGGCAGTTATGTCGTGCTCGGTGAAGAAGCGGCGCTGCTTTCGCCCGACGAGCTCGCCGCGCTCCGCCGCGAGACGTTCGGCTTCGTTTTTCAACGCTACAACTTGCTCGCCACCGCGACAGCGGGCGAAAACGTCGAGATCCCCTCGGTCTACGCCGGGCTTCCGAAACACGAGCGATCGGCGCACGCGCGCCGGCTGCTCGAGCGGCTTGGACTCGGCGAGCGCACCGGCCATCGCCCTGCCGAGCTTTCCGGCGGTCAGCAGCAGCGCGTGGCGATCGCTCGCGCGCTCGTCAACGATCCGCCGGTCATCCTGGCCGACGAGCCCACCGGCGCGCTCGACAGCAAGAGCGGCGACGAGGTTCTCGCCCTGCTCAAACAGTTGCATACGGAGGGCCGGACAATCATTCTCATCACGCACGCCGAAAGCGTTGCACGCCACGCGAGCCGCATCGTACAAATCCAGGACGGTCGCATTCTGTCCGACAGCGCCGCTGCCTCCATTTATGACGCGAGCGTACGAAGCGAGCGCCGGAGCTACACCGCAGGCGCGGATATCACCGCGAGCATTCATGAAGCGCTCGTCACCGCTTGGCGCTCGCTGCAAGTCAATCTGTTTAGGACCGCTCTTACGCTTCTCGGCATCATCATCGGCGTCGCCGCTGTCATTGCAATGCTCGCGGTGGGCGAAGGCAGCCGGCAGAAGGTGCTCGACCGCATCAGCTCGTTCGGCACCAATTTGATCTTAATTCGACCCGGCGCCGCGGGCATCCGCAACGCCGGCGACATCGTCACACTCATCCCCGAAGACGCGGCGGCGATTAAAGAGCTGGCGAATGTCGCCAGCGCCTTACCGGAGCGGAACGGCCGCATCACCGCCCGCTACGGCAACATCGATTATCAAACCTCGGTCCAGGCCACCGGCGAAGATTTTCCTGCCGCGCGCGATTGGCCGGTCGCCGAAGGACAGTTCTTCAACGCCGACGATGTCCAACATTACGCGCCGGTCGTCGCGCTCGGCCGCACTGTCGCGAAAACGCTTTTTCCCGACGGCAGGAGCCCGATAGGAAAATATGTATTGATCAAAAACGTGCCCTTCCTCGTGATCGGAGTTATGTCGGAAAAAGGCGCCGCGCCCAACGGCAACGACCAGGACGACGTCGTCTTTACGCCGATCACGACCGGGCTCGTTCGCCTTTTCGGCAAGAGCTATTTGAGCAGCATCACCATTAAAGTCGCCGACGCCGGTGACATCGACGCCACGCAGGATCGCATCGAGATGCTGCTCAAAGAGCGGCATCGCACCGAGGACTTCAGCGTGCGCAACATGGCCTCGATCCTTCAGGCGGCAATGGAGACACAGAATACTTTCACCCTGCTGCTCGGGACGGTGGCGGCGATCTCACTGCTGGTCGGCGGCATCGGCGTCATGAATATCATGCTCGTCAGCGTCGTCGAGCGCACCCGCGAGATCGGTATTCGCATGGCGACCGGCGCGCGCATGCGCGACATCCTGCTCCAGTTCAATATCGAGGCCGCCGTCGTGTGCGCCGCCGGCGGCGTGCTCGGCATTTTATTGGGCATCGGCGCGGGCCTGGTCCTTCGCTACAGCGGCATGACGGTGATCTTTTCCGCCGCGCCGGCGGCGCTCGCCTTCGCCTGCGCCTCCGCGACCGGGCTTATTTTCGGCTATTTGCCGGCGCGCAAGGCGGCGCGCCTCGATCCGGTCGTCGCCCTGGCATCGGAGTAAAAAAATGATGAGAAAAAATACATTCATCACGATCTTTCTCTCGTTGACACTGTCGGCCTGCAGCCTCGCGCCGGAGTTCGCGCGGCCGGCAATGGATATGCCGAACGGCTGGAACGGCGCCGCCGGAGTCGCCGGCGGCGCTCATGCGACTCCTGCTGATACGCCCTTCTGGGAAGAGCTCGGCAGCGCCGAGCTCGATGACTTGATCGACATCGCCCTCTCCCAGAACCTCGATCTCGAGGCGGCGCTGCACCGCATCGAGGAAGCGCGCGCGCTGGCCAAGGTCGCCGCCGCTCCGCTCTATCCACAGGTGAACGCGAGCGGCTCGGCGTCGCGCACGTATCAAACGTCGCCGCAGTCGCAGACGACCAACGCCGCGCAGGGGAGCGCGAGCATCAGCTGGGAGGTCGATCTCTGGGGAAAGAATCGCAACGCGGCAAAGTCGGGAAATTATCGCGCGGACGCCAGCGTCTTCGATCGGGACGCGCTGCGGTTAGTCGTGACATCGGACGTCACGAACTTCTACACGCAACTCCTGGGCTTGAATGACCGCATCGCGATCGGCGCCAACAACCTCAAGAACGCGCAGGAGGTGCTCCGCATCATCGAGGCGCGTTTCAAAGAGGGCGCCGTGTCGGGGCTCGAAGTGTCGCAGCAGCGAGTCGAGGTCAACACACTGCAGTCGGCGCTCGCGGCGCTGAACGAACAGCGGACGACCACGCTGAATGCGCTCGCAGTCCTGCTCGGCAAAGCGCCGCAGAACTTCGCGGCGCCGAAAACGGAATTCGCAGCGCTCAGCGTTCCGGAAGTCGATCTCACGCCGCCCGCCGAGCTTCTGACCGCACGGCCGGACATCCAGAGCGCCGAGGCCGGCCTCCGCGCGGCGAATGCCGACATCGGCGTGGCACGCGCGGCCTTTTTCCCCTCGCTGACGCTCAGCGCCGATACGGCGATCGCGGCGGGCTTCGGCAACCCGGCCGCCGCGGTCAGCTCGCTTGCGGCGAACATTCTCGCGCCGATCTTCTCCGGTGGGCGGCTCACGGGCAATCTACAAAACGTGACGGCACGGCAAAAAGAGCTCGCCGCGGGATATCGCAAAACCGTTTTGACGGCATTCCAGGAAGTGGAAGACGCGCTCGCCGCCCTCAAAAGCAACAACGAGCAGGCCGAAGTCGCCGAGCGCTCGGTCGCGGAATCGCAGAACGCCTACAATATCGCCAAGGCGCGGCTCGATGCCGGCGCGATCGATTATGTGACGTTTCTCGTGACGCAGCGGAGCCTCTATCAGGCCGAGGACAATCGCATCGTCGTCGACGAGGCGCGGCTCGCCGCGTTCGTCCAACTGAGGAAAGCTCTGGGCGCTTAGCAGGAGTTTAAAAAAACCGGCGCAGGCCATCGTGCGGCCTCACGCCGGTTCGACACCGAGAGAAGCAAACAAAGCGGCTGTTACGTGCAGCCGCGCATGAGGAACAGAATCAGGAGCACCGGGATCGGGACGCCCAGCGCCCAAAGAAGGATCCAACCGACCCTTCCCGTCTCATTTTGCAGAATCTTCATTCTTCGCAGCCCTCCTTCCTCAGTACTTCCCCGCCTCCAGCCGCCGCTCGTGCGGCTCGCCGCCGTTATGGGCGCTGTGCTCAGCATGCCGCGCGTCGCCGGGATGTGTGAAAGCCTGCTTTACCATGTTGACGAGCAGTTTGATGATCGCTCCGATCGCTATGCCCTTTAAGCCCGCCAGCTCGGCTCCCAGCGAATCCTCGACGCCGCGCAGTTTGCGCTCTTTGACAACCGAGAGAGGAGGCTGAGAATCTTCAGCGCGCGGCCGGCCCAAGCTGCCGAGAAAGAAGCCGAGGACGATCGAGCCGCCAACCATCGGCCACGGATAACGCGCGACTTGATAGCGCGGATCGAGGTTCAGCTTGACTCTCTCGACGGTATCGCGGAGGCGCCGTTCGAGCAGTTCGAGCTTCTCGGTTATGTCGGAGCTCGCCCGCTCGAGTCTTAAGCGTGTCTTTTTTATCTCCTCATCGATGTCGTCATCTTTGCTCATAGCCATTCCTCCAACTCACGTCACGGTGCGCTTTCCCGTCACCAGGAGGACTGCACCAATGAGCAGCAGCGCGCCTCCGACGATTCCATAGCAGCCCCAAAGCGGAATCACCGTAAATGCAGCCAGGAGGTGAACGAGCATGACAAGCAGCAGCAATCCGCCGACGGCCATGACGCCGATGCCGACTCCCGCCGCCACCGCAGCAACTTTCGCCTTGCGCAGCTCGTCGCGCACCTCGAGCTTCGCCAGCGCGACGCCGTCGGTGACCAATTCTTTGACGTCGTTCAAAATGCCGCTGACGAGCCCGCCGAAGTTCGGTTCGGGGGATTCCATGTCCGATCGGTAGCGTCCGCTATACATTCCCTAGTCCCTCAAGCTGCGCGCCAGGAGATAGCCGATGCCGATACCAATCAGCAGAGACGGCAGCGGGTACTTGCGCACTAAATCCGTCGCGTCTTCCGCTAGATCGGAATAATTTTTGTCTTGCAGGTACGAGCGGGCGGAATCCACGGCGTCGCGAACTCTCGCGGAAGCGTTGGCGCTGAACTCCTGCGCGCGCGCCGTTACGTCGGAGAAGGTTCCTGCCGCCTGCGCTTGATATTCGTCCAGCCGCCGGTCGACCTCGATCTGCGCCTCGTCGCGCGTCTGGCCATATTTCTGCTGAATCAGGCCGATCAATTTGTCTTTTTCGCCCCCGATCCAGTCGAAATCGTCGTCGGTGAGCCTTCCCCACCATGATTTCAACGCGCCGCGCATTTGTCGCCACTGACCTGCCGATATATCTTGATTCATCGTTACCTCCTGAAATTTTTATACTGTTTTAACACTGCCTATCTGATTCTAACCCAGTACCCTAAAGAATCGGCGCGGGTGAATGCTCCAATGTTTGTAGGAAATTTCCCTGAATGCCGTTAAGATACCCTGCTTGTGGAAAAGCGGCGATTTCGGTTAGAATCGATCGAGGTCACAGGATGCTCTTCGGCGTCTTCGACCATTTAGATCGCGGCTCGATCTCGCTCGGCGATTTTTACCAAGCGCGACTTAGGCTCATCGAGGCGTACGACCGATCGGGGTTTTATGCCTACCATGTGGCCGAGCACCATGGGACGCCGATCGGCATGGCGCCATCGCCGAATCTTTTTCTTTCCGCTGTGGCCGAGCGCACGCGAACTCTCCGCTTCGGGCCGCTTGTTTATGCCTTGCCGCTCCACCATCCGCTGAGGCTCATCGAGGAGATCTGCATGCTCGATCAATTGAGCGGCGGACGTCTGGAGATCGGCTTCGGCCGCGGCGCTTCCTCGATCGAGAACTCATTCTTCGGCGGGAACGCCGCCGACGCCGAGCAGATTTATAGAGAAGCGCTCGACATCGTGCTCGGCGGCCTCGCAGATGGAAAAGTGAATTTCCGCGGCGAGTTTTTTTCTTTCGAGAACGTGCCGTTGGCTCTGGAACCGCTGCAAAAACCTCATCCCCCCGTATGGTACGGGGTCCATTCCGTCGAGAGCGCAGAGCGAGCCGCGCGACGGGCGCTCAATATCGTCAGCCTCGATAGTGCGGCGGAAACGCGCGATTTCGCCGCAGCCTATCGGAACGTCTGGCGTGAGATTAACGGGCATCGGCCGATGCCGAAGATCGGCATCAGCCGGTTTGTCGTCATAGCGGAGAACGCGCGAGATGCGCTCGATGCGGCGCGCCGAGCGTACGCCGTGTGGCGGCGGAGCTTTTATTATTTATATTCGAACTTCGGCGGCGCGCCCAAACATCCGCGTCCGGCGACGTTCGATGAATTGACGGCGGCCGGCGAAGGGATCGCCGGCACTCCGGATGAGGCGCGTGATTTTTTTCAACGGCAGATGGAGGAATCCACGGCGACTTACCTGATCGGACAGTTCGCCTTCGGCGACCTCTCGCTCGATGAGTCGCTTCGATCCGTCGAATTGTTCACCCGCCGCGTCATGCCTGCGATCGAAACCGCCGGGAATGATAAATCCTAACGCAGGTTGCCGGTATGGCCGAGCGAATAACGGCCGGGCTGCGGCCATACGGTGAGACCGTGCGGCTCTTTGCCCACAGGAATGCTTTTCATTTCGCCGCTTCCGGTGTCGATAACGTAAACCACATCATCGTAGCGTCCTGATAGCCATAACCATTTTCCGTCGGCGCTCACGTTGCCCATATCGGGGCTACCGCCCTCGGGGACCGGCCAGGTGGCCTCGACTCTACGGGTGGCGAAGTTAATGACCGATATTCCCCCCTTGCCGCGCCGGGAGCCGTGGACACGAGCTGATCCGCGGTTGGCGACATAAAGCTTGGTGCTGTCCCGGCTCGGATAAAGACCGTGCGCGCCGACGCCGGTCTCGATAAAGCCGATGTTCGCGAACTTATTGCCGTCCACGACAAATACCCCGCCGGCCCTCATATCGGCGACGTAAAAGACAGATCCGTCCGGGGAAATTCGCACGTCCTGCGGCATTCCTCCCTTGGAGAGCTTTAAATAACCGAGCACTTTGCGCTCGATGAAATCGATCTTAACGATGCTCGCCGAGTATTCGCACGTAAAGATCGCGAAACGGCCGTCGATGGAAAAGTCGGCGTGGTTGATGCCGCCGCACTCGGGCACGGTAAGCGAGGTCTGCAGCGCCATTGTTTGCGGATCGCGAAAGTCGAGCCGCTTTTTGGCTTCCGCGACGACGACCGCAGACGCGCCGTCAGGCGTAAAATACATATTGTACGGATCGTCGACGGCGACATCCTTTCCCGGCTTGCCGGTCTTCGGATCGATCGGGGTGAGGCTGCCGGTCGAACGGTGTTCCGAGTTGTTGTTTACCCACAGCGTCTTTAAGTCCCAGGATGGGACAATGTGCTGTGGACGATGACCGACCGGGAAGCGATCGACGACCTTCAGCATCGCGGGGTCGATGACGCTGACGTCGTCGCCGCGGAGATTGGGCACGTAGACTCGCGGCAGCGCCCCGGCGACGACGGGACTGAAATTGTTTGCGCGCGTCTCGCTGTATAGATTAGCCGGATCGACGACCGGCGGCATGCCGGTCATCGTATGAATAGTGGTCGGAGCGCCTGCCGCGGCCGGCGGTGCGGCCGGCGCGCTCGGCTGCAGCTCGGATGCGACGAAGCCGCGCAGCGACCACCATACGAGCACAAGCGCTAAAACCGCTCCGATCGCGGCATACCATTCTGAGGGGATGTTGCGCGGACTGTTCGAGAGCCGTGGATGCATCAGCAATGTTGAACTCCTTCTCACTTACGAAAATTCTTCTCGATCGTCGCGGACGACGAGGGAGAGACGCATTTTACTCTAAAAGTCGGTTTTTTCGCAAAGCGGCAGGTGGTTTTACCGGGCCATGGCTGAGCGATGCTCGACCATCAAGCAGCGGTCCTGGACAACTTTGATGCCGCCACGGGCGAGCTTTTCCGCCACGCCGTCGTTGCGGATGCCGGATTGAAACCAAACGGCGATAGGTTTTTTTTCGAGGATATCGTCGACGTGCGCGTCGATGTCGTGGGGCCGGCGGAACACATCGACCAAGTCGATTTTTCCCGGTATGTCGATGAGCCTGCGGTAAACAGGCCGGCCGAGAATTTCTTTCACGTCGGGAAAATAGACCGGCACGGGAATGATATCGAGACCGGCTTGCGCGAGATACTGCGGCACGTAGAACGCGGGCTGAAAAGGCTGTTTTTCGGTTTTAATGCCGAGCACCGCGATCCGGCGGCTCTGCGCGACTATTGCGCGTATGCCAGCGTTTGTTTCGATCAGGTTGTCTCGCCAGCTCATGGCTTATGGTAGCAATCGCGCCGGCGATTAGCGACCGTTTATCTCATGCTACTTTTGTATTGACACAGATCGGTACGGTCGCTAGGCTCCTCGCGAAAGGAGACCGCCCATGGCAAACGGATTCGACCGCAGGTCGTTTTTAAAAGGCGCCGCTCTGACAGCCGCGGCGATTGGAACCCAATTCGCTCAGGCGATTCCCGCTCGCGCCGAGGGCGGCGAAGAGGAAACCGCAGGGGCCGCCGCAAAGGATAAAGCAATCAAGCGGCCGGGCTCGGACTTCATGGTCGACGTCATCAAGGCGACCGGCATCGAGTATATCGCCTCGAATCCCGGCTCGAGCTTCCGCAGCCTGCACGAGTCGATCGTCAACTACGGGGGCAACAAAAAGCCCGAGTTTCTCACCTGCATGCACGAGGAATCGTCCGTCGCGATGGCACACGGATACGCCAAGGCGGCCGGCAAGCCCATGGGCATGCTGGCGCACGGCACCGTCGGCCTCCAGCACGCAACCATGGCGGTCTACAACGCCTGGTGCGACCGGGTGCCGATCCTGATGTTCGCCGGCAACTTCCTCGATGCCGACAAACGCCGCCCCGGCGTCGAATGGTATCACTGCGTGCAGGATCCCGCGGCGATTCACCGCGATTTCACGAAATGGGACGATCAGCCGGTGTCGCTGCAGCATTTCGCCGAGTCGGTCATGCGCGCGTACAAGATCGCGACCCTGCCCCCCATGGGTCCCGTCCTCATTACCGCCGACGGCGACTTGGCCGAAGAGCCGGTCCGTGACGAGAAGCGACTGAAGATCCCGAAGTTGACGATGTCGATTCCGTCGCAGGGCGACAGCGGCGCCGTGGCCGAGGCGGCGAAATTACTCATCGCCGCCGAGCATCCGGTGATCCTTGCCGATCGCGCGGCGCGCTCGCAGGAAGGCATCAAGCGGCTGGTCGAGCTCGCCGAGGCGCTGAACGCGCCCGTGGTCGATCTCGGCGGCCGGATGAATTTTCCGACCACCCATTTCTTGAACCGCAGCAACGATAAGCGAGCGGTTGTCCAGGAGGCGGACGTCGTCCTCATGCTCGAGGTCGCCGACCCGTGGGGCCAGTTCAATTCGATCAGCGACCCGCACCATGAATATCGCCGCCTCGCGAAGCCCGACGTGAAGATCATCCATATCTCGGTCGCCGAGGGCCTCACCAAATCGAACTACCAGGACATGCAGCGCTTCATGCCCGTCGATCTCGCTATCTTCGGCGACGCGCAGGCGACGCTGCCGGTGCTCACCGAGCGAGTGAAGTCGGGCCTTGGCTCCAATCAGCGCGTCGCGATCGGCGACCGCGCTAAGAAATTGCAGACCGACTACCGGCGAATGAAAGACCGCGCCCGCGCGGCGGCGGCCGTCGGCTGGGATGTGACGCCGGTCAGCACGGCGCGCCTCTCGACACATCTTTGGAACGTCATCAAGAAAGAGGAGAAATGGTGCGTGGCGGTGTCGGGGATGCAGTGGAACAAAAACCTCTGGCCCGCGACCGAATACTATAATTTCATCGGCAGCTCCGGCGGCTCGGGCGTGGGGTACGGCGCGCCAGCGGCCGTCGGCGCGGCGCTCGCCAACCGCGACAAAGGCATTTTCACGATGACCATCCAGAACGACGGCGATCTCATGTACGGCCCCGGCGTGCTCTGGACCGCGGCTCATCATAAGATTCCGATTCTCATCGTGATGCACAACAACCGCGCCTATCACCAGGAAGTGATGCACCTGCAGAAGATGGCCGGACTGCACAACCGGGCGATGGATAGAGCCGGCATCGGCACGACGATCGAAAATCCGAATATCGACTTCGCCAAGCTCGCCTCCTCGCTGGGGCTTATGTCGGAAGGGCCGATCACCGATCCGGCGAAAGTCGAGCCGGCGATCCAGCGCGCTTACGCGGCGGTCAAGCGCGGCGAGCCGGCGCTGGTCGATGTCGTGACCCAGGGTAGATAGACGGCGGATATAGGAAATCGGATTGGGGGAAGATGAATGATTCGCCACACAGCTAATTATGTAATCGCGGCGCTTTTTCTCTCCACGTTTCTGGCCGCGTCTCCCGCTATCGCGCAAGAGAAGGAAAAAGCGCCGGCGGGCTCCGCCGACAACGGCTACAAAGTCTACATGAAATACATGTGCTACACGTGCCACGGCACGGTCGGACAGGGCGCCGACCGCGGCACGGGGCCGAAGCTCGCGCCCAACCCGGTTTCATTTGCAACCTTCCGCGCGCAGCTTCGCACGCCCCGCCAGGACATGCCGCCGTACCGCAAGGATTTCTTGAGCGATCAGGAGCTGGCGGATTTATACGCCTATCTCGCCTCCGTCAAGCCGTCGCCCGCGGCGAAGGAATTGCCGCTGCCGAATTTCTAGCGCCTTCGAAACGATGATAAAGATGCGGCGCTCGGGAATCATCGCGGCGGCGGCGCTGGCCGTTCTTGTCACCGCGTACCCTGCCGCGGCCGCCGAGGAGGGGCTCAAGCGGCTGCGCATCGCGTATCCGAGCAATTCGCTTTGCTGCCTGCCGTTGTTCGCCGCCGTCCAGTGGAAGATCTTCGAGGAGAACGGACTTTCGGTCGAAATCGTTCAAATCCGCTCCCAGTTGGGCAACGCGGCGTTAGCCGGCGGCGAGATTCAAAGCTTCGCCGGCGTCGGTCCGGCCTCCGTCAGCGCGACGCTGCGGGGCTTGCCGTCGCGAGCCGTGTGGTTCGCTTCCGACCGGCTCATCTACTCGCTCATCGCGCGTCCCGGCATCCGCGACTTAAAGGATTTAAGAAATAAAAAGATCGGGCTCACCGGTCTTGGCGGCACCTCGCATGTCGCCATGCAGATCGCTTTCGAGGCGGCGGGCGAAAACCCAAAGAATTTTATTTACCTGAGCCTCGCCGCCGCGCAGATCCTGCCCGCCGTTGAAGCCGGCGTGATCGACGCAGGGATTTTAAGCCCGCCGTTCATCTCTTACGCGCAGAAAAAGGGGCTAAAGGAAGTCTTCGACGTCGGCGCGCGCGTGCGTATGCCGCTCGGCGGCCTGACGACCACGGTCGCCGCGCTACAGAACCGTCCCGATGAGGTGCGGCGCGTCATTCGCTCAATCCAGCTCGCACGGCGCGGGATTCTTCAGAACAAGGAAAAGAGCGTCGCGATGATCGCGACTTTTTTGCAGGTCGACCGCCAGGCGGCGGAGGAGACCTATCTCGACGTCGCGCGGACAGCAAGCGGCAGCGGTGTGCCGACCCGCGACGGCATCGCGCAGATTGTTCAATCGTTGCAGATGGCCGGCCAATTCACCGATCGAAAGATCGCCTTCGAGGACGTCGCCGACGACCGGATCGCCAAAGAAGTCGCGCGAGAGCTGGGCTACAAAGTCGACTGAGGCAAGATATGGATATCGTCACACCGCAAAACCAGCATGCGCGCCATTACGTGGCGGTCGTCACGCCGTTTAAAGATAACTTCGAAGTCGACGAAGCGGCGCTGCGCCGCCACCTGCGTTACTTTATGCAGCCCGCCTTCAAAAACGCGGGCGGAGCCGTGATCATCAATCCCGAGGCCGGCGAGCTTTTTTATTTGAGCCGTGAAGAAAAACGCCGCAACGTCGAGATCGCGATGGAGGAATGCGGCCGTAAAGTTCCGGTCTTCGCCGGCGCCATCGACCTGCGGACGGAAGACGCCGTTAAGGTCGCGGTTGACGCCCGCGAAGCGGGAGCCGATGGGCTTTTCCTCCTGCCGCCGATCGGCATGATGGATATCACGAGCTGTTGGGATCCGGAAAAGTATCCGGAAATCTGGATCGACATGGCCAAAGCGCAGGCGTCCGCCGCCGGCCTTCCCGCCATCGTTCATCCGGTCGCCGGTCGGACCCCGGCGTTCGGCATCGGCCTGCCGCTCGCGCCGGCGCTGCTGATGTGCCGCGAGATTCCCGAGATCGTCGGCTGGAAGATGACCTACAGCTACGAGGGAACGAAGATCGTCGCCAAGGGTCTCAAAACACTGCAGCGTCAGGTCGCGGTTTTGATCGCAACGGGCCGGTACTTTCACGATCATTTAGCGACGGGCATTCTCGAAGGTACGTTGTCGGGCTCGTACAATTACGCGATGGAATCGATGATGGCGCACCTCGAAGCGTGGAAGAAAAAAGACGTCGCGGAAGCGACGCAGATATGGGATTCAGGGTTGTACGATCTCCATGCTTACATTTACTCGGACTATTCCCGCCTCCACGTCCGCTATAAATTGGCGACGTGGCTGCGCGGCCTCATTCCTTCTCCCTTCATGCGGCCGCCGCAGCCCGAGCCGAGAAGAGAAGAAATACAGATGCTATCCGGACTGGTGAAAAAGACGGGGCTCAGCATGATCGAGGCGGACGCCCTAGATCACGTCGCCAAGCGGCTCAAGCGCTGATCTCGAAGCTTTAGGCAACCCGTGGCGCGCTCTTCGCGGTCTCCTCGCCGGACACCAGCAGCGGCGGCGAGCGGAGATAGCGGGTCGCGCTTCTTTTAGAATCAATCTGGCGATAAACGTACGCGGCCTGTTCCAGCGTCAGATCGGCGGCCGCGGCGGCTTCTTCCGGCGCGATGCCGTGGTTTTTCGCGTAGAGGCAAAGGTCCATTTTTGTCAGCGGAAGGGAAAAATAAAATTCCTCTTGCGACTGTTCGAGCGAGTAAGTGTCCGTCGTCGGCGGCCGGATTTGTATCTCTTTTGGAATGTTAAGCGCCGCCGCGAGCTGGTAAACCTGGGTTTTGTAGAGGTGAGCGATCGGCTTCAAGTCCGCGGCGCCGTCCCCGTTTTTCACAAAAAATCCTAAGTCGTATTCGAGACGGTTGGGCGTGCCGACCACGGCGTAGCCATAGCGATCGGCGTAATAATATTCCATCATCTTGCGCACACGCTGCTTGAAATTGGTCGCGGCGACGATGCCGCGATAGGCGTCGGCGGTGAGCCGCACTTTCGTCTCTCCGCCCTTCGGCGGCTGGACGATCAATGAAAAGAGCGCGTAGCCACTCTGCTCGCCCGCCGAAGGCAAGGCAATTTTGCACTTGTATTCGTCTGTGTACTCGGGAATGAGCGTGCGAATGGCGTCGTCGCGGCGCTGGTAGCAACCGACGGCGCGCAATATCGGCGTGATGTCTTCGAGGACGGTTCGGATCCCTAGATACTCGGACAACAGCCGTCCAAGGTTTAAACTTTCCGGAGACGAATCGAGCTCGGGTAGAAAAAGGCCGAGCACGCGCTCGGGGCCGAGCGCCCGTACCGAAAGCGCCGCGGAGACGCTGCTGTCGATGCCGCCGGAGAGTCCTAAAACCACGCCGCGACATTTAAGCTCGACTGCGACTTGCTTTCGGATCGCGGCGCAAATCCGATCGATTTCGGCGTGCGCGTTGAGCTTCAGCGCGTCGGGAGAAAATAACGGTTTCATAGGCCTTGTCTTGCTTGCTCCGATAGAATTAATTTCGCGACTTTGCCGGACGCGGTCGTCGGCATTTCCGTCCTGAATTCCACGAACTTCGGCACCATGTAGTCGTCGAGGCGGCTGGCGCAATGACGCAGGACGTCTTTTTCAGTCAGCTGAGCGCCGGCCTCCGGCACGATGACGGCCTTAATGGCGCTGCCGAGGATTTTGTCAGGCACGCCGATCACCGCCGCCTGCGCAACGCCCGGCAGCGTGTACAGCGCATCCTCGACTTCCCTCGGGCTCACCTTCTCGCCGCGCGTCTTAATGATGTCGTCCTTGCGCCCGACGAAGTAAAGATAGCCTTCGGCGTCCGTTTTGAAGAGATCCCCGGTGTGAAGGACCTTTTCCCAGGGAAACGGACCCGGGTGAAGCGCCTTGTCAGTCTCCTCCGGCATTTCCCAGTAGCCCTTCATGACGTGCGAGCCGCGCACCACGAGCTCGCCGACGACGCCGGGACCCACCCGATTGCCGCCGTCATCGACGATGTAGTGTTCCTGGTTCGGCATGCCCCGGCCGACGGATCCAGGACGACTGTCGATCTGATCGGGCGGAAGGTAGGTCACGCGCGTGCATTCCGTCTGACCGTACATCGAATAAATCTTTACGCGCGGCATGAGCTTTCTGATTTTCGCGATGTGCTCGAGCGGCATCGCGGCGCCCGCATTGGTGAGATAGCGCAGGTGCGAAAAGTCCCATTTTTTCAAATCCATCTGCAGAAGCATCGCCGATATCGTCGGAATCATGGGGAAACCCGTCACGCGCTCGCGGACGATGCGGTCCAGAATCGCGGCGGGATAGGTAAACGAGCGTTCCAGAATGACCGTCCCGCCCACGCGGAACATCATGAACACTTGGTACAGGCCGTAGCCGAACGAGAGCGGCAGAACATTCAAAACAACTTCATCGGAAGTATTTTCCAAATACGAGATGATCGACAGGGCCGCCGAGATGGCGTTTAAATGCGTGATCATGACGCCTTTGGGCCGCCCCGTCGAGCCTGAGGTGTACACAAGAGCCGCCAGATCCATGTCGATCGTCCGCTTCGGAGGCGGGTCCCCGCTGATCGCTTCATCGGTAACAATATCTTCAAGACGAAGAATCCGATGTCCGTTCTGCCGTTCGCGATCGCCGAGGCCGGCGACGAAGACCGCTTTTAGCGAGCTGCCGCCGACGGAGCCGTGAATGGAATCGAGCTTCGCTCTGTCGGTGATGAGCGCGGTCGCTCGGCAATGATGGAGGATGTAGCTGAATTTCTCCTCCTTAGTCGTGGGATTGATCATGACGAAGGCGGCGCCCGCTTTTAACACCGCGAAAACCGCGACCACGGCTTCCACTGAATTCTCCAGATACACCATGACGCGGTCACCGCGCTCGACGCCCGAGGCGATCAAACTGTGCGCGAGGCGGTTCGCCTGCCGCTCGACATCGCCGTAAGTCAATCGACGCTCACCGACGACGAGCGCCGTCTTTCCGCCCGAGCACCGGGCGCTGTTTTCGAGGAACTCTTCGAGTTGCAAAGCCCCTCCCTATGCTGCCGCTTTTAATTTTTTTTCGAGAAAGCGAACCAGCCGGTTGATGGAGTCGAGATTCTCCGGCAACAGTTCGTCGTCCTGGACTTTGACGCCGAAGTTCTCTTCGAGAAAAGCGATCAACTCAAGCACGCCCGTCGAGTCGATGATGCGCTTTTCCAATAGAGAATCGTCGTCGGAAAACGATTCGCCCTGCAGACCGAACAAGAAGTTGTCTCGGATGAACTGACGCAATATTTCCTTCATTCTCACTGCACCTCTCCGAAGTGGTCGATGAACTGGTCCAAGACCAATTGCGTTGAGAGAACACCGACCAGCGCCATGTTGTCCTTGATGCCGATAGCCTGTCCACACCGAACCTTGTCGACCAGCCGCTGAACGGCCGTCGGCTGAAAGAGACCGTGGCTGCGGACCCGCTCCGGCGCGAGCGCCGCCTCCACATATTCGTGCGCGCTCCCATCGAAAAAGCTCTTCGCCTCCGGAGCGCGGTAGGGCTGCTTCGCACGCTTGCGAATCGCTTCTGGAACCAGGCCTCCCGCGGCGCGCTTTAGGATATATTTCTCGTTGAGAACCTTCATTTTCAGACGTGGAGGAATCGAGTTCGCAAATTCCACGACGCGATGATCCAGAAACGGATAGCGGCCTTCGACCGAATGCGCCATGGCGACTCGGTCGGCCTGCGATGACAACAGATAACCGGGAAGCAGATATTGCGCCTCGAGATATTGCGCTTGGCTAAAACTATCCCAGGCGTCGTATTCCTCCGGCAGTTGCGCCTCCAGATCGCCGTAGGGATCATCCGCTCGGAGGCCTTCTCTGACGTCCGTCGACAAAAACATTTTAAGCTTGGACGTAAGCTCCCAGCGCGGCAGATGGGAAAAAAAACGACTCGCGAGGTCCGAATTGCCGACATGGAAAAAAGCCTTCAGATATTCCGGCGACTGCGCCTGGAGCTTCGGCAAGTACGGGTAAAGGCGCTTGAGCAACAGCGGACGCATTTTCGAATCCGCCCGCGCGCTCCAAAAGCGCCGGATCTTCGCCTCTTTAAAAATATCGTAGCCGCCGAAAATCTCATCCGAACCTTCGCCGGTGAGCACCACCTTGTAACCGCTTTCCCGCACGAGCTGCGATAAAATGAATAAGGGGCCGGGAGCCGTTCGTAGAATCGGTTTTTCCGCATGCCAAACAACGCGCGGAAAAACGCGCCCGATGTCGCTGTACGAACAGGGGACTTCGCGATGGTCGGTCGCCAGCGCATCGGCTACGGTTCTTTGATGCACGCTCTCATCAAATTCGGGCTCGCGGAACGTCACCGAAAACGTTTTCAGCCGCGTCTCGGTATACTTGCGCACGATCGCGGCGATAATGCTGGAATCGAGACCGCCGCTTAAATAGCCGCCGACCGGGACGTCGGCGCGAAGACGTATGCGCGTCGCATCGACGAGGAGCTCCATCAGCCGCTCGGCGTATTCGTCCTCGCATTTCGGACCCGTGGACGGCTCCGCGACCGGGTAAAGCAGCCGCCAATGGCGCTTCAGCTGCAGTTCACCGTCGCGCAGCACGAGCGAATGTCCCGGCGGCAGCTCGTAAATCTTTTCGAAAAAAGTTCGGGGCGGCAGGTTCACCCAAAAGGTGAAAAGCTGGTTTAATCCTGAGAGATCGACGCGTCGCACGACGCGGGAATCGGCGAAGATCGCTTTGATCTCCGATGCGAAAATAAAGGCTCCTTCGACCTCCGTATAAAAAAGCGGCGCGATACCGAGCCGGTCTCTGGAAAGAAAGAGGCTCTGCTTCGCCTCGTCCCAGATGGCAAATGCCCACTGGCCGTTCAAATCTTTGACGCAATCCTCGCCCTTCTCTTCGTACAGACGAAGAATGACCTCCGTATCGGATTGCGTTCGGAAACGACATCCTTTGTCGATGAGGTCTTGGCGAAGCTCTAAATAATTGAAGATTTCACCGTTAAAAACGATCGACACCCTGCCGCTCTCGTTGTGCATCGGCTGCCGCCCCGAGGCGAGGTCGATGATGCTCAAGCGAGCGTGAGCGAGGCCGGCGCGGTCCTTAATGAAAACCGCGGAGTCGTCGGGACCGCGGTGGCGAATTCGATCGATCATACATCGAAGAAGGCCCGGATCGGCCTTGACTCCAGGACGATTTATAATCCCTGCAATCCCGCACATATCCATTCTTATCCCCACGGTAATTATTGCGGGGAGATCGGTTACTGACAATTCAGGAAAGACTTTAATTACCGGCAGGTAAAAACCTGAGCGACAATGCGGCGATGGTGACTTGCGCTAGAGGCAAGGCCTCACGGATGAAACGGATTACGGGATAAGTAAGGGGATTTTCGAAGGTTTAGCTGCTAAAGGCGCTATTTACTCGTCCAATCGGGATCCGAAAAGCGCGCCCACCATTCGCCTTCGAGCCGCGAGAGGAAGGCATCCCCCAGCTGAATCGTCTGCATAATGTCCGGTCTGCGGGACTGCGCCAAGACCCCGCCGGTCCAGGCGAAGCCGCATCGTTCTTTGCCGAGCTCTTTTGCGAATCGCGGTTCCATTTCGCCGGAGACGGCGACAGCCCCGTGCCCCCAGGCATCCGCGAAAAGATCGGAAAGTACCCTCCGGATCGATTTCGGCCGGCCGCCGAATTGAAGCACTTCGCTCACCTCCCCCGGCTTGACATAATATAGATACCAACCGGCGACTTCACCCCCGGCTTCGCGGACGATGCGCCTGCGAAGCTTCCCATACATTTGTTTGCCCTCGGCCTGCTTCAACAGCCAGCGAAAACTCGGGAGGTCGTATTCAGGTTGCAGCCCGCGATCGGCAGAAAACTGCTCCACACATGAGAGAAGCGCTTCGTCACCCGGCTCCTCTTCGGACGCCGAATCGCTGGCCTCCGGCTGCCAGTAGCTGCCCAAGCGGCTCCGCAGCACCAGGGCATCGAATATAAAGCAGATGGGGGGAAGCATCTTTGCGAACGGCACGAGCGGCTTACGCGGCTCGAGCTGTACGCGGGCATATTGCGCGGGGCGTAGAACGCGCGTCCAGTCAAGACTGTAAAGAAGCGCGACGTGCCCCCCGGAAGCCTGCCACAACCTCTCAGAAGCTTCGTTCGCACCGTCAGAGAATGAAAGGTCCTGCGGTCCGGCAAAAAACCGCTTGACGAGTTTGACGGCCGCGTACACAGAACGGCCATTGTCGTCCTCGGCCAATTGGGTGGCGACGGCCACCTTGATCGGCTGATTATGAAAAGTCATTCGCCTCGGAATGACGCCTAAGAATCCGACGATTCCGTGAGGATCCTCTTCGTAAACGAGCGAGGGAAGACTGTTATCGTGCCAGGGCGCTTTGAAAAAAATTTCTTCAAAATAGTCGAGCAAGGCTTTGGACGAGGAACCCTCGTGCCCGCGAAAAACCCTCAACCAAAGATCCGCGACCGCTGGAATATCTCCTTTGTGAAACTCGCGTACCCCGCCCATCGACGTCGAAAAGATAAATACGAAGAGTCGCTTTACTTTTCGCCGCTCAGATGACCGGCCGCTTCGGCCTGCGCGAGGATCTCATGAATCGTCTGGATCAGCTTTCGCGCCGCTTCCGGCGTCAACTCCACGGCGACGCGCGCGCCCGGCCCTTGGCTTTCGTTGACGAAGTCGATATTCAGCGCGTGCTCGTCGCGAACGTCGTAAGGATGATCATATGAGACGTTCAGCTGGCGCAGTTGGAACCAATCGTCGCGGCCCTTGCCGCTTCCCTCGATCGATACCTGCTTGGCGATCATCGTGCACATTTTTCAGTCTCCTATCGGACGCGACCCGCGTGCATGCTATCGAAGAATCCAGAGAATTACGCGCCGAGATGCTTCGGCAAAAACGCCCAGATCTTTTTCCAGCCGTCGACCGCTTGTTCCGCGCGGTACGCCGCGGGACGGTCATAGTAGAAAAATCCATGGCCGGCGCCGTCATAGCGATGAAATTCATAGTTCTTGCCGTGTTTCTTAAGCTCCTCCTCGTGCTTGTTCACTTGTTCGGGCGATGGCGCCTTGTCGTCGTTGCCGAACAGACCGAGTATGGGACACGAGAGATCCTTCGTGTAATCGACCGGCGCGACCGGCTGCTTGGGGGTGAGTTCTTCCTTAGAAGCCACGACGCGACCGCCCCAGCACTCGACCAGCGCGTCGATGCCTTTCAACCTGCACGCTGCGAGAAACCCGTGGCGTCCGCCGGAGCAGGTGCCGAAAACGCCGACTTTGCCGTTCAGGTTCGTCTGTGAGCGGATGAATTTGATGGCTCCCTCGAGATCGCCCAAGACCTGCTCGTCGGGAACACCGCCGGCCGCCCGGACCTTCGCGCCGACATCTTCCGGCGTTCCGTGGCCGTCGCGAAAATATAAATTCGGCGCAATCGTGACGTAGCCGTGGTGCGCGAATCTGCGCGTGCATTCCTTGTACCATTCATCCCATCCCGGCGCGTGATGAATCAAAACCATGCCGGGAAACTTTCCCGGAGTCGTGGGCCGCGCGAAATAGGCGTTGATCTTTTCACCCTTCGCGCCGGACATATCGACGGTCTCGGCTTGCATTCCCTCTCGTTGATCGGTCGTGTACATGGTCCCCTCCTGGGCGTTTTTAATTGTCGAAAGACTATTTCGCTGAAGCGATTAAGTCAACTCTCTCAGTTGACGGAGCTTCGGCAAGTCACTATGATCGCCAGCCGGAAACAGGAGCGTCTTATGCCTATGACCCTGAGCGAGAAAATCATCGCGCGAGCGGCGAATCGCAAGACCGTGAGCGCCGGAGATATCGTCGTCGCCAACGCCGACAAACTTTATATTAAGGACCTGCGCTTCTCGAAGAAAGAGGACGCCAAGGGACTCTACGGGGTTCTGCTGGAAGTCCTCGAAAGCATGGGAAAGCAGAACGTCTGGGACGGGCAAAAAATCGTCGTTAATCTCGACGAGCAGCCACCGCGTACCGATCGCCGCTCCGAAGGACAGGACCGTGCGCGGGACTTCGCGCGCGAGCAGCGGGCAATTCTCTACGGCGGTGAAGACGGCGGCATCGGCCACAATGTCATGGTCGAACACGGCCATGTGCTTCCTGGCGAATTCATCGTCGGCGGCGATTCGCATACATGCACGTACGGCGCGCTCGGCGCGTTCGCCACTGGAATCGGCTTCACGGAAACCGTCGGCGTTTTGGCCACGGGTCAAATCTGGCTCAAGGTGCCGACGGCGATCCGCTTCGATTTGACCGGCACGCCCGGTCCATGCGTCGTCGGCAAGGACATCGTCCTCTGGGTCGCGGGGAAGATCGGCTATGAAGGAGCGATCAACCGGACGTTGGAATATGCCGGTCCCGGCGTCAAAGAGATCTCCATCGAGAGCCGGCTCACGATGTGCAATATGGCGGTTGAGATGATCGCTGTGAACGCGATCATTCCCGCCGACGAGCGCACCGCGGCTTTCGTTCGCGAAGCCGGCGGCGGCGAGTTCACACCGCTGTCGAGCGACGCCGACGCGCGCTACGTGCACATTCACGCCGTGAATTTAGGCGAGATCGAGCCGCAGGTGGCGGCGCCCGAATATCCGGCTAATGCGCACCCCGTCGGCGAATTCAGGGGAGTCAAGGTCCATCAAGGCTTCATCGGGACGTGCACGAACGGCCGCATCGAAGACTTGCGCATGGCGGCGGGAATTCTGCACGGCCGCAACGTCAAACCCGGCGTGCGGCTGATCATCACGCCAGCGTCCTTCATGGCCTACCGGCTGGCGGAGAAAGAAGGACTGCTTAAGATATTGCAGGACGCCGGCGCCACGGTCACCAGCTCGGAGTGCGGCCTGTGCGTGCGGCCGTCGCTCGCCGCCGGCGAGGTTTGCGTCTCGTCGGGCAACCGGAACTATCGCGGACGCATGGGCCCCAAGGAGTCGAGCGTCTTTCTCAGCAACGCCGCGACCGTCGCAGCGTCGGCGGTCGCGGGCGAAATCACCGACCCGCGGGATTTCGTGTAATACCATGAGCGCGCTCACCGTTAGAGGCCGAATCTGGAAGTTCGGTGACTCGATCGACTGCGGAAATATCGACGGCGTCATGGGCGGCGTCGACGCGGATTTCAAAAATCGGGTCAAGCCGGGAGACATCCTGATCGCCGGCCGATTTTTCGGGATGGGCGCGAGCGACGAGCACGCCCCGAGGTCGCTCAAGGAAGCGGGCATCAGCGGAATCGTGGCCGAGTCGATTTCCAATATTTTTTTGCGCACGCTGATCAACATCGGTCTTCCGGCCATGGAATGCGCCGGCATCGCGAACGCGGTAAACGACGGCGATGAGATCGAGGTCGATTACCTCGGCGGGTCGGTCCGCGTTCTCCGATCCGGCCGCTTGCTCGCAGGCGATCGCCTGCCCGACTTCGCCGTGCAGATTCTCTCCAAGGGCGGCTTGATGCCCTATTTGAAGAGCGGCGGTCAATTCAAGTAAGGCAAACTACATGAAAGGCATCACAGCTGCGCTCCTCGCCTTCCTCAGCGCCGCGCTGCTCGCTTTTGCACCGGCGACCCAGGGCCAATCCGAACGCGATAGAATGATAGAGGGCGCAAGGAAAGAGGGCGAAGTCGCCTTTTACGGCGGCTTCAGCGTCTCGGACGTCGCCGGTTTCATCCAAAAATTCAACAAAAAGTATCCCTTCATCCGCGTCAATCATTTGAGAGAGGGCGCGGAAAAGCTCATGACGCGTGTTCTGACCGAGAGGCAAGCCGGTAGGCACACGGTGGACGTGATCCAAGCGCGCGGCTTTCCCGCCACAGTCATGTTGGATAAAGGAGTGTTCGCGAAATATCCTTCTCCCGAAGCCAACGCATATCCAAAGGGTTTTAAGGATCCAGACGGCCGTTGGGCGACGATGTACGTGCAAACCTCGGTCATCGGCTACAACACGAAGTTCGTCAAACCCGGCGAGATTAAAACTTGGGAGGACCTGCTCAACCCGAAATGGAAAGGGCAGATGGTCATCGATCGCGAAGAGACCGAGTGGTTCGCCAACATGCTCGAGGTCATGGGCAGGGAAAAAGGCCTCGCCTACATGCGCCGGCTGGCGGACCAGCGACCGACGCTGTGGGAGGGCCACACGCTGATGGCTCAGCTCGTCGCCGCCGGCGAGCATCCGATAGGCATCTCGCTCTATGGTCCGCGTATCGAGGATCTGAAATCCAAAGGCGCCCCGGTCGAGTGGGTGCGGAGCAATCCGGTGATCGGATTTCTCTATCTCGTCGCGCTGGCGGACAAAGCGCCGCATCCGAACGCCGCCCGGCTGTTGATCGACTTCGCGCTTTCGCAGGAAGGACAGATGGAGATCACCGAGTCGCGGCGCATCTCGATGCGGCCGGACGTGAAGCCCAATCCGCCCGGGCTCGTTGAGGGCGTCAACGTCCGTCCGAGCAATCTCGAGCTCGCGCGCGACTACAATCGCCTTTACAAAGAATTCCAGGAAATATTCGCGAAGAAGTAACGCCAAGGAGGATCGCGATGACCAAGGCGAGGAAACTCCGCGAGCTGCTGGCGCGGAGAGAATTTTTTATCGCGCCGGGCGCTTACGATGCGATGACGGCGCGCCTGGTGGAACAGGCGGGCTTTCCCGCGGTGAAGCTGCTGGGCAACGCTACGACCGCGAGCCTGCTGGGATTGCCCGACCTCGGTTTTCTCAGTCTGATGGAAGTCGTGAACCACGCGCGCAACGTCGCAGCCGCCGTCGACATCCCGCTCATGGTCGACGCCGACACGGGGTTTTTAAGCGGCCCGCTCGGCATCATACGGACGGTGCGCGAGTTCGAGCGCGCAGGACTCGCCGGCATCTCGTTCGAGGACCAGGCTTGGCCGAAAAAATGCGCGCTGATCGAAGGCGCGACGCGCGTCGTCCCGATCGAGGAGCATGCGAAGAGAATCGAAGCGGCCGTCCATGCGCGCGAGGACAAAGATTTCGTGATCGGCACGCGCACCGACGCCGAAGAGTCGCTCGGCCTCGATGAAGCGATCAAGCGCGCGAACGTCTACGCCGACGCCGGCTCGGATCTGATCTCGATCGCGCTCCGCTGGTCGCGGGAAAAAGGCCGGCGCGACCAAACCATCAGCGCGCTGCGGCGCATCGGCAGCGAAGTCAAAGCTCCGGTGTCGCTCATGTTCTCCGACGAGGTCATCGGCGCCGGAAATGCGACGATCGAGGAGATCCGCGACCTCGGCTTCGTCATCGGCTCGTGTAACTCGATCCGCTACACGGTCGTCAAGGCGGTCGCAGACATGCTGCAGATCTTAAAGCGAGACTGGTGCACCGTCGCCAACGCGGATCGCATGGCGACACTGAAAGAATACAATCAGCTCTTGGGACTTCAGGATTATATGGAGTTGGAAGCGCGTTTTAGCGTCAAGTAGAACCCCGAGCCGCGCGGCGTTCTTACGCGACGCCTTCTTCTTTATTCCGGCTCCGGGGTCGGTCGGTTTGTCTCAGAACTTTCTTTCTGAGTCGGATCGTTTTCGGCGTCACTTCGACGAGCTCATCGTCGGCGATCCACTCGATCGCGTCCTCGAGGCCCATTTCGCGGTGCGGCGTGATCAGGATATTCTCATCGCGCCCGGCGGCTCGGATGTTGGTTAATTTCTTCTCTCGGCAGATGTTGACGTTGAGGTCGTTGTCGCGCGAATACTCGCCGACGACCATCCCTTCGTAAACATTCGTTCCCGGAGCGATAAAAAGCGTGCCGCGCTCCTGGAGATGAAAGACCGCGTACGGCGTTGTCATGCCTTCGCGGTCGGCCACCATCGCGCCGTTGGCGCGGGAATGAATCGCGCCGTGCCACGGCGCCCAGCCGTTAAACAAGGCGTTGGCGATCCCGGTTCCGCGCGTGTCGGTCAAGAAGCGCGAGCGAAAACCGATGAGGCCGCGCGAAGGCACGGAAAATTCAAGCCGCACCCGTCCGGAGCCGCCGTTCACCATTTTAGTCATCTTGCCTTTGCGCGTGGCGAGGAGTTGCGAGACGATGCCGATGTGCTCCTCCGGCACGTCCACCACGAGCAACTCGATCGGCTCGTGGACCGCGCCATCGAGGTCTCGCGTGACAACTGTCGGCTTGGAGACCATCAGCTCGTAGCCCTCGCGGCGCATCGTCTCGATGACAATCGCGAGCTGGAATTCGCCGCGTCCGGTGACGCGAAACGAATCGGGTGAATCGGTCTCTTCCAGCCGGAGGCTCACGTTCTTTCTCTGCTCGTAGATCAGCCGCTCGCGGAGCTTGCGCGACGTGACGAAGTCCCCTTCTTTTCCCGCCCACGGCGAATTGTTGGCGCTGAAAATCATCGCGATGGTCGGCTCGTCGACACGCAGAGGCGGCAGGGCTTCGGGGTGTTCACGATCGGCGACCGTATCGCCGATCTGGACCTCTTCGACCCCGGCGATCGCGACGATGTCGCCGGCCTCCGCCGCGTCGACCGCGACGCGCTTGAGGCCTTCCCAGGTCGACACTTGCGTGATCTTAACCGGCTTTTTCTCGCCGTCGGCGCGACAAAGCATATATTGCCCAAGACTGAGACTCCCGCTCTTCAGCCTCCCGATTGCAAGCCGGCCGACGTAATCGTCGTAATCGAGATTGTTCGCCTGAAACTGCAGCGGCGCAGAGGCGTCGATGATCGGACCCGGCAGCGCGTGGACGATCAGATCGAACAGCGGTTTTAAATTCTCGGCCGGCTGCTTCAAATCCCGTGTCGCCATGCCGGAGCGAGCGTTGCTGTAGACGATGGGAAAATCGAGCTGATCTTCGGTCGCGTCGAGATCGATAAAGAGATCGTAAATCTCGTCCAGCACTTCGGCGGGCCGCGCGTCGGCGCGATCGATTTTGTTGATGCAGACAATCGGCGGCAATCCGGCTTCGAGCGCTTTTTTGAGGACGAAACGGGTCTGCGGCAAAGGCCCCTCGGAGGCGTCGACGAGCAGCATGACGCCATCGACCATCGCAAGCGTACGCTCGACCTCGCCGCCGAAGTCCGAATGGCCGGGCGTATCGACGATGTTGATTTTCACGCCGTCGTAATGAATTGACGTGTTCTTCGCCAGAATCGTGATGCCGCGTTCGCGCTCCAGGTCGAGCGAATCCATGACGCGGTCGACCACTTGCTCGTTGGCGCGGAATATTCCGCTCTGGCGCAGCAGCGCGTCGACGAGCGTCGTCTTGCCGTGATCGACATGGGCGATAATGGCGACGTTGCGGATGTCGCCGCGCCGGTTCTTGTTGTTATCCTCTGACATGCTTCGAATTCACCACGATTGCGCGTACGGATAATCGCCCGCGGCGCGCGTTTGCTAGAGCGGGGTGCCTAATGATATGGTGAGTTGTTCTTTAAAGCTTACTTTTCTGCCTTCGGGAAGCCTCTGAGCTTTGATGAGCCGGAGGCTTTTTTATTGCGTGCAAGGAGGGGATATGTCAGAGACGACTCCGGAAGTCAAACTAAAGGACGGCACCCTCATTCGCCATAAGGTCATCGGGTATGAAGGCCGGACCGACGGAACGACCGCGCTAAAGAGTTGTTTTACCCGCCAAGGCGATCCGCTCGGCAACGCCCCGGCCAAACAAGCCTTTCAGTATCGAGTGCTTATCGCCGGCGAGGTGATTCGGCGTGTCGCGCCGCTCGAAGACCTCGAGATCTTGGAAGGATCGGTGGAGATGGTTTGTCCGGCTTGTCATTTGAGTTTCGCAACCAGGCCGGGCCACGTCAATAAGCCCGGCGGTCGCTGCTCATGCGGCGAGTGGATCTGCCCTTCGTGCTGGATTTGCCGGACAAAGGAACCCTGCGCCAAGCAAAGATTGCGCCTGGTACGGAAAGCCGCCGCCAAAAAGAAATCGTAGAATCCGATTGCAATTGATCGCAAGAAAGGTTAGATTGAGCTTCCGCTTCAGTATGAGGCCTCCTGAAAAGGAAAAATTCATTCTTTGAGGTCTAGACAGTCTCTCCTTGCGAACATACCTAAAGGGTAAACCGACCAGAGCGTGGTTTCTAGTTTTTCTATCCTCCATGTTCTGCTTCCATTTAGCGTCAGTTTCAGGGTCAAAGACAGCAACAGTTTCTCTATAGGAGGAGAACATGGGTAATAAATTATACGTAGGCGGCCTGCCGTATTCCGTTACGGAAGGACGTCTCGAGGAAGTCTTCTCGGCGCACGGAACCGTGCAGTCGGCGAAGGTGATCTCGGATAAATTCACCGGTCAATCGCGCGGCTTCGGCTTCGTCGAGATGGCTTCGGGCGACGAGGCGCAGAAGGCGATCGCAGCCCTGAACGGCACTCAGCTCGACGGCCGCACCCTCGTTGTGAACGAGGCGAAGCCGATGGAAAGCCGCGGCGGCGGCGGTGGCGGTGGTGGCGGTGGTGGCCGCGGCGGCAATCGCGGCGGCGGCCGCGATCGCTGGTAATTTCTCGCGATAAAATCAATTAGAAAAGGGGGCAACCGGTCGGTTTGCCCCCTTTTCTTTACTAAATCGCGTCCGACGCCAGGGAGGTGTTCACTGTCATATCTAGAAGCCGCTGTCGGATTCATCGCTCTATTTTTGTACGCGAGTTTTTTCGAGTGGGTGCTCCATCGATTCTTGATGCACACTCGCCTGTGGGGTTATCCGTTTCAATCCCACGCAGTGATTCATCATGGGATGTTTCGCTCCGGTCCGACTTACCTCTTGCCGGCGGGGCGGAATTACAAAAATATTAGATTCGCCTGGTGGAATGCCCCGCTGATTATCGGTCTACATGCCCCGGTGCTTCTGTGGATCAGCTGGCTGCTGGAAGTGGATATTTTCTATGGCGGGATGGCCGCGCTAGGGGTCTATTATTTTCTTTACGAATATCTTCATTTCTGCATGCACGTGCCAAAGGGTCGGCGCATTGAGACCTCGGCATGGTTCATCTGGCTCGATGCCCACCATCATCAGCATCACGAGCGTCATTTTACGAACCTGAATGTCGTCCTTCCGTTGGCCGACTTAATCTTCGGCACCCTCATCTCCGGCAAGCGCAGGATACCGGGGCCGATAAGGAACGCACGCGCTTAACACTGTCTGGATGTTCCACTTACTGTGACGTTTTTTTGTCCGCCAGAGACAGTTTTGCCGAGTTGCTGCTACGAGCTACAGCTAAATTCCTCCAATTGTCTCATAAATGCCTTGGCATAATCATTGCTTCTCAAATTCAGCATGACGGTCCTCAATCTCGCCGAGAAGATTCAGCCCGAGCTCAGTTACAGCCACATTTTACGTGTCATCGGCCAGAGTCTTGCGGATCTGAATTTGAAAGCCTTCGAGCTTCATGCCCAAGGCGATCTTTTCCTAGTTCACGGCTGGAACAAAGGCACCTCGATCGCCGTCAGCGTCGACCGCCGGTATACCTTGGCAGATTTGACGCATCTAGAAAGCGATACCAGGAGGGAGCGGCGACCGGGATCGAACCTCCTTAGCCTGCCCCATATCCTGCGTACCGCCGGCAACTACATCGATCTTGTCGGCGGCATACTCCTGCGCGTCGAATGGCAGTACCAGTCGGATAAAGTTCAGTGCCTCACGATTCAATACCAATCGCCGGACGAAACCGACGGCGCGATCGAGGAAGTTTGCGTTCACATCTACAAAGAAAAGAAAAAGATGCGACCGCTTTCGATCCGGCCTTTATCGCTCAACAGCTGAGCGCCGCCCGAGTCAAACCTTCCAGCCTTTAACCGAGACGTCGACCGGTGTTCCCGCCGGGTCGTGAACCCCCACCTCTGCGAAGCGGCCGTCGCGCGGCTTTTTCTCGTTCTCCCCTTTTGCCCCGGCGGTCTCGGCCGTCGCGAGCGTATGTTCCATTTCATCGACCTGAAAGCCGAAGTGGTCGATGCCCTCGCGCCCGCCGCGCGCCGGCAGGATCGCGAGATTGATATAGCCGTCGGTCAGATAGATCGCGCGGTTGCCGTCGTCGCGCACGGGGCCGCGCCAGGCTTCCGTCATGCCGAAAGTCTGTTTGTAGAAATTCGCGGTCTGCTCCTGGTCTTCGCACTTGATCGCCACGTGCCGGATCTTCGCCATAGATTTTCCTCCTAATGTTTGTAAAGCCGCTCGATGAAGCCGCTCTTTTTGATTTCGTCGAGCATCGATGCGTCCACGAACTGCGCCGGCCCGAAGGATTTCGGCGCATTGACTTGTTCCATCTCGGAGCGGAGTCCCGCCTCATTGGGATAAGGCACGGTCTCGAGATTCTCTCTCACGTCGGCGACCCATGCGCCGATCTGCTCGGCTGTCAGGCCGCGCATGTATTTTTGCAGGATGCGTACCGTGCCGGGCCCGTTGGCTTTAAAGTAATGGATCGCTTCGATATAGGCTTGTAAAAACCGCACGGCGCCGGCGCGGTCGCGCTTTAATTTCTTCTCCGTCGTGGTCACGGGCGCGTCAAGCCCCGGGACCCCGAGCTCGCGCGCGCTCGCGCCCTTCAGCTGCCGCGCTTTGCCTTGAAAGACGAGCAGCATCGAGGAATCGCCGAGCACGCCGACCTCGATGCGCCCCGCTTCCAGCGCCTGAGCGACGCCCGGCGTTCCGCCCATCTGCAGCACGGTGACGTCGCTCTCCTTAAGGCCCGCTTTTTTGAGTCCCGTGCGGAGGAACGTATCGCCGGCCGAGCCGTACTGCGTGACGCCGATCGTTTTGCCTTTGAGATCGTTGATCCCTTGCATCGGTGCGTCCGGCTTCACCAGGATGCGCTGCGAGGAGGAGGACAACGCGCCGGCGATCATCACCGTGTCGGCGCCCTGCATGCGCGCGCGGAGCACAGCCGCCGTGCCGGCGACGATGTAATCGACATCGCCGGCGATCAGCGCCTGCACCGTGCGCGGGCTGCCGGGAATGAGCACCACCTCCGCGGTGAAGCCGTACTTCGTGAGCAGGCCCGCGTCGCGCGCGATCCAGAAGAGCCCCTGGCCGGGATTGATCGCGACGTGCGCGAGCGTGAGCTTCTCGGCGGCCGCCGCGGTCGCGGGCCAGAGACAGAGCAGCAACAGCGTCGCGCGAGAGAGCATCATGACCGATCCATATCCCGCGCGCCGACTATGTGTCAACGGCGGCGATGCCGATGGTTGACCACTACAGGACCACTCGTTAAAAGTGCGGCGCCGCCGAAATCACGCGCAATAACAATGAGATAGCATTATTCTCATTGACATGTCGGCGCGCCTCCACTACCGTGCTGTCGAACGGGAGGCACTATGGCGCTCGATTTCGTAACCAATCAGGAGATCATCGTCGCCGCGCGCGAGAAGCTCGATCCGCACGCGTGGATTTATCTGACCGGCGGCGCCGAGTCCGAGACCACCATGCGGCGGAACCGCCTCGGGCTCGATTCCCTCGCGCTTCGCCCGCGCGTGCTCGTCGACGTTTCCAACATCGACACCTCGACCAGCTTCCTCGGCCACAAGCTCAAGATCCCCGTCCTGCTCGCGCCGATCGGCTCGCTGCAGATCATCACGCCCGAAGGCGCGCTCGCGGTCGCCCAGGCGGCGGCGGAGTTCGGCACGATCAACTTCTTAAGCTCGGTGACGCAGCCGGGGCTCGAAGAGGTCGCGGCGGCGACGAAGGCGCCGAAGATTTTTCAGCTCTATGTCCAGGGCGACATGAAATGGGTCGAGGACATCCTTACGCGCGTCAAGCGCGCGGGCTACAGCGCCCTCTGCCTCACGGTCGACACCGCGATCTACGGCCGGCGCGAGCGCCAGATGATGGACCGCTTCCTGCCGCCGAGCCGCCGCCAGGCCGGCTACGAGCACCGTTCGATGCTCACCTGGGAGACGATGGACGCGATCAAGGAGATCGCCGGCCTGCCGTTTATCTTGAAAGGGGTCGCGACGGCCGAGGATGCCGCGCTCGCGGTCGCCCACGGCGTCAGCGCCGTCTACGTCTCGAACCACGGCGGGCGCCAGCTCGACCACGGCCGCGGCACGATCGAGATGCTGCCGGAGATCGCCGCGGCGGTCGCCGGCAAGGCGGAGATCGTGCTCGACGGCGGCATCCTCCGCGGCACCGACGTCGTCAAGGCGTTGGCGCTCGGCGCCAATTCGGTGGCGATCGGCAAGCTCCAGGGCTGGGGCCTCGGCGCGGGCGGCAAAGAAGGGCTTCTCCGCGTGCTCGAGATTTTAGAGAACGAGATCGCCGTCGCCATGGGACTTTTGGGCGTGACGCGGGTCGATCAGCTGACGCCGTCCTATGTCTGCCCCGGCGCGCCGGTTTCCTTCGCGCATGAGATGAGCGCCTTCCCGCATCTCCCCGGCGGGAGATTGCTGTAAGAATTTTCCGGTGAAGCTCGCGACCGAGAGCCTCCACCCCGCCTACTTCGCCATGGTGATGGCGACGGGCATCGTCTCGATCGCCGCCGAGCTCGTGGAGATGAGGCGGGTCGCCGCCGCCCTCTGCTGGCTCAACCTCGTCTTCTTCGCCGCGCTCTGGCTCCTCACGCTGCACCGCATCGCGCGCCATCGCGCGTACTTTCTCGCCGACTTGACCGATCACGTGCGCGGCCCGGGCTTCTTCACGATCGTCGCCGGTACCTGCATCCTCGGCAGCCAGTGGCTCCTCACCTACAACGCCGCGGCGCTGGCCGAGGCCTTGTGGCTCTTCGCCATCGCGCTCTGGCTCGTGCTCACCTACACGATCTTCACCGCGATCACGATCAAGGAGAAAAAGCCGACGCTCGCCGAAGGCATGCACGGCGGCTGGCTGCTCGCCGTCGTGGCGACGCAGGCGGTCTCCGTCCTAGGCGCGCGTCTCGCGCCGCGCTTTTCCGCCTCCGAGGCGGTCGTCTTCTTCACGCTCACGATGTGGCTCTGGGGCGGCATGCTCTACATCTGGATCATCTCGCTCATCTTCTACCGCTACGCGTTCTTCCGCATGGCGCCCGAGGACTTGAGCCCGCCCTACTGGATCAACATGGGCGCGGTCGCGATCTCCACGCTCGCGGGCGCAACGCTGCTGATCGATGCCCAACGCTCGGCGCTGCTCAGCCGTCTCGTTTCGTTCATCGAAGGCTTCACGCTGTTTTTCTGGGCGACGGGAACGTGGTGGATTCCGATGCTTGTGATCCTGGGACTCTGGCGCCACGCCTATAAGGGCGTGCGGCTCGCGTACGATCCGCTCTACTGGGGTGTGGTCTTCCCGCTCGGGATGTATACCGTCGCAACGTTTCAGCTCGCAGTCGCGACCGGCCTCCCCTTTCTCACCGCGATCGCGCGCGGCTTCGTCTACGTCGCGCTCGCGGCGTGGGCGATCGCCTTCGCGGGCTTCGTCGTCGATTTCTTCGTCACCGCGCGGCGCGCGTAACGCGCCGCGATCGCACTGCCTGTGTCTACCCTTACGAAGGGGAGATTTAGAGGGGTTCTTCTCTCGGGGGGTTCGCGAACCGCCCTACATTAATAAATATTGTGAATGGATTTTGGTGACCGGCGGGACGGAGTCGGAGGATGCGGCGCAACCGCCTCCACCTCGACTCCGGCCCCCGGTCTCGCGCGCGCGTGGCGCGCGTTTCGCTCACCCCTTCTGTATCTCCCGCTTCATCAGCCGAACAGGGGGGTCTAAGCTAAATCAGTGCGCGTGGCTGCCGCTTCCGCCGCGCGAGACCGCCACGATCGCTACGATCACGATCAGGACGAAGATCGCGCCGATGATCATCGCGACCGTGGAGTCCATGCCGAGAAAGGTGCCGCCGCCACCGCCGCCGCCCCCCGACGACGCCGACGGTCCGGGCGCTCCCGGCGCACCCTGCGGCCCCGGCGATCCCGGCGCCCCGGCGGCGCCTTCGCGGCCCGCCGGCCCCGGCGATCCCGGAGATCCTTGCGCGCCCGCGCTGCCGCTCTGGCCCGGCTTAACCTGGACCTGAACGTCCGTCGTCCGATCCGCCGCCTTGCTGCTCCTCGAAAACAGCCCCAACACAGCAAGGACAACAAAAATGGAGAGGACACCTACGAGAACTTTTCTCATGTTTGCCTCCTTCCGTTTTTCATTGCCTCTGGGAAAGGGTAGCAGCGAGGCCGCTTTCTTCAATTGAGGGATTTACCCGATAAGAAGACACACGCTCTCGACCTGCGCGGTCTGCGGGAACATGTCGAAGGGCTGAAGCGCCGCCATGCGGTAGCCCTGCTCGCTGAACTTATCCAGATCGCGCGCGAGCGTTTCGGGATTACACGAGACATAGATGATGCGCGGCGGGCGCAAATCGGAGAGCGCCGCCGCCGCGTCGGGCTGAAGCCCCTTGCGCGGCGGGTTGACGACGGCGAGATCGACGCGCGGCAGCGTCCGCGCCGCCTCGGCGATCTTCTCCGTTGCATTCGCCGCGAAGAAGCGGCAGTTGGCGACGCCGTTCATGCGCGCGTTCTGCTTCGCGGTCGCGATCGCGAGCGCGCTGTCGTCCACGCCCCAGACGAGCTCGGCGGCCGGCGCGAGGTGAAGCGCGATCGGCCCGACGCCCGAGTAGACATCCAGCACGATCTCTTTTCCCGTGAGCGCGGCGAGGCCGCGAACGTTCTCGTAAAGCTTCCGCGCCGTCGGCGGGTTCGCCTGCGAAAAGACGCCGACGGGGAGCCGGAGCTTCCAGTCGCCGATCCGCTCGATCACCGTGTCGCGCCCCGCGAGCGAGCGCGTGCGCGGCCCCCAGATGACGTTGCCCGGGTCTTCATTGATGTTCTGCGCGACGCCGGCGATGAAGCCGAAGCGGCGCTTGAGCGCGCGCGCGAGCTCGAGGCCGCGCGGAAAATTCGCGTTGCGTGTCACCAGCGTGACGACGATCTCGCGCGAAAAGAAGCTAAAGCGGATGTCGATGTAGCGGAGCTCGCCCGCGTCCGCGCTCTCCTCGTAGGGCGCGATGCCGAGCCGCTCGATTTCTTTTTTAAGATATTGCACGACGCGGTTCACGGCTTCCGGGTGAACCGGACAGTAGCAGATATCGACCACGTCGTGGCTCTCCGGCAGATACAATCCCGCGCGCACCTCTCCGCCGCTCCGGCGCGCGACGAGCTTCACGCGCGCGCGATAGCCCAGGCGCCGCGGCGACGAAACGACGGCGGGGACTTCGATGTCGCGCAGCGACGGATACGCGCCGAGCGCGTCGGCGACGATTTTTTGCTTTCGCTTAAGCTGCTCGGGATACGGCACGTCGATCCATGCGCAGCCCGCGCGGCAGCCGCGCGGAAAATGCGGGCACGGCGGAATGTAGGCGGGCTTGGGATCGGCGGCGCGATGAGGAGAAGGCATGGGTGAGAGATATAAGGCGGGTAGATAAGCGTCAAACGTTTAATATACGGCGCGGGGGCACGCCACGTCGTGCCCCTACAAACGATTCCTGGGCGCAATAAATTGCCCGCACACTGCTCGCTGCTCACGACTCACTGCTCACTTATAGGACCTGAAGGGCTTTCCGCGAAACTGTAGGGGTACTTCTACATCCCGAAAGCCCTAGACGATTCGCAACCGCCTCCCTTAAGGCTGGAAAATAATCAGTTATCAACAACTATTTTACCCGAGTTTCTGTAACAAAACGTTGGCGCGGAGAATGCATTGTGCTTAAAATTTTTCACGCACGATGCAACTCAGGAACCATCCACTCATGTTCTTCAGAGGGCGGCGCAATTGGCCGCCCGCTTGGATCTGGTCGGGAGTCGGATATAACGAACGGCCGCGCGGCGAAGTCGGCTCCTTGCACGACATCCAAATCTTCAAAGTGGATAACCGCGTCGTGCTGCTCATGGCCCTCCACGATGTTGCTTACATCGGCTGCCTGCGCTTCGACGACGCCGCGAGCTATCAGCGCATCGGCGCGATCCTGAGAGCGCAAATCGGCCGGCCGATTAAAGAGATCGGCGACCTGGAGCTGAGCGCATGGCTCTCGCCTGCGACTCCGGGCATTGCCGCGGAGACCACTCGGCGCACCGCTCAACGACAACGGCCGCTCGGCCGTCCGCTCCACGGCGAGCCCCAGGCTCGAAAGCAGCGCTGAGACCGCCGGCTTCACTTTCCCGCTATTCCCTGCCGGACCAAGCGCATCCCCGTCTTCGGCCGCCGCCAGGCGAGCTTCGACACCAAACACGAGGCCGACCGCTACGCGCTGGAGCTGGCAAATCTATGGATCGAGGGAAAAATCTGGGGCGCGAACGGGCACGGGTGAATTTTTTTAGGGCAGATTCGCCGCAACCCGGTCTACTCCACAGGCTGTTTCTCCAAATTGAGAATTTTGTGTTCCCGATGAGGTAACGGATGCTTTGAACATATCGGGCAGGCTTTTTTGGGCCATTGAGAGACGTCATTCACATCGACATTAGGTATGGTAAATTCTTTTAAACATTCGCAGCACTTAAAGGTCATTCTCCAGCGTTTCATAGCCACCTCGAATTCGGTATATCAGCCGGCCTATAGCCGGCTACGGACTCGCATCATCCATAACGGGCCTGTCTTACTCCTAACATCAACCCTAACGTCAACGATCGGATTTTGGATTCACATTCTGGAAAAATTTTTCAGTGCGGGGACTATTTTTTGTTTCATTGCAAATCCGCCGGCCGACTTTTGGCGTTTATTCTCATGTAAGCCCAATGCGACAGGATCGCGCCGCGTAATTTTTGGCCGGCCTCTTGACGGGGAGAACTGCGCCGGGCATGATTTTCGCCGTGGGCGGGCCGAAAACGCTCGGGGATATTCTCGATGCCGATAAGTCGCGGGTTCGCGTATCCGAGGATGAGTGGCTACAACTCGTCCGAGCCGTCGCGGCCGGCGACCAGCGCGCGCTGCATTCCCTTTACGAGCAAACGCATCGAATCGTTTTTACCTTGATCGTGAGGATCACCGCGAATCGAGAAACCGCCGAAGAAGTCACGCTCGACGTGTTCCATGATGTGTGGCGGAAAGCCTCGAGGTACGATCCCGCCAACGGATCGGTCGTCGGCTGGATCATGAATCAGGCGCGCAGCAGGGCGATCGATCGCCTGCGGTTCGATCAGAGAAAAAAACGGGTGGACCCGTATCCGCACAGCTTGCGGTCGACCACGGACATCGTCGATCCTCAGCAAGCCTGTCTGTTCGAGGAACAAGGCCGCCTGTTGCGGAATGCGCTCGAGGTCCTGAGGCCGGAAGAGCGAAATACGATCGAAACCACATTTTTCTCCGAACTGACTTATGAAGAAACGGCAAGGAAGTTGAATCAGCCTCTCGGAACGGTGAAGACGCGAATCCGCTCCGGATTGCGAAAGCTTCGAGAGGCCCTGGGGAGGAAATAAGGCCGGATGAACGCAAAACCTGGCGCACACAGTCAAGAGCATCTGGATCTCGTGCTCCTGTTTGCATTGCAGGCGCTTCCTCCGCGTGAGACCGCCCCGGTTGAAACGCAAATCGCGTCCTGCGAAGACTGTCGGCAGGAACTCGAGACGCTGCGGCCCATCGTCCATTCGTTTGTCGGCTGGCCCATCGATGTGCTTCGCCCCGCGGAATCTCTATGGGGCCGGCTCGCGAAGCGAATCGCCGGCGAAACAGCAACGCCGCTGTTCATCCCCCCGCCGCAAGCGCACGTTAAACCGGAATGGGAGGAAGCGGCGCCGGGAATCCACGTCAAAATACTCGCGAGAAACGCGGAAACCGACAGCGTGAGCATGTTGGTCCGGCTCGATCCGGGCACCGATTATCCCGGACATACCCATGCCGGGACCGAAGAGTTGCATCTTCTTCACGGCATACTGAAGGTCGATGACCGAACGCTCTATCCCGGCGATTTCATCCACAGCGAGACGGGCAGCGTCGATCATCGCGTGTGGAGTGAAACCGGGTGCACCTGCTTTCTCGTGACCTCGACGAAAGACGTCCTTTTCTGATTTCCGGTTAAGTCGCCGGCTCGCTCAGACGCGCCTTCACATCATTTTCCGTTTAGAATTTTTCTCCTCACCGGTACCACGATTTTCGACGGCCGATCTCACCGGGACGGCTTCCCAAAATTCGGCCTGAGTGTTTGCCGAGATCAGCGTCACTGAAGAGGCTTCCCTTTCCTTGGGCGAAGAAAAAAGTCCGGCTTCGCTCCGAGCAGCGGCTGGGCCTATCTCAGAAAAGTTTTTGGATGCGCGGGGATATTGTGAACACAACTATGTTAATGTTGCATTAAGGTGTGGCCCGTATGAAAACCTCAAATTACAAAAACCACGCGATCGAGCTCGATTCGCACAAACTCAAGTCCGGCCGCTGGGCGGCGCGCGCGACCGTCATCGTCCGCGATGTCAATCGAATCAAGAAGATTCCAATTTTCGGCCGCCGCCAGGCGAGCTTCGACACCAAGGGCGAAGCCGACCGCTACGCGCTGGAGCTCGCGAAATTATGGATCGAAGGAAAAATCTGGGGCGCGAACGGCCACGGGTAAGATTTTCTCACCGGTCGGCACGAGTTTACTCAGTCGGCACGAGCTTGAGCGTCGTGGCGCGCGACTCCGGGCTAACGACATGGTCGACGTAGACGGCGGGGTAGCGGCGGTACTTCGCGCGGTAGGCGGCGTCGATCGCGTCGTTGACCTCGCCGTCGGCGGCGACGAAGCGAACGTCCTTGTCGACGCCGCCCGCTTGGATGCGCCCCTCGTGGCGCACCTCGGCGCCGCGGAACCAGGCGGAGGTGGGTCCGTACGCCGACCGCACGTAGAGGTCCTCGCCGTGCCGGACGACCCAGATCGTCACCGGCTTGCGCTGCGTGCCGTCGCGCCGGAGCGGCGCGATCTTAAGCTCATCGGCTGATTCGATTTTCTTCAGCTCGTCGCTTGTCCACATCGCCATCGGGCCTACCATTGCGCGGGATTAGAGGTCCTCGAGGGTGTAGCCCGGTTTCCTGTACAGCTTCTGCAAATTGCTCTGGATCTCGGGCTTGTACACTTTCTCCGCCCAATCCTTCTGCGGGACGTCTTCGATCGCGACGGAAACCCATTGCTCTCCCGCGCCGAGGGCGTCCACGACGTCTTTCACGATCGCCTCGGTGAGCCGCTTTTTCTGCTGCTCGGATCTTCCGGGCCACATCTTAACGATCACGTGCGGCATGGTTTCCCCCTTCTCACTCTACGCTTATTAATGAGATGGGCACGGCAAATCGTGCCCCTACTCACTGTTCACTACTCACCGCTCACTTTCCCTTGTACTGCTCGTCGCTCACCTTCTCCATCCATTCGACCGCCTTGCCGTCCTGCTGCTCCTGAATCGCGATGTGCGTCACCGCCGTCGTCGGCGTCGCGCCGTGCCAGTGCTTCTCATTCGGCGGCGCCCAGACCACGTCGCCCGGGCGGATTTTTTCGATCGGCCCGCCCCAGCTCTGCACCAGACCCGCGCCGTGGATTACGATCAGGTTCTGCCCCAGGGGATGCGTATGCCATGCCGTCCGCGCGCCCGGCTCGAACGTGACCGCCGCGCCGACGACGCGCGCCGGCGCGTGCGACTGCACCAGCGGATCGATACGCACGCTGCCGGTGAAATTTTCCGCCGGCCCCTTGCCGGATGGCTGCGAGCCGCTTGGTTTGATTTCCATTCTTTCACCTCGCTGGAAGATTTTCGGTGGTGCCGTTAAGAGTCTGTCACAAAGTTGCGGGGCGTCAACGGGGACGAGAGCGATAATGTGAGAGGCGCTGGCGATGTTCGACACCAAACGGAAGGCCAACGCTACGCGATGGAGCTGGCGAAGTTATGGACCGAGGGAAAAGTTTGGGGCGCGCGAAGAGGCATGGATGTTTACTGGAGAAGGGTTCTCAAAGATGGTCTAGTTGAAAGCCTGACCCTTGCGCCCGGAACTCTTACGGCCCGCTTTTCCGCACCTCGAGAGGGAGAATTTTTCCCCGCGCGTTCGCCGCCGGCGCCACACGTCTGATTTTCAGCGCTCCGGCGTCGTCCCAAACCCGCGCCTGAAACTCTTTCTCCCAGGAGCCCTTGCCGAGCTCGGCGCGGAGCCGGGCCAAGATTTTTTCCTCGTCCAGGGATGCGATGGATGGATCGACTCTGAGCGTGAGGCAAGTCCGGCCCGCTTCCTCCTCTTCGGCGAGCTGGTAGTCCCCCGGGCCGCCGCCGAATTCGGCGGGAAGCTTTTTCTCGATCAGCTCGAGGAGATCGCCGAAATAATAATTCAGTCCCTCGCCGGTGAATTTCTCGAAGCTGCGGATGCCGTGGAGGTGGAGCCCGAGGCCCGCCTCCTCGAGCGCGCAGCCGCAGTTGCGCCGCTCGAGCGTGCCGTAGTCGCCGTTCTGCGCGTTCAGCAGAAAGATCGGCGCGAGCGGATGAAGCGTGGTAAAGAGCAGCGCGTCGCTCGGCGCATAAGGATCGGCGAGCGGAAATCCCTGGCGCGTCACGGCGTAGAGATGCTGGTTGACGTGGACCTCGTCGGTGTACACCGGCCGGGCGCAGCCGACGGCCAGCTGCAGGCTGGGCTCGCTGGAGTAGCGCACCGCGTAGCCGGCGCCCGACCGCTCGATGATGTCGCGTTTGGCGCCGGTCATCGGCTCGCCGTGAACGATAAACTTAACGCCTGCGAGCGACTCGCCGGCCGCCGAGGCCGCGGCGGCGATGCGCACGGCGTTGTTGGCGACGGTGTCGATGCAGGCGATGCGCCCGCGCTTTCGCTGCTCCAGCGCCCAGCGAAGGACCGGGTTCAGGTCGGCGGGATCGATCGGCTCGGGCCTGGGCAGGCCGCGGCCGAACCAGCGCGCGGCGGTGATGATCACATAATTGTTCAACCGATGGTGGAATCTCGGCAACGCGCCGCGCAGCGGCACCTCGCGGGCAAACCAGCGCTCGACGCGCATTCCGGCGTGATGGCAGGCGAGCATCGTCTGGACGCCGCCGGACCAGGAAAGCATCGAGTCGTAGTAAGCATACGCGGAGGAATATAGATCGTGCGCGTGCAGGAAGAGCCCGATCGGCGCGGCGCGAAACAGATGCCAGTCGAAGCAGATCCGGGTCCGCCTCGGCGCGCCCCTGCTGCCGCTGCTCTGCGTGAAAAAACCCGCCATACGCTCGGGCCGGCTGAAATCCGCGGGCGTGACGCGAAACGACTCCGTCCCGCGGACCACCTCCCGCTTTCCCTTGAACTCCTCGGACGTGAGGTAAACGCCTTCGCGCGCAAGCCGCTCGAGCGTCGGCTCAAGGCCGTGCCCGAGCACGTGCGAGCGGAGATCGGCGAACTCGCAGCCTGCGCGCTTGAGAAGCCGCAGGTAGGGACTCCCGGGCGCCCCGTAAATGCGGCGGAGCGCCAGCTCCAGAAAACTCTCGCTACGGCGCGCCAGGTGGCTTTGGATCTCCGACTTCGCGTCGGCCACGGTGAGCGTCTTGCGAAAATACCCGGGCAGGAAGACGCCTAGCTGATAGAGACCGACCGCACCGTCGATGACGTTTCCTAGGCGGGTTCTCATCGTCCGATGGGCGCTATCCCGTCCTCGAGTTTATGGCGCCTGGGCCGTCGCGGCAAAGCTTTCATTCCCTTTTTTTCGCCGGCAAAGAGCGTCCTGATGCTCGAACGCTCCCGCAAATCTACCCGGAAATATTCATTTCCGTGGATTACCTTCCGGCTCTGGACTTGTTGAGGGCCACGGCGGCGCGCACGAGAATCTTCAGCGCTTCTTCGTCGATCTTCTCGCCCTCGTGGAAGTCGATGGCGCGCCTGACATTCCCGTCGAGGCTAGAGTTGAAGAGGCCCGAAGGATCCTTCAGCGCCGCCCCTTTGGCGAAGGTCATCTTCACGACGTTTTTATAAGTCTCGCCCGTGCAGATCAATCCGTCGTGCGACCACACCGGAACCCCTCTCCACTTCCACTCCTCGACCACTTCGGGGTCCGCTTCCTTGACCAAGGCGCGGAGGCGCTTCAGCATCTTCCCCCGCCAGTCGCCCAGATCCTCGATTCTCGCATCGATCAGCTTTGAAGGAGACTTGCCCTTCTGCGAGCCGCTCTTCTTCATGCCCGTTCTCGTTAAGTCTCGAGGATTTTATAAATGGAGGTCGCCGCCGGCGCGCCGGTTCTGCCTGCGCTGCGCGTACCGCGGATACAAAACTATTCCCGGCGGACGGTGAGTGCAATGGAAAAAATTCTACCGCTGCAGATTCAAAAAACGGAGTGAGCCAGAGTCGAGCGGGCGAGGTTTGCGCGGCGCTCGCGCTAACTCAGGTCCTTCAGAGGCAAAAGACCGACCAAGCCGAAGAGAAACCTGTTCCAAAAGTTCGTCTCCGGGTCTTTACCGTACTGGATCTTTTGCCCGTTGTTCTCGGCGGTCCATACGAGCCTATGGTCGTTATCGAGCGTCACGTGAAATGCGCTGCCGGGCGAGACCCCTTCATCCATGATCTCGGCCACGCGGACGGCAATCTCCGGGCTGTCGATCATCACGCCGATCTCCGTGTTGAGGGTCGACGATCTCGGGTCGAGGTTGAAACTGCCGATGAACACCGACTTGCGGTCGAATACGATCGCCTTGCAGTGGAGCGCCGCTCGCGATCTCCCCGAAAGTATGGACCAATGCTTTTCCATATCGGTATCCGGACGAAGCTCGTAAAGATCGAGGCCGGCCTTGAGCAGATTCTCGCGGGTCCTGGCATACTCGGCATGCGCGACGATGACATCGTTGGATACGGCGGAATTGGTCAGTGCCCGCACCTTGACGCCTCTCGCAATGAGTTGCCCCACTCTTTCGATGACGGGGTCGGGCAAGACAAAATACGGCGACTCGATCAACAGCTCGCGCTTCACCGCGCTCACCTTTTGGCTCAGCGCCTGGTGGATGACGCCGATACCGACGGCGCTATCGACTCGCGAGGGGTTCTCGACCAGAACGCTGCCGCGCGCCCACATGAAATTGTCCCGGATCTCGGCCAGCCGCGCGCGAACCTCGTCGACATTTTGATACATGGGATAGGGATAGCCGGCGGCGGCGATTCTTTCCTCCAGCCCTTTTCTGGCTGCATCCAAATCCTTTTCGGTGGTATTTTCGCCGACCATCGCGCCGACGGGGATCGCCCAAGCGCTGTTCCAGAATAGGTCGAAGCTCGCCGACGCCTCGCGGACGACAGGACCGGCCGTCAAAACGTCGAGGTCGCGATAGTTATGGTCTTCCGAAACGCCGAAATAGACGTCCGCAATGTTTCGCCCGCCGACGACGCCGATCGCGTTGTCGATGACCAGCAGCTTGTTGTGCATCCGGTGGTTCATGCGGGAAAAATCGGCCAGAAAACTCATGCGACGCAAAAACCGGTTCGTTACCGGATTGAAGAGACGTATCTCGATGTTCGGGTGAGCGTCCATGAGCGCAATCAAGGAATCTCTCTCTCTGGTTTGATAAATATCGTCGATCAACAGGCGCACGTGAACGCCGCGGTCCGCGGCGCGCATGAGCCGGCCGGCTAAGATCCGGCCGGTCAAGTCCGCATCCCAGATGTAATACTGCGCGTCCACCGATTTCTCCGCTACGTCGATCATGGCCAGCCGGGCAAGAAAGGCATTCTCGCCGTATTGAAGAAGGGAAAATCCGGATAAGCCGGGATGCCGGTCGGCCGCTTCCTGAAACAGTGCGCCGACGGACGTGGTCTCGGGATGCTCGAACGCAGTCGACGATACGCGCGGGTAATCCCAATTTACCGTGGCGCTGCATGCGCCGAGCAGAAGAGCCGCTGCCAGGGCCGGAATCAGGCGCTTGAACGCGCGATAAGTCGATTTCACAGCCTTTGCCTGCCGCTCGCTAACATTTCTGGCCGCATATCTCGTCGGCGTCTATTGGACTTTAGTCCAACGACAGGCCCGCGAAAAGATTCAAATGATCGAGGGACCGAGGTGCAGCGGCAGGCGGGTGCGGTTTGGAAGGCGGCAGTAACCGGAAAGTTTAGATTGCAGACGTCATGTGGCGGCCGCCATGGCGATACGACTCACTGCTCACCGCTCACTCCGCCGGCTCAACTCCACAGCCTCTTGCTCGCGATCGCCGCGCCGTCGCGGAGCGCGCGCAGCTTGGCCCAGGCGATTTGCGGATGGACGCGGCCGCCGAGGCCGCAGTCGGTGCCGGCCATGACGTT
>DATJFG010000149.1:0-13222 GCA_035495775.1 Verrucomicrobiia bacterium | reverse complement strand
GTGCTTTTCTGGGTCAACATCGTCTCGGCGATTCTCGACAACGCCACGCTTACCGCCGCGGAGATCGGCCCCTCGCTCACCGAAGCGCAGATCAAGAGCGCGCTCTTGGGCCTCCTTATATCCGGCGGCATGCTGATCCCCGGCAACATCCACAACATCATCGCGGCGCACGCGCTCAGGATCAAAAGCACCGAGTGGGCGTGGCTCGGCGTGCCGCTCGGGCTTGCGATCATGCTCGCGACGATGCTCCTCCTTATAATAGGCCTCGTCTGATTCGAGTGCTCAGCTTTTAGGCGAGCTGCTCAAACACGCGGCATTATTTCACCGCGTCTCATCATCGCACGCCTGGATTTTAATAAAATTTTAATATTTTTTTCGGCATGCGCCTTGCGTAGACGGTTCGCTGTCATTGAAGACTCAGCGAGGTGATGAATGAAGCATATCGAAGCGATCATCAAGCCTTTCAAGCTCGATGAAGTGAAAGAGGCCCTCATGAAGGTCGGCATTCAAGGAATGACGATCACTGAAGTGAAGGGCTTCGGCCGGCAGAAAGGCCACACCGAGCTCTATCGCGGCGCGGAGTATTCGGTGGATTTTTTGCCCAAGGTGAAGCTCCAGATCCTCGTGCCGGACGAAAAGGCGTCGCAGGTCGTCGATACGATCCTGCAAACCGCGCGCACGGGCAAAATCGGCGACGGCAAGATTTTCGTCACGTCGGCCGAAGAGGTCATCCGCATCCGCACAGGAGAAAAAGGCGCGGATGCTATTTAGCCTTTAGATACAAATTACGAGAGGAGAGAGTGATGGTCAGATTAAGAACCATAGGGATATTTCTGTGCCTTTCGATGCTGATGGCATGGTTGCCGGCGCGGTGGGCCGATGCGGAAGAAGCCGCCAAGCCCGAAGCAACCGCCGCCGCTCCGGCCGCGCAGGCGCCCGCGCCGAAGCTGCCGCCTTATTTCACGGCGACGAGCCCGGACCCCAAAGCGGCGATGTGGCCCGATCAGACGGGCGCGAACAGCGGCGCATGGGCCACGCCGGCCGGCGACGCCAAGGGGGACGTTCCGGAGAAGCTTTCGCTTCAAGACGTCTACGATCGCATGGCTCACAACATGTTTTCGATTAACTATGTTTGGGCGCTCATCGCGGGATTTCTCGTCATGTTCATGCAGGCGGGATTTATGATGGTAGAAACGGGTCTTTGCCGCGCAAAAAACAGCTCGCATACGGCAGCGATGAACATGATGATCTATCCGCTCGGCGGCATCGCGTTTTTTATCTATGGTTTTGCGCTCGGTTGGGGCAATTGGTGGAACGGACCGGTGCCGCCGGGCTGGTACCCATCGCTCGGACCGGGCCTTTCGTTACTCAACGGCGGAATTGGTTTGGGAGCCGTAACCGACGCCGCTGGCGCGGCGACCGGCGCATTCAAGTACGGCCTCATGGGGACCACGGGCTGGTTCTTGAACGGCGCTGTCGGAGACACGGGCGTTTTGGTGCTCTTTTTCTTCATGATGGTTTTCATGGACACGACGGCGACGATTCCGACCGGCGCGATGGCCGAGCGCTGGTCATGGAAAAATTTCTGTCTCTTCGGTCTCTGGGTCGCGCTGCCTTATTGTCTCTATGCCAACTGGGTCTGGGGCGGAGGCTGGCTCGCGCAGGGCGGCATCAACTGGGGCCTCGGCCACGGCGCGGTCGATTTCGCCGGCTCGGGCGTGGTGCACGCGATGGGCGGCATCATCGCGCTCGCGGGCGCGATGATTATCGGCCCGCGTATCGGCAAGTACGACGCGCACGGACGGCCGCAGGCGATGCCGGGCCACAGCGTCCCGATGGTCGTGACCGGAACCTTCGTTCTCGCCTTCGGTTGGTTCGGCTTCAATCCCGGCTCGACGCTCGCCGGAACCGATTTGCGCATCAGCTATGTCGTCGTGAACACGATGCTCGCGAGCTTCACCGGCGCACTATTTTCCATGTTAGCTTTGTGGGCTAAGGGCCTGAAACCCGATTCCACCATGATGTGCAACGGCATGCTCGCCGGGCTGGTCGCAATCACGGCGCCGTGCGCTTTCGTCGATCCATGGGCGGCGGCGTTGATTGGCGCTGTGGCCGGTGTTCTGGTGGTGTACAGCGTCTTTTTCTTCGAGAACCGCGGTATCGACGATCCGGTCGGTGCGATCTCCGTACACGGCGTGAACGGCATCTGGGGCGTGCTGTCGGTCGGCATCTTCGCCACCGGCGCCTACGGCGCGGGTTGGAACGGCGTCGTGCGCGATGAGTTCGTCAAATTGTATGGCTCCGATGGTGTCCGCGGACTGCTCTACGGCGACGTCTCGCAATTCTTCATGCAAGCGATCGATGCGGGCGTGGTCGCCATCTTTGGCTTCGCCATGGCTTATGCGTGGTTCAAGGTCAGCGACCTGATCACGCCGCTCCGCGTCAGCAAGGAGACCGAGATCGAAGGGCTCGACGGCCCGGAGATGGGCGTGCTCGGCTACCCGGACTTCCAGCTCCATCCCTCGACGAGCCCGGGCTATGCGGCGATGAGTCCCGTAGCCGGTTCTTCGATGGCGATGCAAGCAGCAAAGAAAGTCGTGCTCGAATAACAGTCCACATGTTACCTGGAATCTCGCCCGGCCCGCTGAACAGCCGGGCCGGGCGAGGTCATCCCGCTGCATAGAATTTGAGCAAGCGCTTAAATCGTTAGCAAAATTTTTACGTCGACTTTACGAAAGGAGTTTTACGCCGGCCCTAACTACTTAATTCTGCGAATTATTTTTTTCGGTGTGAAAAGAGCCGGAGTGTGGCACGAGGCTTGCGCTCGTAGTTGCGCTGCAAGCAGGTGCGTTCGGCAGAATAAAAAATATCAAAGGAGATATTTTATGGCAGAACCAACTAAAGGCACTTCGGGCGTAACCCCGACACTAGGACTCACCGGTGCAACGGTGAACGCGATGGCGCTGATCGCGCCGGGCGCTTTTCTCTGGATCACCTATCAATTACAGGCGGCGGCGACGGCGCCTTCCGGCGCTTCGGTCGCGAACGATATGTGGGCGGGAATTTTTCTCGCGCTCATCGTCGCGTTTCTGACCGCGATCTCGTACGCGCAGCTGGCGGCCCGATATCCCGAGGCGGGCTTCGGCAGCGCCTATTACTTCGCCGAAAAAGCCTTTCTCGACAAAGAGGAATCGACACACCATAAATGGGCGCGGCTTGCCAAGATCGTCACCGGGTGGGCGGCGCATCTGTTTTACTGGGTTTATCCCGGCGTCATGGTCGCCTTCATGGCCACGCTGATCGCCTACATCTATAACGCCTTTACAGGCGCCGACATGCCGATTCTCGTTCAATGCGTCATCGCCATCGCATTCGCATTCTTCACCGGCTATGTCGCGTTTCGCGGCGTGACCGGCTCGACGACCGCGGCGGTGGTCGTCAACGTGGTTCAGATCGTTTCGCTCGTCACTTTCAGTGTGCTCGCGATCGTTTACCGCATCATGAACCCCGAGCATGCGACGCAGTGGGCCTTCAGCGGCGGCTTCGACGTCGTGATGCCCCACTCCTTCGAGGGTGTCCTGGTCCAATCGACGATCGCGATCCTCATCCTGGTCGGCTTCGAGAGCTGCAGCGCCTTGGCGGCGGAGACGCACAACCCCAGGAGGAACATCCCGCGCGCGATCATTCTCTCTTTGGTCATTCAGGGGCTCATTTGCTACCTCTTCGAATATTTCGCCGGGAGCTTCATGGTGAGCGAGAAGCTGGTGAGCACGGTCGCCGCGACTCCGCAGGCGGCCGCAAAGACGGTCATGGGCATGGAGGCCGCGGCCGCGTCCGGCGCGCCGATCGGCGACATGGCGATCCTGCTCGGCAACGCGCTCTTGGGCGGCATCGGCTTCGGCCTCATGATCACGATCGCGATTACCGTCGCGTGGGCGGTCTTCGGCACGACGCTGAGCTGCCTTAACACGGCGGTGCGCATCACTTACGCGATGTCGCAGGACGAGGAGATGCCCGAAATTCTCAACGCCTTGCACGGCCGCTATACCACTCCTCACCGCGCGCTCTGGGTGCTCGTCGCCTTCTCCTGTGTGATCGCGATCATCGGCCTTTTCTGGGGCGTCGTCGGTCTCACCGGTATCACGCTGGCGTCGAACTTCGGCACCTTCGTGCTCTACGGCCTTACCTGCATGTGGACGCTCATCGCTTTCAAGGGCCAGGCTAACTTCAGCGTGCTGAAGCACGGCATCATTCCGGTCCTCGGCATGATCACGAACGTCATCATGCTTGCCGGCATCATCTATCTGTACTTCACCGGCAATGCGGATTCGCAGACCGAAGCGTACATCTGCTTCAGCATCGCCGGGATCTGGGCGGCGGTCAGCGCCGTATACGTTGCGGTCAGCAGCTCGCGCAAAGGAAAGACACTTATCCGCGCGCGCGCAGTGTAGCGCGCAGATTTAATTCTCAACGTTGAGGGAGGTTTACTGAAAAATGCCAGTCAAGGACGTCCTAGACCTAGCCAAGAAGAACAAAGTCGAGATCGTCGATCTGAAATTTGTCGACATGCCGGGATTGTGGCAGCACTTCTCCATCCCCGCGGCCGAGCTCACCGAAGAGCTCTTCGAAGACGGCATCGGATTCGACGGCAGCAGCATTAGGGGATTCCAGGCGATCAACGAATCCGACATGCTGCTGTTTCCCGATCCCGACAGCGCGATGCTCGACCCGTTCACCGAGCACGTTACATTGAGCCTCATCTGCAACATCAAAGACCCGCTCACAAGAGAGCCGTACAGCAGAGACCCGCGGTATCTCGCGCAGAAGGCTGAGAAGTATTTAAAGACCACCGGCGTCGCCGATATCAGCTACTGGGGCCCCGAGATCGAATTCTTCATCTTCGACTCCATCCGCTTCGGCCAAGGGCCCAACGAAGGCTACTATCATATCGACTCCGAAGAAGGGTTCTGGAACGCCGGCAAAGAAGGCAAGAACGGCAACGGCAACCTGGGCTACAAAGTCCGCTACAAAGAAGGCTACTTCCCCGTCGCCCCCATGGACCAGTACCAGGATCTCAGGTCCGAGATGGTCCGCAACTTAGAGAAGTGCGGCATCAAAGTCGAAGTCCACCACCACGAAGTCGGCACCGCCGGGCAGACCGAGATCGACATGAGATACGGCACCATGACCCGCATGGCCGACCAAGTGCTGCTATACAAATACATCATCAAGAACACCGCCCGGCAGAGAGGCAAGACCGTCACCGTCATGCCGAAGCCCTTGTTCCAGGACAACGGCTCCGGCATGCACACCCACCAGAGCCTCTGGAAAGGCGGCAAGAACGTCTTCTTCGACAAGAAGGGTTACGGCGGCATCTCAGAGACCGCTAGACACTACATCGGCGGCCTCATCAAGCACGCCCACGCGCTCTGCGCCTTCATCGCGCCGACGACCAACTCTTACCGCAGACTCGTTCCCGGCTACGAAGCGCCGATCAACCTCGTCTACTCCGCCCGAAACCGCAGCGCCTGCGTCAGAATCCCCATGTACTCCCAGAGTGAGAAGGCCAAACGTCTGGAGTTCAGAACTCCTGATCCATCCTGCAACCCCTACTACGCCTTTCCCGCCATGCTCATGGCTGGCTTGGACGGAGTCAAGAACAAGATCGAGCCGCCCAAGCCGATCGACAAGGACCTCTACGAGCTCGAGCCCGCCGAGGCGGCGAAGGTCAAGTCGATGCCCGGCTCGCTCGATCAGGCGCTCGACGCCTTGGAGAAAGACCACGACTTCCTGCTCAAGGGAGACGTCTTTACCAAGGACGTGATCGAGGTGTGGCTGGAGTACAAGCGGAAGAAAGAGGTGGACGCGATCCGGCTCCGTCCGCACCCGTACGAGTTCGCGCTCTATTTCGATATTTAACGATCGCTGAGAACTCGGCTATGATGCGACTATGCCGGAGGTCGATTTTTTTCATCTCACCGATGTCGGCTGCGTGCGCGAGGCGAACGAGGACGCGATCGGAAGCTGGCCGTGTGAAGACGGTCTCGTCTTCGCGGTAGCCGACGGGCTCGGCGGCCACAACGCCGGCGAGGTTGCGAGGGCCTTGGCGCTCGAAGTTCTTGCGGAAGAGCTGCACAACTCCGCGGGAACTCCCGTCGCGAAGCGTCTGAAGTCGGCGGTGCAGGAGGCGAACCTTCGCATCTATACGAAGAGCACGACGGTGCCTGAGCTCCGCCGCATGGGCACCACGCTCACCGCCACCGCCGTTGTCGGCGACCGGCTCGTCACCGCCCATGTCGGCGACTGCCGGCTCTATCTTCTCCGCAACGGAACTCTCACGCAGCTCACCAAGGACCACACCTGGGTCTGGGAGCAAGTGCAATACGGCATTCTCTCACCGGAAGAGGCGCGGACGCATCCGAAGCGCCACATGCTGAGCCGCGCGCTCGGACAGGACTTGATCGTCAGCATCGACACGCTCACCATGAACGTCCAGCCCGGCGACGTTTTGGTTCAGTGCAGCGACGGTATCCATGCGCTCCTGTCCGACACGGAGATCCGTGAATTATTGACGCCGGAAAATCAGCCCGACGCCGCGTGTCGCGCGCTCATCCGCCGCGGGTGTGAGCGCGGCGGCGACGACAACCTGAGCGTGCAAATCGCCTGCGTCGTTTCCTGCTCTGCATCAGCGACTCGCCAGCCCTGGTGGCGTTTCGGCCGCTGAGCGAAATTTAATCCGCTGCTTGACCGCCTGTATCAGCCGACCTAATATCGACCCCCATGGCTGAGCTTGCTCCGGGACAAACGCTCGATCAATACGACCTCCTCGATGTTATCGCGCGCAGCGGCATGGCGACGGTTTTCCGCGCGCGCGATCGGGAGAGCGGCCGGATCGTCGTTATTAAAATCCCGCATCTCGAATACGAGTCGGATCTCGTCTTTCACGAGCGCTTCTTGCGCGAGGAGCAGATCGGGCAGCGCCTCGATCATCCGGCGATCATCAAAGTCTTGAAGCCGCGGGAGAAGAGCCGCGTTTACCTCGCGATGGAATACGTCGAAGGCGAGCTTCTGAGCGACCGCCTCGCGCGCGAATCGCCGCTGCCGATCGACGCGGCCGTTGACGTCGCCAAGCAGATCGCCGCGGCGCTCGTCTACCTGCACGAGCACAATGTCGTCCATCGGGACTTGAAGCCGGCGAACATCATGATCCAGCCCAACGCCCAGGTGAAGCTCATCGACTTCGGCATCGCCCTCGACACCACGCTTAGAAAAATGACCTGGGCGCGCATGTCGCAGACGATGGGGACGCCGGACTATATGGCGCCGGAGCAGATCAAGGGGCTCCGCGGCGATGCGCGCTCCGACATATACAGTCTTGGCGCCATGCTCTATGAGATGCTGACCGGCAAAGTGCCGTTCGCCGGCGAGAACGTCTACGCCACGATGCGCGCGAAGCTGCACGACGACCCGATCCCGCCGCGGCGGCTCCGCTACGAGATCTCGCCGGAGCTCGAGGAGATCGTGCTCCACGCCCTGGAGCGTAATCCCCCGGATCGCTTCGAAAGCACCTTCGAGATGAAAGAGGCCCTCGAACATCCCGAAAGCGTCCGCGTCACCGGGCGTGCGCGGCGGCAGCGGCCGCCTTCCAAGCTGCCGCATTGGCTGAAGACGCTGCTCATCATCGTAGGCGGCGTTTTGCTCTACCTGTTGCTGCTCTGGGCGTTTTCCCATCTTCGCGCGTGGCTGCCGTCGGCCAAACCTTAAACGGCATGCTGCTCAAACTTTGAGCAGCCACGGCTTCATTTTTTCTCTTCCAGTCAACCAAGCAGCTTTTTTTCAGCGGAAATCAGTCGTGCCGCGGTGGCATGGCCCTTGCTCGTAGAGTACGACATGAGGAATATCCTCATCCTCGACGGCGCTCTCTCTGCGCGCAGCGATTTGCCCGAACGGCTGACAGAACTCGGATTTGAAATCGTGCGGGCTGAGCGTGGCAAAACTGTCGCCGAACGTGTGCGGCGCGTCGTGCCCGACATCGTCCTGGTCGCGGGGGCGGCCGACGATCTCAATTCACCGGACGATGTCCTAGCCGCCTGCTCCTGCCCGATCGTATTTTTATCGAATGAAGCGGCCGTCGAAGCGGCGCTGTCGGGACTCGCTGAGTTCGCCGCGCTCAAAAAAGAAAACGACGAGCTCAAGAAAACCCTCGAGTCGCGCAAGATGATTGAGCGCGCCAAAGGGGTTTTGATGAAAAACCGCAGCCTCTCCGAGGCCGAAGCGTTTTCGTTGATTCAGAAAAAAAGCATGGACATGCGCCGGCCGATGGTCGATATCGCCCAGGCGATTGTCTTGAGCGAAGAGATCTCGAAAGAAAAAGCCGGCTGAGCGATGCCCGAATGATGGGCGTTTGATGAAAGATTGATCAGCAATGCACGGCGTTGAATCGAAAAATGCAGTGATTGTCGCGACGCGGGACTGGCCCGCAGTTTGCGTCATGCATCGAGCAGGAGCATGAGAGGCTTTTAAATAAAAAGAGAAATATCCGGTCCGCCGATCGCAGCGTAGTACCGCGGACTCGTGGCAAAGGCGCCGAACCTAAAAGTTGGCGCCTTTTTATTTGCGATGGAGGAAACGATGGCCGAGAAAAAATCGAGCGCGCCGCTGGCGGAAAAGGTGTTCGACAATCTCATTTTCATCGCCGAAGTCTTTGCCGACCGCGAAGAGAAAGAAATACCCGATGTTCCGCTGCTCGAATTGGCGCGCTCCTTCGAGCTCCGGTCGTTTGAGCGCAAACAGAAAATGCGACGCGATACGACAATCGAATCGTAAGCGAAATTCGCCCTTCCTCGCCTCCTGTGAAGGGCGGAAAGCGGGGCCGTCCGCAAAACCGCCGGGGGCGGCCCCGCGCAAATTAGTCTTCATCGCAATGTCGCGATGAAATTCAAGGCAAAGGCGCCGCGAGAGATCCGGCGCCTTTTTATTTTTGTCGAGCGGGACGATGAACAAGATCGAAGAATACAAAAGCGAAAAAGACGGCCTCGAGATTCTCGCCGACGTGCCGCGCTACGCGCGCGAGGGCTGGGAGGCGATTACCGAAGGCGATCGCGAGCGGCTCAAGTGGGCAGGCGTCTTTTTTCGCAGGCAGACGCCCGGCCGCTTCATGATGCGCGTGCGCATCCCGAACGGCATCACGAGCTCCGTGCAGATCAGAACGATCGCGGAAATCAGCGAAGAGTTCGGCAAGGGCTTCATCGACATCACGACGCGCCAGCAGATCCAGCTCCGCTGGTTCGGCATCGAAGACGTCCCGGAGATATGGCGCCGGCTTCACAGCGTGGGGCTCGTTTCGCTCCAGACCGGCATGGACAACATCCGCAACATCGTCGGCTGCCCAGCCGCCGGGCTCACGCCGAATGAGCTCTTCGACGCCTCGGCGGTCGCGCGCGAGTTCACGCAGCTATTCGTCGGCAACAACGCCTTTACGAATCTCCCGCGAAAATTCAACGTTACGATTACGGGGTGTAAGGAGAACTGCACGCATCCGGAGTCGCAGGACATCGCCCTCACCCCCGGGACCAGGGAGATCGACGGCGCCGCAATCCGCGGCTTCAACGTCGCCGTCGGCGGGAAAATGGGCTCCGGCGGCTACCGCATCGCCTCGCCGCTCGACATTTTCGTCGAGCCGGAGGCGGCGGCGGCGCTCTTGAGCCACATCGTGTTGATCTTTCGCGATCACGGCGCGCGCGAGTCGCGCACCAAGGCGCGCCTTGCGTTTCTCATCGAGGACTGGGGCACGAAGAAATTCCGCCGCGAGCTCGAGCGCCGCTCCGACCGGCCGCTTCACGCCGCCGGCAGGGAGGAGCGTGGCCCGCAGCGTACGGATCACGTCGGCATCTTCCGGCAAAAACAGCCCGGCTTGAATTACGCCGGTCTCGCGGTGCCGGTCGGGCGCGTGCACACCGGACAGCTCGCCGAGCTCGCGCGCGTGGCGGAAGTTTACGGCAGCGGCGAGATTCGCATCACTGTAGGCCAGAACTTTATCGTGCCGAACGTCCCGGACGCGAAGATCGGCTCCCTGACCGACGAGCCCCTGCTCAAAGAGCTGCGCTACGATCCGTCGGAGATCATGCGCGGCCTGGTGAGCTGTACGGGCATCGATTACTGCCACTTCGCGCTGATCGAGACCAAGGGCTGGGCGCTCAAAACCGCGCGCGCGCTCGAAGCGAAGCTCGGGAAAACGCAGCCGCTCAGCATGCACTGGTCCGGCTGTCCCGCCGGCTGCGGCAACCACTCGGCCGCCGACATCGGCCTCTTGGGCAAGAACATCAAGCTCAACGGCGAGGTTGCCGAAGCGGTCGACGTTTACGTCGGCGGAGCTACCGGAAGCGCGCCGAACCCGCCGATCAAGATCATGGAAGACGTGCCGTGCGAAGATCTGCCGGATGTCATGGCTGGCCTGGCGCGCCACGGCGCCTTCAAGGCGATGCGCGAGCAGCTGAGAAAGATTCCTCAAAGCGAGGCGGCGGGAAAAAGCGAAGAAAAAGTTCCCGCCGCTCCGGCGATGCGCGCGCAAGACATCGCCGAAGGCTCGGCGAAGCTCGTGCGCTTAGACGGCGAGGAGATCGCCGTGTTCAAGCATCGCGGTCAAATCTGCGCGCTGCAAAACAACTGCCCGCATGAAGGCGGGCAGTTGTCGAAAGGTTCGATCGACGGCGACGAAGTCGTCTGCCCGCTGCATGGTTATCGCTTCAGTTTGCAAACCGGCGCGTGCTCCAACGATCCCAAGATGAAAGCGCGCATCTTCCCGGTCGTCCCTGACGGGGAGGGCTTCACGATCGCGGTCGAAACGAAAAAAAGGAGATGACGATATGTCGTATGTCAAACCGGACGTCGTAATCGACAACATGGCGCAGGCCGGCGCCGCCAAGGGAAAGCTCGGCGCGCTTGATTTGCTTATCCGCGGCGCGCTCTCGGGCGCGCTGCTGGGCTTTGCCACCACTTTAGCATTCACGGCGAATTTGCAGACGGGCGTCGGGATCGTCGGCGCGGCGATCTTTCCCGTCGGCTTTGTGATGATCGTGCTGCTTGGGCTCGAACTCGTGACCGGGAATTTCGCTCTGCTGCCGCTCGGCGTCCTCGAGCGGCGGATCGGCATGGCCGATTTGCTGCAGAATTGGATGTGGGTGTTCGTCGGCAATTTGGCGGGGAGCGTCCTCTACGCCTATTTATTTTCGTTGACGCTGACGCCGGACGCGCCGATGGCGAAGCTCTTGATGACGGTGAGCGAAACCAAAACTCTCGGTTACGCCAAGCTCGGCTCCGCCGGCCTCGTTCCGGCTACGGCCAAAGCGGTCCTGTGCAACTGGATGGTGACGCTCGGCGTCGTCATGTCGCTCACCTCGCAATCGACGATGGGGAAGATCGCGGCGATGTGGCTTCCGATCCTCACCTTCTTCGCTCAAGGGTTCGAGCACTCCGTCGTGAACATGTTCGTTATCCCGGCGGGGATGATGTTAGGCGCGCACGTCTCTTTCGCCGACTGGTGGATGTGGAATCAGATTCCCGTCACGGTCGGCAACGTCGCCGGCGGATTGATATTCACCGGCCTCGCGTTATACGCGACGCACAAGAAACCGGCGGTCGCCGCGGAGCCGAGCCCCGTCTCGATCGTCTCCAAGGCGGTGCCGCTGCGCGCGGGCCAGGCAGAGTAACTTTCGGCGGGAGGGGGCAATGGAGCAAGCTCTTTTGCGCTCTTTAGGGGCGATCGTATCTTTCGGCTCTGTGAGCCGTTGCGTCATTTTTGACCGGCTGATCGCCGCGGCACTCATCTGGCTCCCCAAGCTCGCGCCGATGTCATTGGCGTTATTGAACGCCCCGCTGCCGACGGCGGTTCAACTGCTTGCCCGCGCCGGCCGGCGCATGCCCAAAAGATGAGCAAGATGAACAAAAAAAGGGCGGCTCCGACCGGGTAAATGGAAAAAAATGCTTGCGTTTAGGCGTCTTTTAAGGTATCCGCTTGGCATATTCATTGCTCCCTCCTCTCGGGTCAAAAGGCGAGGATTGCCGTTGGCCCGTTCCAGGCAAAGGCGCCTAGTGCGGACGGGACTCGACGCGGTTTTACGCGCAAGTTTTATCGCTGCTGCCGATAGACATTAGATAAGGGAGGTTCGTAATGGTCACGAGAAAAATCGCCCGTGCACTTCTGGTATTAACACTCTTTTTCGGACCGGCTTTCGCCTATGCCGCCGACGAGCCGCCGCCGGCGGCGCCGGAAGGACCAAAGCCGCTTAGCCCGGGCGTTCTGGGCCTTGAGCCCGTTATCGGTCCGGTCGATAACGCCGTCGATGACGCGAAGGCGTCGATCTCGAAGGCCATCGGCATCGACGTCAGCGGCTTTTTAGATGCCGGCTATCAATACAGCTCGAATCATCCGCATTCATCGTCGATCATCAGCGGTCGCTACTTCGACAAGGACCACAACAAAGTTGTTTTCAACGCTTTCAACCTGACGATCGATAAGTCTGAAAAAGACTGGGGCGTCGGCTTTCATATATCCGCCGATTTCGGCCGCGCCGGCGAACTGCTGAGAGAGGCGACCTTGTGGGGACCGAGGCTCCATCAAGAGCCTTCGGCGGAGCTCCGCGAAGCGTATCTGGCGTTTACGCTCCCCGTCGGCGCCGGTCTCGCCGTCAAAGCGGGAAAATTCGTCACGCCGCTCGGGACGGAGATTCTCCCGGCGCCGGGCAATTACAATAATAACATCTCGCGCTCGTTCGCTTTTAACTATGCCATACCTTTCACGCATCTCGGTACGCTGTTCACTTACCCATTCGTAAAGACGTTCAGCGCCAGCGCCGGCTTAGTCACCGGCTGGGACAATCCTGCGGACAACAACAGCTCGCCGACCTTCTTGGGCGGCATCAACTGGACGCCGTCGGATTCCTTTTCCTTCACCTCGAACGGCACGATCGGCAAAGAATGGACCGCGCCGGGTCTTGGCCTTCCCGTCCACAACGGCGGCACCCGCTTCGTCGTAAGCAACGTCGCCACGATCAAGGCGGACCCGTGGACGATGTTTCTGGAATATACGGTCGGCCATGAGCACCACGCGCTTACGCCGAAGGCCACGCGCGACGCCTGGTGGCACGCGCTCGCCGGCATTCTCTCTTACGATTGGACCGATCGCTTTAATACATCCGTCCGAGGGGAAGGCTTTTTCGATCCC
>DATJFG010000148.1:0-35998 GCA_035495775.1 Verrucomicrobiia bacterium | reverse complement strand
CAATGGAACAACATGCACCGGCCGTGCGGCTTGTACTGCCATCGCGGGCCGCGCCTCAGTATCCTGTCAAAAGATGGGAAAATCCTCGCACGCCTAGGCGACATCCGTCCCGGCGAGGCGCCGGGACAGTTCATCGCGCCGCACGGGCTGGCGCTGGATTCCCGCGGCGACCTTTATGTCGGCGAAGTTTCGTGGACGATCGCCGGACAGCATTTGAAGCCGCCGCGCGAGATGCGCAGCGTGCAGAAATTAATCAAGCGAAGCTAGCTGTAATCCGCCGACGAGCGCCTCGCGAATGCAAGCAGACCGATCGTCACGGCGGCGAGCGCGAGCGCGCTCAGCGCGAGCGACCAGTGAACTCCGATCAGGGCGCCGACGACCCCGACGGTGACGCCGCTGAAAGCCCGCAGCCCGAAGCTCGACATCGCGAAGAGACCGATCAATCGTCCACGCAGGTGCGCGGGCGCCAGCAGCTGCACGAGCGTCTGAGCCATCGATAAGAAAGCGAGGTTGACGACGCCGGCGGCGAACAGCAGGAAAAGCGCCAACGGATAGCTCGTCGACGCGGCGAAGCCCGCGATCAAAACGCACCAGATAATCGCGCAGATCGTCGCCGTGCGCGCGCTCGGCCGGAGCAGCGCCTTGCCTTCGAGCAGAAACCCGCCGAGGACCGCGCCGCCGGCGTTCGCCGCGAGCAGTACGCTATAGGCGATGCCCTGCTTGTCGGTGCCGAGATCGTGCGCGAACTCCGGCATTTGCGCTTGAAATGCGTTGCCGACGAGCAGCGACGTCGCGCCGCCGAGCAGCACCATCGCAAGAATTGTCCGATTAGTTGAGGCCTCGCGGATAACGTTGATCGCATCCGTGAAGCTCAGCGCCGGCCGCCTGCCCGCGGCCCTTTTCTCCCGATGACCCGTATACGGCACCCGTAAGAGCCAGATGCTGAGCGGCAGATACAGCGCGGCGTTGACGAACAGGCCGTTCGACGGTCCGAGCGCGAGCATCAAGCCGCCGCCGACCGCCGGGCCGAGCAGGATGCCCAGCTGCCGTGAAGTCGCGTTCAGGCGAATCGCGCTCTGCAGGCGGTCGCCGCCGACGATGTCGTGGATGATGAGCTGGCTTCCCGGGCTCCAGAGTACTCCCGCCATGCCGTGGATGACGAGCAGCACGCACGCGTGCCAAAGCTGGATCGTCCCCGTCAAGAACAGCACGCCCCAGATAAAAGACACGACCATGTACATGATCTGTGCGATCTGGATGACCTTGCGGCAATCGTAGCGGTCGGCGAGCGCGCCGAAATAGACCGAGAACAAAAGAAACGGCGTCCAGTGGCTGATGACGGCGAAGCCGCCGAGGAGCGGCGATTGAAAAGTCTGATAAAGAAGCCAGTAGGTGATGACGTGCTCGATGTTGTCGGCCATCATCGAGAGGAGATTGAAGACGAAATAGCGCCGGAAGTCGCGGTGGCGCAGGGCGGCGAACGAGACGCTCTCGGCGAGCGGTTCCGCGGCAGAAACGTTTTTTGCGATGTCGGGCAAAGAAAAATTCCCCGGATTGAAAGTACCGAAACAGGGTCGGAGGTGCAAACCGTCTTAAATCAGATTCTATGTTTCGTCAGCCACGCGATGACTTCCTCGGCGTGTTTATCCGGTGGGAAGACGGGATAAAAAACTTTTTCGATTCGGCCGGCGCGGAAAACGAGCGTGAGCCGCTTGATCAGCGTCATGCCTTCGACTTCGAAAGTCGGCAGGCGCAGCGCGCGGGCGAAGTGGAGTTCCGCGTCGCTCAGCAATTCGAACGGCAGGTGGAGCCTTTTGACGGCCTCGCGCTGGTAGTCGCTCTCCTGTGCGCTGAGGCCGAAGACATTCGCGCTGAGCGCCTGCAATTCCTGGAAGTGATCGCGAAACGCGCAGGACTCCGGCGTGCAGCCGCGTGCGCCGGGAATTTCGTTCCATCCTTTCGGCGGCTCGACATCGGGCTTACCCGTCCGCGGATAACAGTAGACGACCGTTCGGGCGGCTTGCGCAGACAGATCGATCACCCGGCCCGCGGTGGATTCGAGCCGGACCGAAGGGACGCTCATGCCAGGTAGATGATCGCACGCGCCGTCGTCGCGGGGAACGGGGAGACCCGCGGGAAGCTCGTAAAGATTATCGGAACGGGGCATGCTTTTAGAGAGATTTAAGTGTAGTTACCTGACGGCAGCGGGATGCTTCTCTCGTAGGGATTGTAAAATTTTCTCCTGCACGCCGCCGAAGCCGCCGTTGGACATGACAAGGACGACATCGCCGCGCGCCGCGTTGTCAGCGACGTAGCGCGCGATCGCATCGGGCTGTTCGATGAGCGCCGCCTTGTGGGGACCGGACAACCGATTGATCTCCCCCACGACCTCTTCCGCCGGCAGACGATCTTCCAGGGGAATTTTTTCCGGCAGATAGACGCCCGCGACGATGACGCGGTCGGCGAGCGCGAGCGCGCGCGGAAATTCGCGCGCGAAGAAACGGCGCCTGCTCGTGTTGCTGCGCGGCTCGAAGATTCCCCAGACGCGTCGGCCGGGATAGGCTCTCTTCACCGCTTCGATCGTCTCCTCGATCGCCGTCGGGTGATGCGCGAAGTCGTCGATGACGGCGATGCCGCCGATTTCGCCTTTGAATTCCTGGCGCCGCTTGACGCCCGCAAAAGTCGCCATGGCTTCGCGAATCGCCGCCGGCGCGACTCCCAATTCCTTCGCCGTCGCGTAGACCGCGAGCGCGTTCATCACGTTGTGGCGGCCGATGAGCGCCACCTTGACCGGATCATCGGCGCGGTCGTTGTAAGCCGGCTCGAACCAGGTCGCGGCGCCGTCGGCGCGGATGTTCCGCGCGCTCCAGCCGCCGGGCTTTTGATCGCCGTAAAAAACCACCGGGCAACGCGCCGCGGCCGCCACTTCTCGCGCCGATTCGTACTCGTTGCAGACGAGGAGGCTTCCCGAAGGCGGAATCGATTCGGTCAGGCGTCGGAACGAGCTTTTCAGATGCTCGAGGTCGCGATAAATGTCGGCGTGATCGAACTCGACGCTCGTGAGGATCGCTTTCTCCGCCTTGTAGTGGAGAAATTTCGGTCCCTTGTCGAAAAACGCCGTATCGTACTCATCGCCTTCGAGGACGACCCAGTCGCCGCTCCCCTGCTGGAAACCGCCGGCGAAATTTCGCGGCATGCCGCCGATGAAAAAGCTCGGCTCGAGGCCGGCCTTGGCGAGCACCCAGGCCATCAGCGCCGAGGTCGTCGTTTTCCCGTGCGTGCCGGCCACGACCAGCGAGCGCTTCGCGCCGATTAAAAATCTGCCCAACGCCTGAGGAAAGGAAATGTACGGCACGCCGAGCCCGAGCATCTCCTCGACTTCGGGATTGTTGCGCGACACCGCGTTGCCGACGACGACGAGCGCCGGGCGCTGCCTCAAATGCTCGGCGGCGTAGCCGCTCTGCACCTCGATGCGAAGATCGGCGAGATACGTGCTCATCGGCGGATAGACGTTCTGGTCCGAGCCGGTGACGCGGTAGCCCTGCGCCTGGAGCAAGCCGGCGAGTGGGGCCATGCCGACGCCGCAGATCGCAATCAGATGAATATGCGCGCCCTTCTGTAAATCGCTCATTGTAAAATGCTTTTCATGACGAGATTGTGAATGTGCGGCCGGAATCCTTTGATCTTATCGTTGGTGCGCGACGGGTGAACGCGGTTGGTGAGGAGAATGACGTGGCAATCTTTTTCCAGGTCCCACCAAATCGAGGTTCCCGTAAACCCCAGGTGCCCGACCGAGCGCGGCGAGAAAAAACTCCCGCTGCTCGAATTTTCCGCCGACGGCGTGTCCCAGCCGAGCGCGAAGGTCGATCCCGGAACGGTCTCGTCGCGGGTGAAAAACTCCTCGACCATCGGCCGAGGAAAAAGCGGATCGTCGCCCGTGAGGCATTTACGCATGTGCAAGATAAAGCGGTGGACGTCTTCCGCGTTGGCGAAAAGCCCCGCGTGTCCGGCGACGCCGCCCATGGCATAGGCGTTGTCGTCGTCCACTTCGCCGCAGAGGACGCGCTTGCGCCAAGGGCAATTCTCCGTCGGAGCGATCATTTCCTGGATCGGCTGCAGACGCCGGCTGCGGATCTGCGTCAGATCGACGAATGAGGTCGAGCGCAGCCCGATGGGCTTGAAGATCTTGTCGTAGCAATAGCGGTCGAGGCTCCAGCCGCTGATCTCCTCGACGACTTCGCCGAGGAGCATGTAGCCCAAGTCGCTGTAGAGCGCTTGAGTGCCAGGAGCGCTCACGGCCTTTTCCCGGTGGATCTGCTCGAAGACGTAGTGCTTGGCGGCGCGGCTGGCGATGAAGTTGACCTTGCCGCGCTGCTGATCGCGCACGATCTCTTCAAAATACGCCTTCCAGGCCGGCAGCCCCGAGCAGTGCGCGAGGAGGTGGCGGAAAGTGATGTACATCTTGCCGAGCACGCCGAAGTTGGGAAAAAATCGCGTCACGCGGTCGTCGAGGCGGATTTTTCTCTCGCGCACGAGCAGCATAATCGCCGGCGCCGTCGCCAGCGGCTTGGTGAGCGAGGCGAGGTCGAAGATCGTGTCGCGCTCGAGAGGAGTTTTCTCCGGCAGGAGCGAGCGCGCGCCGAAGGCTTGATGGTAGACGATCTCTTCGCCTTTGGCGGCGAGCAGAACGGCGCCGGGAAAAACGCCTTCGGCCAGCGCCTCTTTGAAAGCGTCTTCCACCGCCGGGAACGACATGGTTGAGCCCACGAGCTAGACTTCCACCGGCGGCTCGAGAAGAACGAGCCGCCGCGCGCCGGCGTCGAGCCGCATTCTGACGCCGAGCGGCATGATGACGTTGTCGTCGCCGTGGCCCATCGGCAGGCCGGTCGCGACGGGATAGGGCGCTTCGCGGAACATCTCCCGGATAATTTCACTCACCTCGCGCTCGCCGTCGCCTTCGCAATAGGTGAAGCTGCCGAAGACGAGGCCCGCCAAACCGTCGAGCTTTCCCGCCATCTGCAAATGCGTCAGCATGCGCTCGATACGGTAGGGTTTTTCCGCGACGTCCTCCAGGACGAGGATCTTGCCGCGCATGTCGATTTCATAAGGCGTGCCGATCGTCGTCACGATCGTCGAAAGACAGCCGCCCGCCGCCTCGCCTTCGCCTTGACCGCTACGCACGGTCTCGCCCAGATCTATCTCCCACGCCTTCTTCTCGCCGCGGAGCGTGCCCCAGAAAAATTCCGCGTTGCGGCCGTTCATGCCGCGCGCGAGCTCCATCGCGACCATGGGGCCGTGAAACGCCACCATGCCGCAGCGCTGGACGAGCCAGTTGAGCATGATGCTCAAGTCGCTGTAGCCGACGAAAATCTTCGGCCGGCGGCGGATGACGTCCGGGTCGAGATGGGGCAGCATTTGGATCGAGCCGAAGCCGCCGCGCGCCGCGAAGATCGCGGCGATGTCGGATCTCTCGAAATAATTTTGCAGTGCCGCCGCCCGGCCTTTCGCCTCGCCGGCTAGGTAGCCTTTGCGCGCGAGGATATTTTGCGCCGTCTCGACGGCGAAACCGGCCTCTTTGAGCGCGGCGACGCCGCTCTTCAGCTGTCCCTCTTCGACCTTGCCGGAGGTTGCGACGACGGCGATCTTGTCTCCCGGCTTGAGGGCCGGCGGTTTTTGCAATTTACGCAAAGTTTTCCACATGCGACTGCGGCAAAACGGCTGTCCACCGAGAGGGGGATTGTGGATAACTTAACCCGGGCATTTCAGGCTTAAACACACGCGATCAAACGCCATCGCATATTGACAAAAAACTCTCTCGGGCACAAGGTAATTTTTAGCCGCTCCAGGTAAATAAAAGCTTTTCGCAGCGCTTAGTTGACTTCGAAACGGGCCGCCGATAAGGAGAACCCAAGCGGAAGGTTTCTCGTTACCGGCACGGCCCACAGGGTAGTAACGCATTGTTCACAGGGTTTTCCACAGTATGAAAATCAAGCCCGAACAGCTCGACCGGCTGGTCGATCAGATCCTCAAGTCCTATCGCGCTAAGGAGCTGATCGCCGTCAAGGCGCCCGAGGCGACGGTGCGGGCGAAGATCAGGGACACGATCGTGAAAAATTTCCATGAAGAAGAGGTGATCGAGGAGGAGGCGCGCGAGATGCTCGCGAGCCATGCCGGCGACATGCGCCGGGCCGGCGAGATGGACCAGCACAGGATGTTCCTGCTGATCAAGCAGAAGATCGCGCAAAAAAAAGGCTTTGTCCTATGACCCGTACGATTTTGCTTGTGGTCATCGTGAGGGAGATCGAACGATGACGCACCTGACGGAAAGCCGGATTTCCCATCTCGCGCATCTCATCATCGACGGCGTATGGAAAAACGACCTCGCCGACTTCCCGAACGAGTCGCGGGCACTCGCCGAAACCAAACGCGTGCTCCAGGAGTTCTTCGGCGGCGAGGACCGCCTCGACGACGTCGTCCGGCAGAAGATCCAATCCCTATCGCGCCGCGTGGCCCCCGGCAGCCGCGAATGGGACGTGCTTTACCGGAAATACATGGAAGAAGAGCTTAGAAAACAGCGCTAGGACGCGGACTTGCTTTTAGTAGACCCGTATGTAATAGCTTGAAAGACCGGACCCGTCACAGAGTGCCATTTCAGCTCTCTTGACATTAAAAAACTAGTGCTTAAATAAAGGCCGCTGCAACACAGCCGCTACGGCCGTTATTTTTAATTTTCCTATTTGGCTGACCTTTCTGAAAGGAGGAGGGCAAGTGAAGATCAGACCTTTGCAGGATCGTGTGATCGTTAAAAGAATCCAGGAGGAGGAAAAGACTAAGGGGGGGATCATCATCCCGGACACCGCTAAGGAAAAACCCCAGGAAGGCAAGGTGGTCGCGGTCGGCAAAGGCAAGCTGAACGACGACGGGAAGGTCGTGCCACTGGACGTCAAAGTCAACGATCGCATTCTCTTCGGCAAATACTCCGGCTCCGAGATCAATATCGACGGTGAAGAGCACCTGATCATGCGCGAGGAAGACATCCTCGGCGTAATCGAAAAATAACCCCTCATTTTATCAATTCCAGGAGGCTTAAAGATGGCAGTTAAGATCGTAAAGTTTAGTCAAGATGCGCGCGAGGCGATCCTCAGAGGAGTCAATATCCTCGCCGACGCGGTCACCGTCACGCTCGGCCCCAAAGGGCGCAACGTGGTGTTGGACAAGTCCTTCGGCGCGCCGAATGTAACCAAGGACGGCGTCACGGTGGCGAAGGAGATCGAGCTCGAAGACAAATTCGAGAATATGGGCGCCCAGATGGTGAAGGAGGTCGCCAGTAAGACCTCCGACGTCGCCGGCGACGGCACGACGACCGCCACGGTGCTGGCGCGCGCGATCTTCTCGGAAGGCGTCAAGATGGTCGTCGCAGGTCACGACCCGATGGGCATCAAGCGGGGCATGGATAAGGCGGTCGCCGCCATCACTGACGAGCTCAAGAACATCTCCAAGGCGACCAAAGACCCCAAGGAGATCGCCCAGGTCGGCACCATTGCCGCAAACAACGACTCGACGATCGGCGACGTCATCGCCGAAGCGATGAACAAAGTCGGGAAAGAAGGCGTGATCACGGTCGAGGAGGCCAAAGGTCTCGAGACGACGCTTGAGGTCGTCGAAGGTATGCAGTTCGACCGCGGCTACCTCTCGCCCTACTTCGTCACCGACCCGGAAAGAATGGAGTGCGTGCTTCAGGACGCCTATCTCCTTTTGAACGAGAAGAAGATCAGCTCGATGAAAGAGCTGCTCCCGATTCTCGAGCAGATCGCCAAGACCGGCCGTCCGTTCCTTATCGTCGCCGAAGATATCGAGGGCGAGGCGCTCGCGACGCTCGTCGTCAACAAGATCCGCGGCACGCTCCAGTGCTGCTCGGTAAAGGCACCTGGCTTCGGCGACCGCCGCAAGGCGATGCTCGAAGACCTTGCGATCCTGACCGGCGGCAAAGTTATAGCCGAAGAGCTCGGCATCAAGATGGAAAACATCTCGCTTCAGGACCTCGGACGCGCGAAGCGCATCGTGATCGACAAGGACAACACGACGATCGTCGACGGCGCCGGCAAAAAGGCCGACCTCGAAGGACGCATCAAGCAGATCCGGGCGCAGATCGACGAGACGACCTCCGACTACGACCGCGAGAAGCTCCAGGAACGCCTCGCCAAGATGATCGGCGGCGTCGCCGTGATCAACGTCGGCGCGGCGACGGAAGTCGAAATGAAAGAGAAGAAGGCGCGCGTCGAGGACGCGCTCCACGCCACCCGCGCCGCGGTCGAGGAAGGCATCGTCCCCGGCGGCGGCGTAGCGCTGATCCGCGCGGCGAGCGTGCTTGAGAAGCTCAAAGTGCCGGAAGAGGAGCAGTGGGGCGTCAACATCATCCGGCGCGCGGTCGAAGAGCCGATCCGCCGCATTGCGCTGAACACCGGCGTCGAGGGCGCGATCGTGCTCCAGAAAGTCAAAGAAGGCAAAGGCGCCTTCGGCTTCAATGCCGCGACCGAGGAATACGCCGACCTCATGAAGGCCGGCATCATCGATCCGACCAAGGTCGTGCGCACGGCGCTCCAGAACGCCTCTTCGGTGGCCGGGCTCATGCTCACCACCGAGGCGATGGTCGCCGAGAAGCCCGAAGAAAAGTCGGCTATGCCCCCGATGCCTCCCGGCGGCGGCATGGGCGGCATGGGCGGCATGATGTAACGACAGCCGTTAAATCCCGGCCCGTCTGCGGACGGGCCGGGAATTTTCTATGATCATTCATCTTCATCCGTTCATGGTTCGACAGGCTCACCACGAACGGATTTTTATTCCGCTCGCCCTGACCTTGTCGAAGGGTTCCCGCCTTGACAAGACATCCAACTCTCTTTAATCCTTAAGGGTACTTCCCCGGAAAATACCGCTGAACTGATTCCTGCACATGTTCGAGAACCTCGCCGACAAGCTGGAGCTGACTTTCAAGAAACTCAGCGGCCAGGGGAAGATCCGCGAAGGCAACATCGACGAGGCGCTCCGCGACGTCCGCCTCGCGCTGCTCGAAGCCGACGTTCATTTCAAAGTCGTCAAGAGCTTTCTCGACGCCGTCAAGGCGAAGGCCCTCGGGCAGGACGTGCTTCAGAGCCTCTCGCCCGATCAGCAGTTCATTAAAATCGTCCACGACGAGCTCACGCGTCTCTTGGGCGGCGAATACGCCGAGCTCGACCTCAAAGGCGCGCCGCCGCAGATTTTGCTGCTCGTCGGCCTGCAGGGATCGGGCAAAACGACGACGGTCGCTAAGCTAGCCCTTTATTTGAAGCGCGAGAAAAAGCGCACGCCTTATCTCGTCCCGGCGGACATCTACCGCCCGGCGGCGATCGAGCAGTTAAAGACCCTCGGTCGAAGCCTCGACATCCCCGTTTACGACTCGCGTCCCGAGCAGAGCCCGGTGGCGATCGCGCGCGCGGCGCTCGACCAGGCGAAGCGCGAGTTCGCCGATCTCGTGATCATCGACACCGCCGGCCGCCTCCATATCGACGATGAGCTGATGGACGAGCTCAAGAACATCACCGAGGCGGTCCATCCGAACCACACGCTGTTCGTCGCCGACGCGATGACCGGCCAGGACGCCGTCAATCAGGCCGAGGGCTTCAACAAGCGCCTCGAGCTCACCGGCATCATCTTGACGAAGATGGACGGCGACGCGCGCGGCGGCGCGGCGCTCTCGATGCGCGAGATCGTCGGCCGGCCGATTCTCTTTTCCGGCACGGGCGAGAAGCCCGAGGCGCTCGAGCCGTTTTACCCCGACCGGCTGGCGACGCGCATTCTCGGCATGGGCGATGTCCTCTCGCTGATCGAGAAGACGCAGCAGGTCTACGACGCGAACGAGGCCGAGCGGCTGCTCAAGCAGGCGCGCAAGAATCAGTTCACCCTCGAAGATTTTCAGGGGCAGCTCCGCCAGCTTAAAAAAATGGGCTCGATCGGCGACCTCCTCGACATGGTGCCGGGCGCGCGCAAGCTCTCGCAGCAGGTCGATCTCGGCCAGGCGGAAACCGAGCTCAAGCGCGTCGACGCGATCATCAACTCGATGACGCTGAAGGAGCGCAAGAACCCGGCGATCTTAAACGGCAGCCGGCGCAAACGCATCGCCAAGGGCAGCGGCACGACCGTCACCGACGTCAACCGCTTGATCAAGCAGTTTATGGAAATGAAGAAGATGATGCAGCGCATGAGCCGAGGCGGCATCCGCGGCCTGTTCAATCGGATGCCCATGCCGTTCAACTAAAGGAAAGGGATCATGAGCGTAACGATTCGTCTGAGCCGCCACGGCGGCAAAAAGAAGCCGTACTACCGCGTTGTCGTGAGCGATTCCCGCTCGCCGCGCGACGGCAAGTTCATCGAGCAGGTCGGGAGCTACGATCCGAAGGCCGCGAGCGGCATCAAGCTCAACCAGGAAAAGATGGATTCCTGGATCAAGAAGGGCGCGAAGCCGTCGCAGACCGTCTCCGAGCTGATGAAGAAATCGCAAAAGAAACCCACATGATTCAGGAGGTAGTTTTTTGTGAAAGACCTGGTGCAGTTTGTGGCAAAAGCCCTGGTCAGCCATCCCGAAGCTGTTGAGGTGAAAGAAACCCAAGGCGACACCGCCTCGGTTGTGGAGTTGAGAGTCGCGAAAGAAGATCTCGGGCGCATTATCGGCAAACAAGGCAGAACCGCGAAATCCATTCGCACGATCCTGAACGCCGCGGCGTCGAAAGCCAACCGCAAGGTCGTTCTGGAGATCGTGGAAGAGAAATAAGCCACGCCATCATCCCCGCATACGCCGGAGCGTCTCGTATCCCTGGGCGAGATCGTCGCCACGCACGGCATCGAGGGGTGGCTCAAGCTCGTCCCCTATAATCCCGAAACGACTACCCTGTCGTCCGGTAAAGAAATTTACCTGGAGAAAGACGGCTCAAGCGAGCCGCTCAAGCTCGAAGGCGTCAAGCCCCACAAGCATCAGCTGCTGATTCATTTTCGAGGCATCGACCGCATCGACGATGCGGAAAAATGGATCGGTGCGGTCCTTTCGGTTCCCGAAGCCGATCTCCCGCCGCTTGCCGACAACGAATATTATTATTATCAGGTTGTCGGGCTGGAAGTCTTCGACACCAAGGGCGCGCGCATCGGGAAAATCGCGCGCCTCTGGCCGACGGCCGGCGGCGATCTCTACGTCGTCGAAGACGGCGAAAAGGAATATCTCATCCCCGTCGTGAAAGAGATTATCACGAAGATCGACTTCGACGCCGGCCGCGTCATCATCGACCCGCCGGAAGGTTTGTTGGAGTTGTAAAAATTCCTGTTACAATTTGCCCGAAGTTCACAGATCGGAGGAGTTATGGCCAAAAGCGAGCATAAAAGCTTCAGCAAGCCCGACGAGGTGCGCGAGTTTCCCAAAGGGCGTGTCGAGGTGATGAAGATCGGCGGCGCGACGATCGGCCGCGCCACCTTCGAGCCCGGCTGGCGCTGGTCGACTTCGGTGCAGCCTCTCGCCAAGACCAAGAGCTGCGAGGCGCCGCATTTTCAATACCACATCTCCGGCGTGCTTCGGGTCAAAATGGATGACGGTACGGAGTTCGACTGCCGCCCCGGCGACGCCTCGCTGCTGCCTTCGGGCCACGACGCGTGGGTCGTCGGCAACGACCCCGCCGTCGTCGTCGATTTTCAGGGCATGGTCGACTATGCCAAATCGAAAAAATAACCGCGGCGCGTAACATCCAATCCTGCATCAGACTCCATTAAACTGCGGAGAAGCTCACCGGAAACCACAACGCGCCGCCAGGCACTTTGCGCGAGGACACCATGCACGACAGCATCGCAGAAAGACATGTCAGCAAAGTGCCCGCGGTGACGCTAGCCTTTTGGGTCATCAAGATCCTGGCGACGACGCTCGGTGAAACGGCCGGCGACGCGGTGACCATGACCTTGAATCTCGGCTATGCCGTCGGCAGCGTTATCTTCATCGGCCTCTTTATCATCGCCGTCGCCGCCGAGATCAGGACCAAGTCGTTTCATCCGTTTCTCTATTGGGCCGTGATCGTCGCCACAACGACGCTCGGCACGACGATGGCGGATTTCGCCGACCGCTCGCTCGGCATCGGCTACGCCGGAGGGTCTTCGATTTTATTCGCGCTTTTGCTCGCCTCGCTCGCCGTGTGGCACTGGTCGGCCGGCTCCGTTTCGGTTGATACGATCACCTCGCGCAAGGCCGAAGTATTCTACTGGGGAACCATCCTGTTCTCCCAGACTTTGGGCACCGCGCTCGGCGACTGGATGGCCGACACCAACGAGCTCGGCTATGAGCGCGGCGCGCTCGTCTTCGCGGCGGGTCTGGCGCTGATCGCGGCAGCATACTTTTACACGAGCATTTCACGGACAGTGCTCTTTTGGAGCGCTTTCATCCTGACGCGTCCGCTCGGCGCTACACTGGGCGATTGGCTCGACAAGCCGGTTCGCGAAGGCGGGCTAGCGTTCGGCCGTTTTTACGCCTCGGCGGCGATCGCCTTCGTCATGATCGCCTGCATTCTGTTCCTGCCGCAAAGACCGGCCGTCCAGCCCGCCAAGAGCCGGTAGCGCGGCGCTGCTCTTCAACCTGACGGCGATTCGCGCTAAGATGCATCCATGGCTGCCACGGCCAACGGCGCGCTGAGTACTTTTCGCCACGGTCGCGGCGCACGATGGCGCGCTCGCTGCACCGTCGTCAGCTATTGCGTTCTCGCCCTCGGCGTATTTTTCATCGTCAACTGGCTCTATCAAGTTTATCGCAAGCCTGCGGAGATGCTCGCGCCGGTGGGCGATTCGTTCGTCAAAAATCCCGAGGCGACATGGAAGAGCTACGGCGCGTCCTTCGAGAAATATTCCACCGCCGATCTGCCGGCGGAATTCCTGGCGGCGCTCGCCCAGGTCGAGGCGGACGGCAATCCGCTCGCCCACACGTACTGGCGATGGAGATGGTCGTGGAACCCCTTCGAGATTTACCGGCCGGCGTCGACCGCCGTCGGCATGTTTCAAATCACCGACGGCACCTTCGCCGAGGCGCGGAATTATTGTATCCATGACCATAAAGTCGCGAGCGGCGGCGCGTGCCGGCTGACCAGCCTTTATAACCGCGCCCTACCGAGCCATGCGATCGAGCTCACCGCCGCCTACCTGCAGGAAAACGTACAGAAGGCGCTCGCTGGCAAACACGGGATCAAGACCAATCCCGGCCAGCGGCAAAAGCTCGCTGCGGCAATTCATCTTTGCGGCCCCGGCAAGGCGGATGCGTTCATCGGCCGCGGCTTTCGCCCGGCTAAGAACGACAAATGCGGCGAACAAAACCTGCGGCACTATCTCAAGCGCGTCGACCAGGCGAAGCAGCGGTTCGTTAAGCTCAAGGCGAAGCAAGCGTGAGACGGGCGCGACATGACCCCAAAAGTGCAAAAGTTATCTGGTCTGGATACTCTCAACCGCTTAAGGATTACAAAGAATTTTTGGGAGCGCTCAAGGCCGGTAAATTGAGCGACGCCAAAGCAGGTAAGTTTTAAGAAATCTGGCATTTGTAGTTAATCCCGCCCGTTAGACTTCCCCTCCCCTTCCGTCTATTCTTATTCCCTAAATTTCCATGCTGAGCTTTACCGTCATCACGATCTTTCCCGGCATGTTCGACTCGCCGCTCGCGCACAGCATCTTGAAGCGCGCGAGAGAGAAGAAGCTCATCGACGTCCGCTTCGTCGACCCGCGCGATTATACGAGCGACAAGCACCGGACGGTCGACGACACGCCGTACGGCGGCGGCCAGGGGATGGTCATGAAGCCCGAGCCGCTGGTCGCGGCGATCGAGGACGCAAAAAAGAATTTGAAGCGGCCGAGAATTATTCTCTTGAGCCCGCAGGGAAAGCTTTTCGATCAGGCGGAGGCAGCGCGGCTCGCGCGCGAGGAAGAGATCATCCTCGTCTGCGGAAGGTACGAAGGCATCGACGAGCGCGTCAAGTGGTTCGTCGATGAGGAACTATCGGTCGGCGACTACACGCTCTCAGGCGGCGAGCTGCCGGCGATGGTTGTCATCGACGCCGTCGCGCGGCTCATTCCGGGCGTTCTCGGGAACGCCCAGTCGCCGGAGGAAGACTCTTTCAGCAACGGCCTGCTCGAATATCCGCAGTACACGCGGCCCGATGAGTTTCGCGGCATGAGAGTGCCGGAGGTGCTCATCTCCGGCGATCACGAAAAGATTCGCCGCTGGCGGAGCGAAACGAGCATCGAGCTCACGCGCGCGCGGCGCCCCGATCTGCTCGCGAAAGCGCGGCCGGGCGCGCCGCAAACAAAAATCTCCCACCCGAACCTCTACATCGCGCTCCTGCATCATCCGGTTTACGACAAGAATCACGAGGTGGTCACGACCGCCGTCACGAACATGGACATCCACGACATCGCGCGCGCGGCGAAGACCTACGGCTTGAGGCGATTCTACGTGGCGACGCCCGTCAAGGCGCTGCAAAAATTATCGCTCAAGATCATCGCCCACTGGGAGACCGGCTACGGCGCCGAGTACAATGAGACGCGCAAAGACGCGCTGGCGCTCGCGCGCGTGACCGATACGCTCGACGACGCCATCATCGATATCGAGCGCGAGTGCGGCGAAAAGCCGCGCCTGGTCGTGACTTCGGCGCGAGAAGGCGGGCGCCGCAGCTCTTTCACCGCCATGAAGAACATGCTAATAATAGACCCTTCGCCTTTCCTGATCCTCTTGGGTACGGGATGGGGCCTCACCGACGAAGTCCTGGCCCGCTCCGACTACATCCTCGAGCCGATCGAAGGCGCTAGCGGCTACAACCACCTCTCGGTTCGTTCGGCGGCGGCTATTATTCTGGACCGCCTCTTGGGAACGAATGAGATCAAGGAGAAGTCATGAATACTCTAGACCAGCTCGAAGCCGAGCAAAGCAAAAAGGATGCACCCGAAGTGCGGCCGGGCGAGACGGTACGCGTCCACGTCAAGGTCGTCGAGGGCGAAAAAGAGCGCACACAGGTGTTCGAAGGCATCGTGATCCGCGTCTCCGGCAAAGGGAACCGCGCCAACTTCACGGTGCGGAAGATTTCCTACGGCATCGGCGTCGAGCGCATCTTCCCCTTCCATTCGCCGCGCGTGGAGAAGGTCGAAGTGATGTCGCGCGGAAAGGTCCGGCGAGCCAAGCTGTATTATTTGAGAGATCGGTCGGGCAAGGGCGCCCGGCTTCAGGAAGAAGAGGCGGGATAAGCCGCGCCCAGCTCGGCGTTGCCTTCGAACGAGGCGCCGGCGTAAATTTTGAGCTTGCCGCTCTGGACCTCGCCCTGAAAGCGCCCGCCGGGCAGGATCTCGATCCATCCCTTCACGCGCACGGTTCCAATCAGACTTCCTTCGATCCGGAGCTGTCCGGCGGAGACGTTCGCCGCCACCTCGGCCTGCGGTCCCAGGATCAGCAGCGAATTCGCCTTGATCTCGCCCTTGAAGCGGCCGTCGATCTTGACCGGCCCGTCGTAGATGAGCTTTCCGGTCACCGAGGCGCCGGGCTCGAGCACGACGCGCGGCTCGATCAAATAAGCGGGCTCTTTGCGCTCTTGGTCCATCAGGCCGAATCCTATACCCCAATCCGCGCCCGAATACAAAAGCCGCCGCCTACGCCTTCGGCGGCGAACTGTGCTAGCATAATTTCACATGGAGTTGTTCGACACCGCCCCCGGCGCGAAGGGCAATCGCGGCGTCCCGCTCGCCGAGCGGATACGCCCCAAGACACTCGACGAGTTCGTCGGCCAGCAGCATCTTCTCGGGCCGGGCAAAATACTCCGCGGTATGGTCAATGCCGGCGAGCTCCGCTCGCTCATCCTCTGGGGGCCGCCGGGCAGCGGCAAGACCACCCTGGCCGAAATCCTCGCGAGCTCCGGCGGCGCGCGCTGCGTGCGCTTCTCCGCCGTCACCTCGGGCGTCAAGGATTTGAAAAAGATCGTCGAGGAAGCCGAGCGGCTGCACCGCGTCGGCAAGCGCACGGTGCTCTTCGTCGACGAGATCCACCACTTCAACAAGGCGCAGCAGGATAATTTCCTCCCGCACGTCGAGCGCGGCACGCTCGTCCTCATCGGCGCAACGACGGAAAATCCCTCTTTCGAAGTCATCTCGCCGCTGCTCTCGCGCGCGCAGGTGCTGGTGCTCCAGCCGCTCTCGCCCGCCGATATCGGCACGATCATCGACCGCGCGCTCTCCGACAAAACAGATGGCCTGGGGGAGCTCGGCCTCGAGCTCGCGGCCGAGGCGCGCGAGTTTTTGATCGATCAGTCGCAGGGCGACGCGCGCGTCGCGCTGAACGCGCTCGAGACCGCGGCGGCGCTGCTGAAAAAAGATGACGCGAAGCTGATCGATCTCCCGCGCATCCAGGAGGCGCTGCAAAAAAAGGCCCTGCTCTACGACAAGGCGGGCGAGGAGCATTACAACGTCATCTCGGCGTTCATCAAGAGCATGCGTGGGAGCGATCCCGACGCCGCGGTCTACTGGCTCATGCGCATGCTCGAGGCCGGCGAGGACCCGCTTTTCATCGCCCGGCGCATGATCATCCTCGCCGCCGAGGACATCGGCAACGCCGACCCGCACGCGCTGCAGGTCGCGGTCGCGGCGAAGGACGCCTTTCATTTCGTCGGCCTCCCCGAAGGACGCATTCCGCTCGCGCAGGCGGCGACCTATCTCGCCAGCGCGCCGAAATCGAACGCTTCGTACAAGGCGATGCTCGCCGCGGCGAAGGACGTCGAAGACAAGGGCACGCTGCCCGTGCCGCTCCATCTCCGCAACGCGCCGACCCCGTTGATGGAAAAGATGGGCTACGGAAAAGATTATCGCTACGCGCACGACTTTCCCGGCCAGGTGGTCGAGCAGGAGCATCTCCCCGACGCGCTCAAAGGCAAAAAATATTATGCGCCGACCGAGTCCGGCTACGAGAAAACGATCAAGGAAAGACTCGCTCATTGGGAAGATCGAAAGCGCGGAAAGAAATCCTGAGTTTGTTTGCCAAGTCCTGCCGCTTATAGTAGCTTCCGGCTGAGTCCCGTCCGTCAGGAGGCAGCCATGAAGAGACTCACCTTTTTCCTACCTGTTTTGATTGCGCTCATCGCCGCCGCGCCTCCGGCCCAGAGCGCCGCGCGCGACGCCAAAACGATCGCGCTCGGCTTCGTCTCCGAAAAGCCTCCGGAAGAAGTCGAAGCGCACCTCAAGGACTTCGCCGTCTATGTAGGGAAGAAGTTGAACCTCGAGGGAAAAGTCATCACCGCGCCGACCGTGTCGCAACTCGCCAAAGATATCGAACAAAGGCGCGTCGATTTTTACATGGACAGCCCCTATCCGACTTACCTCATCAATCGTCAAGGCACGGCGATGCTGCTGCTGCGCCGCTGGAAGAGCGGCATGGCCGAATACCGCAGCATCGTCTTCGCGAAGAAAGACGGTCCAGTGAAGAAGCTCGACGACCTCAAGGGAAAGCTGATCGCATTTGAAGATCCCGGCTCGACCTCCGCCTATTTTCTTCCCAAAGTCTTTCTGATGAAGAAAGGTATGCGGCTGACGGAGAAGGCCGGACCTTTAAGCCCCGTCGCCGCTAAGGAGACCGGTTACATCTTTACCTATTCGATTGCGACGACAGTCGATCTCGTGCTTTCCGGCAAAGCGGGCGGCGGCGCCTTCAGCAACGACGACTTCGCGAGGATCGGCGATCGGCAGGCGCAGATCGTCAAGCTCGCCGAGACCGCGCCTTTCCCGCGAAATCTCGTCTCGGTGCGCAAGGACCTCGACCCGGCGCTCGTCAAGCGGCTGAAAGAAGTTTTGCTCGCGATGGATAAAGACGAGGAGGGCAAAAAAGTCCTCGCCAAGACCGACGAGACCAATAAGTTCGACCCGCTCCCCGGAGGGGAGGAAGCCATGCGGCGGCAGCTCCAGGAGCTGTTCCGCGGCAGAGATTAGTATGCAAAAGATTTTTCGCTCGGCCGTTGTCCTCTTAGCGGCCTTTCTTTTCATGCCGGCGGCGCTCGCCGCGGCCGAGAAGGCGATCACGCTAGGCGTCATCTCGAAGCGGACGCTGGCCGAGGTCGAGCCGCAGTATCGCGACTTTGTCCGCTACATCGCGCGCAAGCTCTCGGCGAAAGCGCCGGTCGAAGGCAAAGTGATGACGGCGGCCACGATTCCGCAGCTCGAGAGACTGCTGGAGGAGGACAAGGTCGATTTCTACATGGAGAGCCCCTACCCGACTTACCTCATCAACCAACAGGGCGACGCTATTCCGCTGCTCCGCCGCTGGAAGTCGGGGGTCGCCGAATATCACGGCGTGCTCTTTACCAAAAAAGACAGCGGCGTGAACCGCGTCGAGGATCTCCGCGGCCAGATGATCGTGCTCGAAGACCCCGGCTCGACCTCCGGTTATTTTCTCCCGAAAGTTTTTCTCGCCGGCAAGGGGTTCAAGCTCGCCGAGAAGGCTTCGCTCGATACCATCGTCGCGCCGGCTGAGATCGGCTATATCTTCGGCTATTCGGCGGCGCGCATTTCCGATCTCGTGCTGACGCGCAAGGTCGTCGCCGGCGCCTTCAGCAATGAGGATTACGACCGCCTCGAGCCGAAGAAAAAGGCCGAGCTCGTCGTCCTGGCGGAGACGGAGACCTTCCCGCGCTATTTCCTCTCGATCCGAAAAGAGCTGGACCCGGAGATCGCCGGCCGCCTGCAGGACATCCTGCTCACGATGCATCAGGACGCCGAAGGACGCGTGATCCTGAACAAGCTCGAAAACACGACGATGTTCGACCTCGCGCCCGGCGGCGAGCAGGCGGTGCGCTTCAAGCTGCAGGAAGTCTTCGGCCTGCCGTCGCTAAACCCGCGATGAGAAGATTTTTAACGGCGGCGCGCCAGCGCCTGGGCGGCGCCAAGGTCGCGCGGCGCGTCTATCGCGCGCTCCCGTCAGGCAGGCGCTGTAAGGAGTGCCTGGTACCGTTTCTCGGTATGTTCTCGGTCCCGTTCCGGCTCCTCAACATCCGCCCCTCGCGGAAAAACCCCAGCCTCTGTACGCTTTGATACGAGCTCGCTCCCCCGGGCGGGGAGACGCGGCTGATCTCGGTCATGTTCGTCGACGTGCGCGGCTTCACCGCCATGGCCGAGCGGCTGAGCCCGGCAGACGTCGCCGAGCGGCTCAATCGCTTCTACGCGCTCGCGACCGACGCGGTGTTTCGCCGCGACGGGACGCTCGATAAGCTCGTCGGCGATCAGGTGATGGCGTTTTTCGGCGCGCCGATCGACCAGCGCGATCACGCGCGCCGAGCGGTCGAAACGGCACTCGAGATCGTCCGCGACGTGATGGCCGAGGAAGAAGGGCTGCAGGTCGGCGCCGGCGTCGCCAGCGGCGAAGCGTTCGTCGGCAACGTCGGCGGCGGCGGTGTCGCCGACTATACGGCGCTCGGCGACACCGTGAATACCGCCGCGCGGTTGCAGGGCGCGGCGGCCGCCGGCGAGATTCTCTTGACCGAAGAGAGCTACGCGCCGGTCGCGGAGCGGTTTCCCGATGCCGGGAGAAGAGAGCTGGAGCTGAAGGGAAAGACTGGGACGGTCACGGCAAGGGTGATTGGGGCAGCATGAACCGCGCGAAAATACTATTCAGCCTCTCGGCAGCCATTGTCATCATGGCGTCCTGCGCGTCGAATCCACGAGCTACGGTCGAACGGCCGACGCGTGCGACTTCCGCCGCGAAAAGCGAATACTTCAAAACGAGCGGGGCCTTGGTGCTGGCGCAAAAGGACGCTCCGAGCGTACAATTTTCTCTGCATCTGCTGGTTTTGAAGCCCATCCCCGAGGGTTCGACGGTGATCGTCGATTTTGAGAATCCGCCCAATCCGAGCGCTCCCTTTGCAGTTGCCGTAGCGGCCGAAGGCAAAGATGAAATCCGGGTCGCCTCGCCCGAGTTCGAGGGTATCTATAACCGGCGCGCCTATCTTTCTCAGGCGCGGATCATCGATAAAGACGGCAAAGAAATCGCGCGGCATCAGCAGTGGATCTGGTTCGAGATGCCGGGTTCATTGGCCGCGCAGATGAAAACGAAGATTCTCAGGTGACGCTGATCCGGTGAGCAAAGAGCAGCATTTAGCCAAGTCTAATTTAATAGGAACACAATCAACGTTCGCTTCAGCGCGGTCATTCGTTTTTATTTGAACGAAATCATCTCCAGCTTCGTAAATCGAAACTGCTTGCCGGCGTCCGACGGCAGCACCGTGAACTGATGGAAAGTGTATTCCTGCTCGTAATTCGTGTTGGCGACCATGCCGTCCATCGGGATCACGACGTCGTAGCGGTGCATGCGCGCGGCGGTCGTCGCCGTGTAGAGGACGGCAGCGTTGGTCGACGCGCCGGTGATGACGACGGTCTTGACGCCCTTGTCTTTCAGCAGCGACTGGAGCTCGCCGCCGGTGAATTTGTCGAAGGCATCGGGATAGATCACCGGCTCGTTGTCGCGCCGCTTGAGCGGCGAGGCGACCTCCCCGAGCGGCGTCCCCTTCGCCGCGGCGGAGACCGAATACACGACCAAGACGTTCGCCGCCCGCGCCTTTTCGAGAAATTCGCCGAGCCGCGGCGTCAACTGATGGCAGATCTGCTTGGGATCGTGGCAGCGCGCGTTCAAATCGAGCACCAGAACGGCGGTGCTCTTGCTGTCGAGCGCCAGCGGCTTCGCCTCGGGGCGATTGGGTCCCTCGGCCGCGCGCGCGATCATGGCCAGCAATAAGAAAACCCAAACCGACATTACTCCCGTTCGCATCGCGTCTTTTCCTCCATTTTCAATTCGGCATTAAATCGGCGAAGACAAACCCGTCGCGCTCGACGATGTCGCCGGAGCGAATCGGAACCGGACGGCTGAACATCGGCCCGTCGTAGGCGAAGGTGTGAAACTCGCCGCGCTCGCCGCAGGGATCGGCGCCCGGCGGCAGATCGGCGAGAAACGCCGCGTCGAATTCCCTCCCGGCGAACGAGGCCGGCAGCTGCTTGGGATCGACGCAGGTGACGCGCGCGCGGAGGCCGCCCGCGATCATCTCGCGAGCGAGCTCATGCGTCGGCCGCGCCCAGATCGGAAACAGCGGCCGCACGCCGCTGTCGCGGAGCCGCTCTTCGCGATAGGCGCGGATGTCGGCGAGAAAAAGATCGCCGAAGGCGAACGCCGCGATCTGCTCGGTCTCGGCACGCTGGAGCGCCGCGCGCATCGCCGCATCGTAGCGCTCGTTCGTGCACGGGCTCGGAATCGCGACCTTCCAGAGCGGAAGGCCGGCGGCCTCCGCCTGCGCTTCGAGCAGCTCGACTCTCACGGCGTGCATCGCCACGCGCGCGTACGCCTCGTTCACGGTCGTGAGCAGGCCGGCGACTTCGACCTCGCCCGCGGAGCGAAGGACGTGGAGCGTCCAGGCGCTGTCCTTGCCGCTGCTCCACGATAAAAGAGCTTTGATTTTCTCGTTCGCCGCGCCCACCGGCATTCGATTAGCGGAATCGGCTGGAAAAGTCCAATATTCTTTGCGTTGACATCGACGCTCTGGATCGGTTAGGCTTCAGCCAACGGCTGATCTATGACTTGGCATTGGCGCGACTGGGCAATCGACCCGGAGCAACTCCGGCGGCTCAACCTGCTGGCGGGCGTGCCGCTGTTCGCCGGCCTCAGCCGGCGGCAGCTCGGCAAGCTCATGGTCAAGCTCTTTGAGAAGCGCTACGCGGCCGGCGAGACGATCTTCCGCGAGGGCGACCCCGGCAAGGCGCTGTTCATCGTCCTGGAGGGCAAGATTTCGATCGCCCGCGCCGCGGACGCCGACCGGCCGCTCGCCGTATTAGGGCCGGGAGCCTATTTCGGCGAGCTCGCGCTGATCGAAGACCAGCCCCGTTTCGCCGGTGCCCGCGCCGACGAGGACACGCTTCTACTGATCCTCTACAAGAGCCATTTCGATGACCTCATCGAGGGCCATAAGGCGCTCGCCGTTCATATCATGGAGAACCTGCTGAAGACGCTCGCCAGCTACGTCCGCGCCGAGCAATCGCGCAGCGCGCCGCGCGCGGCCAAGGGCACGGTGTCGCTCGCCGAGCCGCCGCAGACAGCCGCCGAGAGGACGCGTCGATGAGCCCCTCGCCCGCCGCGGCGGGCGAGGCCCCCGCGACGCGCTGGTTTCCGCCGCCGCCGACGATCGTCTGGGCGCTGGCGATCGCGATCTTCGTCTCGCTCGCCTACATCGCGAGCGACGTCGTCGTGCTGATCATCTTTTCCGCCGCGCTCGCCTACGTCATCAATCCGCTGGTGCGCAAGGTCGAGGCCGCCGCGGTCCGGCGCACGCTCGCGGTGACGGCCGTCTATCTGTCCATCGTTATTATCATCGCGACCGCGGCCTTCCTGATCGTGCCGCGGCTGCGGGCCGAGGTCGTGACGCTCTCTTCCGGCGCGTTCAAGCAGCAGGTCGATCACTCCGTCGACGCGCTGCACCGCGAGCTCATCGACAAATACCCGAGCCTGCGTAACGTCCTGGGCGACCCCGAGGCGCGGAACGAGCGGCTGAGCGCGCTGTTCCAGCAGCAGACCGCCAACCTGCCGAATCTCTTGAGTCACGCGGTCGAGATCGTCATCGTCATCGTCCTCATCCCGGTGTTTTCCTTTTTTCTCCTGCGCGACAGCGGCAAGCTGGTCCGCCTCTTGATGGATCGGCTCCGTCCGGACCAGATCGAGACCTCCGTCGCGGTCTGGTGCGAGATCGAGCGGGTCATCGGCCGGTATCTCCGCGGCCTCGCGCTCGAGGCCCTGGCGATCGGCACCATCGCGTCGACCGGGCTCTGGCTTTTGGGCGTCAACTACCCGCTTTTCCTCGGCGCCTTCTCGGGCATGGCGAACGTCATCCCGTACCTCGGCCCGTTTTTGAGCGGGACGGTCGTCGCGATGATCGCGATGATTCAGTTTCAGAGCTTCGCCCCGCTCGCCAAAGTCATGCTGCTTTACCTCGGCATCAAGATCTGCGACCTGACGGTGATCCAAACCTTGACCGTCGGCCGCAGCGTGCATCTGCACCCGATCCTGCTCGTCGCCTCGCTGCTCGTCGGCGGCCACGCCTTCGGCCTGATCGGCATGATCGTCGCGGTGCCGATCGTGACCGCGCTTCAGGAAGTCATCCGTCTGCTGCTCGACCACCGCCGCAGAAAAGCGGGCATCCGGCCGGCGCACCACGCGTCGTCGATGCCCATCCAGACCTACGTCTGCTGACATGGCGGCCGCGAGCGCGCCCGCCTTCGCGCCGCAATGCGCGATTTGCGGCACGGTGCTCACCGGGCCGCTGAGCCATCTCTTTCGCGCCGCCGGCATCAAGCGCAGCGCGCGCAATCCGAACCTCTGCAGCCGCTGCGACACGCACATCGAAGAGGGCAGCATCGTCGAGGTCACGGTGCTGTTCGCCGATCTCTCCTCGTTCACCGAGCTCACGCAGGAGCTCGGCGCCGAGCGCACGCATGAAGTCGTCGACGCGTTTCTTCGCGCCGCGACGGATATCATCACGCGCCACGGCGGCTTCATCGATAAATACATCGGCGACGCCGTCATGGCGCTGTTCAACGTGCCGCTGAAGCAGCCGGATCACGAGCGGCGCGCGGTCGCCGCCGCCCTCGAGCTGCAGGCTGGCATGGGCGATTTGGGCCGGCGCTTTCAATTGGATCTCAACGCCGCCGCCGGCATCGCCTCGGGTTTTGCGCGAGTGGGGCGCCTCGGCTCGGGCGAGAGCCGCGACATCACCGCCATCGGCGACGTCGTCAATCTCGCCGCGCGCCTTGAAGGCAAGACCCGGCCGGGCGAGATTATCGTGAGCGCGGAGGTGTACGCGAAGGTCGCCGCCGATTCTCCCGGGGTGGAGGAAGAGCGCCTCTCGCTGAAGGGCTTCAAGGAGCCGCTCGCCGCCTATCGCCTGCGCGCCCGGAACGATCTGCCGAGGCCCATCGACGTCCCGGAGCCCGAGGCGCCGCGAAGCGTCAGCTGGGGCGCGGTCGTCTTCGGTGTCTTGGGGGCGCCCTGCGCCGTCGCGACGCTGATCGGGCCGCTCGCGGTCGGGCTCGGCGTCGGCGCGCTTTTCGGCCTGGGCGGCGCGCTCAGGTTTCTCGACCAGAGTGCGATTCGCATTCCCGTGCTCATTCTCGCCACGGCCGGCGCGCTCGCCAACCTTTACACGCTGTGGCGCGCGCGGCGGCTCCGCGCCGCGGAGCGGCTCGGCACGATGACCCGCCTGGAAAAGCGCCGCACCGCCGTCGTGCTCGCGACCGCCGCCGCGACGCTCGCCATCGTCGGCTTCGAACTGATCGCGCATATTGTCATCCACTCGACTTGACAGCGATTTTCTCCTCCCATAGTAGTAGGCGATACCGCGCCTCGGCGCCCAAAGCCGCCCCGGCATCGATCAGCCAAGGAGGATTTTATGCAGTCGATCTCTCGCATCGCCCTACTGTTTCTCGCCGTGGCCGCGGCGACTCTACCCGCCGGCGCCGAAGCGCAGAAGATCAAGCTCGGATCGTCGCTGAGCCCGCCGTCGCTCGAGTCGATCTCGCCTTACGTCGCGATCGAGAAGGGCTTTTTCAAGAAAAACGGCGTCGACGTGGAGGTCGTGGAGTTCCGCGGCGACGCGACGCATGTCAAGGCGCTGCTCTCGGGCGACATCGACGCCTCAATCAACATGGGGGCGACCGAGGCGATGGTCACCGCGTCGAAAAAAGCCCCGATCAAGCTCTGGGTCGTCGCCAATCCGACGACGCCCTATTACCTCATCGCGCGCAAGGAAGCGGGCACGACAATTCAGGCGCTGGTCGGAAAGAACGTGGCGGTCTCGGGCATCGGCGCGATCTCCTACCACATTCCGCGCATCGTCTTCGAGCGCAGCGGCGTCGACCCGGAAAAATTCAAATATGTCGCGGTCGGCTCGCCCGCCGACCGCTTCAAGGCGATGGTCGCCGGAAAAGTGGATGTGACGGTCGTCACCACGACCGAAGTCGCGAAGCTGGACAAATATCCCGATATCATTCCGCTCGTGAACGTCCCCAAGGTCGTTCCCGAGATCCCCTATGAGTTCGGCATGGCGAAGGAGGACTGGATTCAGAAAAACGCCGACACCGTGCAGAAGATGGCCAAAGCCATTATTGAGGCAAACCGTTGGGCCGCGGCGAACAAGGCAGGCACCGTCGAAGTCGCGAAAAAAATCCTCCCGGACGAGACGACCGAGACGCTCGGCAAGGCCTACGACCTCGTCGATCCGCGCATCTGGGGCGTCAACGGCGATCTGTCGGAGGCTTCGTATAACTTCACGGTCGATTTCTTGAAGAAGGTCGGCTATCTCGAAAACCCGGTGCCGTACAACCAGTTTTTCGATCGCCGGTTCGTCGACCGGGCGCTCAAAGAACTGGGCGGCAGAAAATAGTTTCGAGTTTCGTGTTTCAAGCTGCAACGCGACCGTCGATAGACTTGAAACGAGAGACCGGAAACGCATCCGATCGCATGCTCGAAGTCAGGCAGCTCAGTAAAGTCTTCTTCGAGCAGAACGATCCGCGCCGCCCGGGCCTGGTCGCGCTGCACAACGTTTCGTTTTCCGTGCGCAACAAGGAGTTCGTCTGCCTCTTGGGCCCGAGCGGCTGCGGCAAGACGACGCTCATCCGCATCATCGCGGGCCTCATCCGCGCTGACCGCGGCGAAATCCGCGTCAACGGCAAGCCCGTCACCGCGCCGGGGCGCGACCGCTGCATGGTGTTCCAGCAGTTCGGCCTGCTCCCGTGGCGCACGGTCCTGGGAAATGTCGAGTTCGGCCTCGAGATCGAAGGCATGGGACGCGCCGAGCGCGAGAAGATCGCGCGCGAATATCTGGCGCTCGTCGGCCTTTCCGGCTTCGAGTCGTATTACCCGCATCAGATCTCCGGCGGCATGCAGCAGCGCGTCGGCATCGCGCGCGCCCTCTCGAAAAAGCCCGATATCCTGCTCATGGACGAGCCCTTCGGCGCGGTCGACGCGCAGACGCGCGAGCAGCTCCAGGAGGAGCTGTTGAAGATCTGGAACAAAACCGACACCACCGTGATCTTCGTCACCCACAGCATCGACGAGTCGATCTATCTCTCCGACCGCGTGATCATCATGCAGTCGCGTCCCGGCCGCATCAAAGAGGAAGTGAAAATCGATCTGCCTCGCCCGCGCTGGGAGGGCGACGTCAAGGCCGATCCGCGCTTCGCCGAGCTCCGCGCGCAGGTGCGCGAGTCTCTGAGAACGTAAAATGCCCGCTGCCGACGAACGGATCATCGCCGAGCTCGGGCTCCGCCGCGAGCGCGCCCGGTCGGTCTGTGACTATCCCAACGCGATCCGCGCATTCTCGGTCATCTGTTTTTTGATCGTCTGGGAGATCTACGGCCGGCGGGTCGATCCGCTTTTGCTCACCTATCCGACCGCGGTCGTGCAGGCGGCGTGGTCGCTCATCAAAAGCGGCGAGCTACCGCGCCAGATGCTCGAGAGCCTCACGACTCTCGCCGTCGCCTTCGGCGCCTCCGTCGTCCTCGGCGTCGGCTTCGGCCTGGTGATGGGGCGCTCGCGCGTCGTCTCGGCGGCGCTGGAACCGCATATCAACGCGCTCTACGCGACGCCGCAGGTCGCGCTCACGCCGCTGCTCATGATGTGGTTCGGCTTGGGCTTCACGGTCAAGGCGGTGGTGATCTTTCTCTTCGCGTTCTTCCCGATTCTCATCAACACGGCGAGCGGCGTGCGCAACGTGAGCTCTTCGACGATCGAGGTCGGCCGCGCCTACATGGCATCGCGCCGGCAGATCCTTTTGAAGGTCGTCTTCCCCGCCGCGGTGCCGTTCATCATGGCGGGCATCCGTCTCGCGATCGGCCGTGCGATCGTCGGCATGGTCGTGGCCGAGCTTTTCACCGCGATCACCGGCTTGGGTGCGATGCTCACGCTCTACGGCAACCTCTTCGAGACCGCCAAGATGTTCGTGATCGTGATCGTACTCGGGATTTTGGGCGTTGTGCTCGTACGCGCGACGCAGACGCTCGAGCGGCGCATGGCGCGCTGGAAAGAGACCGAGCGGGCAATTGAATAGTGCCGAGCAAAGTGTGCCGAGTGCTGAGTTTTCGATCGACTCAGCGCCCAGAACTCAACACTTAGAACTTTTATAAGTATGGCGCTGAACGCCCTCGAACAAGAAGCGCTCGCCGAGATCGAGCTCGAGAGCACCCGACCGTTCCGTCTCGCCGATCACCTCGGCCTGGTGCGCGCGGTCTCGGTCGTCGCGGTGATTTCCTTATGGGAATATTTCGGCCGCGACGTGAATCCGCTCTTTCTCTCCTATCCGAGCGCGATCGCGCGCGCGTTCGTCCAGCTCCTGGGGGCCGGGCAATTCATGCAGCAGGCGCGCGGCAGCCTCGAGGTCTACCTCGCCGGGCTCTCCGCCGCCCTCGTCGTCGGGATTGTTCTCGGCCTGCTGATGGGACGCTACCGTCTCGCGGAGTACCTGCTCGATCCGTTCGTTTACGCGCTCGACGCGACGCCGCGCGTGGCGCTGATTCCGATCCTGCTGCTTTGGTTCGGGCTCGGCGCGCCGGCGAAGATCGCCGTAGTTTTTTTGAGCGGGGTGTTTCCCGTCTTGATGAACACCTTCAGCGGCGTCCGCACGGTGAGCGCGGGGCTCGTCGAGGTCGGCCGCGCCTACGGCGCGCGCGAAGGGAAGATTTTCACGAAGATCATCGTGCCCGCCTCGCTCCCCTTCATCATGGCCGGCGTCCGCCTCGCGGTCGGCCGCGCGCTCATCGGCATCATCACCGCCGAGATGTTCGCCGCCGTCACCGGTCTGGGGGCGCTGCTCGTCCGCTACTCCAGCGCGCTCGCCACCGATAAATTCTTCGTGCCGGTTATCTTCCTCGCGCTTTTGGGCGTGATCCTCACGCGCGCGGTGGAGCTGCTGGAGAAGCGCTTCGCGCCGTGGAAAGAGACGGAGCGGGCGCTTTAAGTTTCTGTAGGGCGCAATTCATTGCGCCCAAAAAATCGCCAAAGCCCCGGGCGTGATGAATCACGCCCGTACAAACTATTTTTGGGCCGGCTCGAGATGCGACATGACGATCCGCCGCTCGGCCATCTCCGCGATTGACGCCTTGAGCTCCGGATGCGCGTCGAGAAGCCGCCGGAAGTCCGCGGCGTCGAGCGCGAGCAGCTGGCATTCTCTGCGCGCCTTCACCGTTGCCGTTCGCACCGTGTCGCGCAGCAGCGCGATCTCGCCGAAATACTGCCCGGGGCCGAGCCGCACCGCATGAGGCGCCACCTCGACCTCGACCTCGCCGGCCATGATGAAAAACATCGAATCCGCGGGCTCGCCGCGCTGCACGATGATATGCTGCGCGGGCACCAACTGGCGCTTGAGGAGCGCCGTGATCTCGGCGATCCGGCTCGCCTCGAGGTGCGAGAAGAGCGGCATCTTGGCGACGGTATGCCAGGTGACGACGAAATCGCGCTTGCGGATCTCCGTGGCAAAGCCGGTGGCAAGGATGCCGGCGGGCACCGCGAACATCGCGATGCCGACGATCATCACGACGCCGCCGAACGCCTTCCCTAACACCGTCACCGGCGTGACGTCGCCGTAGCCGACGGTCGCCATCGTCACGATCGCCCACCACATCGTATGCGGGATGCTCGCGAACTTCTCCGGCTGCGCCTCGCGCTCGAGGATGAACATGACGCCCGATTCGACCACAAGGAGGACCGCCATCACCAGCAGGCCGGCGAGCAGCGGGCGGCTCTCGTTGCGGATGACCGCGACAAAGAGCGACAGGCCCGGCGCGTAGCGCGACATCTTGAGCAAACGCAAAAGCCGCAGCACGCGCAGCCAATCGGGATCGCCGGGGACGAATAGGTCGATGTAAAACGGGAGGATGGCGATGAGATCGATGATGCCGTAGGCGGAGAGCGCGTAGTGCCAGCGCGCGCGCCACGGCTCCTCGGCGCCGGTCGCCTCGCGCTCCGGCGCCACCCACCAGCGGAGCAGATAATCGATCGTGAAGATCGCGATCGTTACGATCTCGATCGCGTTGAGGAGCCTCGCATATCGATCGTGCAGCGAGGGCAGCGTCTCGAGGCAGATCGCCGCGACGCTGCCGACGATCACCGTGACGAGAAAGAGATTGATTGCCCTTTCGAGCGGCGAAGTGTTCTCGGTCTCCTCGAGCAGATCGTAAAAGCGCAGCCGCCAGGTGACGTTCGGGTCCGCCATCCGCCCGATGATGCCGCAGCGCGGCGAAAATGTCCAACCGGCCGCGACGATTGTGCTAAAATAGAAGCTGCGCCCGAGGCTGGAAAGAGACGCGATCGTGAAACTCACGGGACAGGAGATCGCGCGGAAGTACGATCGTTTCGCGCGCTGGTACGATGTCGTCGAGGGCATCCCCGATCTGCTCGGCGTCAGGCGGCTGCGGAAAAAACTGTTGGCGCGGGCGTCGGGCGAGATCCTCGAGGTCGCAGCCGGGACGGGGAAGAATTTCAGATACTATCCCGAGTCCAGCGATCTCACCGCGACCGATTTTAGCGCCGCCATGCTCGGCGGCGCGCGCGCACGCGCGGACCGTCTGGGGTTGAAAGCGAACTTCGCGCTCGCCGACGCCGAGGCGCTGCCGTTCCCCGATCGGAGCTTCGATACCGTCGTCTCGACGCTCACGACCTGCACCTTCCCCGACCCCGTCGCCGCGCTCGCCGAGATGGCGCGCGTCTGCCGCGCCGGCGGTCGGATTCTGCTGCTCGACCACGGGCGGAGCGACCGCCCCCGACTCGCCCGCTGGCAGGACCGGCGCGACGAGCGCCACGCCGAGGCGCTCGGCTGCCACTGGAACCGCGAGCCGCTGAAACTCGCCGCCGCGGCAGGCTTGAAGCTCGCACGCATGGAACGGATTTTTTTCGGGATTTTTTATCTGATAGAAGGCCGACCATAATCTTTCCCTAGGTAAAACCCTCACCGATTTCGGGTAAATACCCGACCACTGAGAGCCCCTCCCGTACGTCAAACTATATGATGAAGCCGCTCTTTGAGCGGCGGGAATGGAGGAGTGAGCCTATGGGACAATTAGTCAGGCGAATCGTGATCGCGGCGTTCTTCGTGTTGGTCACCACGATGACCACGGAGATGACCGCGCAAGCGCAGATCGGGGTGCATATCGGCGTCGACTTACCGGTGTTTCCGCGGCTGGTGGTCGTGCCGGGCTATCCGGTCTACTATGCGCCGGCCGTGCGCGCGAACTATTTTTTCTATGACGGCCTTTTCTGGGTTTTCAACGTGGATGACGGCTACTGGTATTCGAGCTCCTGGTACAACGGCCCCTGGGTCGTAGTCGAGCCGGAGTTCGTGCCGCAGCCGATCCTGGTAGTTCCCTACCGCTACTATCGCGTGCGGCCAGTCTACTGGGGCGGATGGGCGTATGATCGCCCGCCGCGCTGGGACGTTTACTGGGGCCCCACATGGGTGGAGCATCACCATGGCTGGGACCACTGGGACCGCAGCCGCAGAATCTCCGCGGCTCCCCTGCCGGTCTTTCAGCGGCAATACGATAGAAGCCACTATCCCTCGCCTGCACAGCAGGTGACCATTTACCGCGAGCGTTACAACTACCGGCCGCGCGACGTTGTCGTCCGCGAGCGGCAGACGACGATCATCGACCGGCAGGCCCGCGGCGGCGAGCGGGCGAGCGCCAGGGCCGCGTTCCTCGAGCAGAGAAACGAGAACCGCGCGCAGCGCCAGGCGAACGTCCAGGAAAACCGCCAGACGCGCGAGAATATCCGCGAGCAGGATCGAGCGCGGCGGCAGGATAATGTTCAACAGAACCGCCAGCGCGAGGAAAATCTCCGCGAGCAGCGGCAGTCGAATGTTCAGCAGAACCGCCAGACGCGGGAAAACCTGCGCGAGCAGAACAAAGCGCAGCGTGACGCCAACGTTCAACAGAACCGCCAGAGCCGCGAGAATCTGAACGCGCAGGATCGGGCGCGGCGCGATGCGAACGTGCAGGAAAACCGTCAGACGCGGGAAAACCTGCGCGAGCAGAACAAAGCGCAGCGTGAGGCCAACGTTCAACAGAACCGCCAGACCCGCGACAACCTGAACGCGCAGGATCGGGGGCGGCGGCAGGAGAACGTGCAGGAGAACCGGCAAACCCGCGAGAATGTCCGCGAGCAAAACAAATCGCAGCGCCAGGCGAACGTCCAAGAGCGAGGGGCGCGCGAGCGCAAGGCGGCGCCGGAAAAAGGGGCTGACGAACGCGGGTAACCGATTCGTTTCCTCGTCTCGTAAAAAAAGGCCGGATGAAAATCCGGCCTTTTTTTATGCTTCAAGCGGAGGGACGAGCCTAGCGAACCACCAGGACGGGTATCTTGCTGTGGGTCAAGACCTTCTGCGTCTCGCTGCCGATCAACAGGGCCTGCAACCCCCTTCTTCCATGCGAGGCCATGATGATGAGATCGCAGCCGTGTCTTTCCGCGGCTTTGATAATTATCTCATACGGATGCGCCGAATCGGCGGAGTCGGTGTCGCACTGGACGCCCGCCTTTTCCGCGGCTTTTTTAATCGCACCGAGGAATTGCTCGGTCTTGAGTTTACATCGCCTTTCGTAGTGCTCCTTGGTTTCCTCCACCATGTCCGCCTGAAGCGCAAAGACATGGAACGGCAGAACCGCATGAAAGCCTGTCACCCTGGCGTTGAGGCTTTCGGCTAATTGGATTCCCTTTTGAATCGCCGCTTCAGACAGGGGGGAGCCATCGGTTGGCAGCAGGATATGCCTGAACATAATCGCCTCCGCTGTTGACGATCGCGATTTCGCGGTCTTTTGTCTCCGTAGAGAAGCAACTCCCATGCCGGGAACAGGTTGTGCGTTTTCACGTCTCTTTTTCGACCCCGGATTGTCACGAGTGCGAAGGACATATGCAAAATTGAAAAATGATCAAAAGATGAAAAAGGCCGAGCCGCTCGACCCGCCGCCCGAAGGCCGGCCTCAAGCCCGTTCGCGCGGATCGGATTTTTTCTTCAGGGTTTCCGGATCGAAAATCCGGCCTTTTTTAGTGCCGCGTGGGTTTCGAGGAGTGAAAACCTATCACGCGGTGCCAGGTGCCGGCTTTATTGATGGTCGGGTCGATAGGCTTCTTCTTGCATTGGGGACAAACGTAAGACCTGGCGAATTGGACGATCTGCTGCCCGGCTGTAAGCTCGACGCTGAACGTCTCGCCGCAGCTCTGGCAGCGCAAGGTCCAGAGGCCCGCGTCCATCGTTCGATTTTCTCGCCACGCATCAATAGGCGCAAGATTTGTTGATGAAGAGATTATTAAATTTCGCACACGACCCGCGCCGGCGCCGCGGCAGCGAACAAAATTCTCGCTGGCCCAATTCAAGATTCAAGACAGGGCGCGCCGGTGCTACGCTGATGCGATGAAGCGCCTGAATACCAAAGCATCCGCCGGGCTCCTGATACTTCTCGTCGTTATGGCGGCGCTGTTATTCCTGCCGGCCGGGACGATCGACTACTGGCAGGCGTGGGTTTTCCTCGCCGCGTTTTTCCTGCCCTCGTCCGCGATTACTCTATACCTGATGAAAAAAGATCCGAAGCTCCTGGAGCGGCGCCTTCAGGGGGGACCGACCGTCGAAAAAGAGACGCGTCAAAAAATCATCCAGACCCTCACTTCGATCATGTTTATCGCGATGCTGGTCGTTCCCGCGCTCGATCATCGCTTCGCATGGTCCAGGATGCCTCCCTACGCCGCGATCGCGGGAGATGTCCTTGTCGTGCTGGGCTTTCTCATCATCTTTTTTGTCTACAAAGAAAATACATTCGCTTCGGCGACGATCGAGCTCGCGCCGGGGCAGAAAGTCATATCGACCGGACTCTACGCGCGCGCGCGCCATCCGATGTATATGGGAGGCCTTTTCCTTTTCGTCGGCATGCCGCTCGCGCTCGGCTCGTGCTGGGGGCTCCTCGTTTTCCTCCTTTTCATGCCCGCGCTTATCTGGAGACTGCTCGACGAGGAGCGATTCCTGGCGCGCAACCTCCCCGGCTATGTGGAGTATCAAAACAAGGTGAAGTTTCGGTTGGTGCCCCATATCTGGTAGGGCGGGGAAAGAGCGGAGAATCAAGCCTCATCCCCCTATCTTCCTCCCCACCGCGCGAGTAGAGTTGAAGCGGCAAGGAGAACCCCATGCAGGCGCGAAGGAAAGACCGCGCTCGTCGCGGGGAAATTCACCGGACGCGCTCTTGAAGCAAACCGGAATAGAGGAGCAGGCGATGATCGAAGAAAACGAGAAGCTCGCGCGCGCGTTCTACGAAGCGACCGCGCCGGGACACCGCGAGGCGCTGCGCGCGATTCAGGCGCCGCGCGTCGTCTACGATTTGCCCGAAGGAATGCCCGTCGGCTGCGGCCATTTCGAAGGGCTGCAGGATGTGCTCGGGCGCTTTCTCACGACGTTCTACGGCGCTTTCGACGTCCGCTTCCGCGCCGAGGAGTTCATCGCCGCGGGCGAGCAGGTCGTCGCCCTCGGCCGCATCCAGGGAAAGGCGCGCCAGAGCGGCGCGCCGGTCGATGTCGCATTCGCCCACGTCTGGACGGTTGGCGACGGCTATCTTCAACGCCTGCGCGCTTTCACCGATACGGCAACGCTCGCTCAAGCGCTGAGGAAGAAATGAACGAGCATCTTGACGCTGGCGAGATTAACCTTTGCGTAAATAAGGGATGGCCCCGGCGATATCCGTATCGTCGATGACATGGAACCAGCTGACGCTGCCGGCGCGGCGCTTCGCGGAACGGTCGGCGAGTCACCGGAAGAAAAGAATCCCCGACTTTATTCGTCTTGACTGTCCGCTCTCGCTGGGTGTAGGAGCAGCGGAGAGTCCGAGTCCAATCAAAAGGAGGCCCGCCATGAAAAGCGCCGCGCTCGCGTTGTTACTCGCTCTTTTTCTTCCCGCCGTTGCCTTCTCCCAGACCGATCCCAAGATCGTCGAGGCCGCGAAAAAAGAGGGCGAGATCGTCTGGTACACCTCCATGACCTACGATCAGAGCCAGGTGTTGATGCAGGCTTTTCAGACCAAGTACGGCATCAAGCCGGCCCTGATCCGCCTCGGCGGCGGCGCGGTGATGAACCGCGTGCTCACCGAGACCCGCGCGGGCATGTTCGCCTACGATGTCGTGGGCGGCCGCGGCGAGATGATCACGATCTTCAAAGAGCGCGGCATCATCACCCCCTACCTCTCGCCCGAGACGAAAATGATCGACCCCGACCTCTTCGACAAGCAGGGCTGGTTCTACGCCCATTACGTGATTCCATGGGCGATCGGCTACAACACGCAGCGCATCAAGAAAGAGGACGCGCCGAAGACCTACGAGGCGCTCGCCAACCCCAAGTGGAAGGGCGGCAAGCTCTCGATGGATACCGAAGGATATATGGTGCTCCAGGGGCTGATGGGCGCCTGGGGGCGCGAGAAGGCGATCGACTACATGAAGAAGCTTGCCGCGCTCGACCCGGTCTTAAGCCGCGGCAACACCGAGCGCGTCGCTCTCGCCGGGGCGGGGCAGTACGATCTCATCCTCGCCTACGCGCACACGATCGAGCGGGAGAAATTCAAGGGCGCGCCGCTCGAATGGATTCCGCTCGAGCCCGCCGTGACGGAAATCGACCCGCAGATGATCGGCTCGAAGGCGCCGCACCCGAATGCCGCGCGGCTGTTCATGGACTACATCCTCTCGAAGGAAGGCCAGACGCTGCTCGTGGACTTCCAGCGCATCCCGGTCAGGAAAGACGTCGAGCCCAAGCCCGCGCGGCTCTTCCGCGGCTACCAGCGAATCGTCGAGCGCCCCGACGACTACAAGTATTTCACCGACAACGTGAAGCTCTACGAGGAAATTTTCAAGACGCGATAATCGGGAATCACCGGGCTTACGATTCGCCCGGCATTCCCGCGCGCCTAAGCTTCGCTCGCGGGGCGCCTCGGCTCCGCAGGTTTTCGCTCGGCAATCTCGGTAAAATATAGGTTGACGTAGTTTGCTTCGACGACCGGAGCGATCGTGACGTTGTACCTCACGCCGCCCAATGTGATCTGAAAGAGGCGTTTTTGCCCCTCGGCGAGCGCGGCACGCGCCAGGCGGACGATTTCCTCCGGCGCTTCAGCGCCGACCGCCGTGTCCCAGGCTTGGAGCAGCGCGGCCGCCGCGGGATTGGCGTACGCGATCGCGCCACTTTCCTCCAAGCGCAGCACCGGTGCGGGATTCTCCGTCGGAAGGCGGCTCAGCAGCTCGAGCGCTTCTTCGGCGCGCGTGCGCTCGATGAAATGGCCGAGCTGGATGCCGATGGCGGCGAGCATGCGGACGAAATCCGCATCGGGCACGCGCACTTCGCGGCTGTAGCATTCGACGAAGCCGAGCACCTCGGCGCCGAGCTTGATCGGAAAGCAAAACGCCCCGCGCAGGCCGCTCCTGCGTGCCGCTTTCGCGCGCTCGTAATAGCCGGTGTCGCCCGCGATGTCGGCGATCCAGGTCGGCTCGCCGCTCTGGAGCACGCGTCCGAGCAGGCCGCGGCGATGGGGCAGCTTCACGCGCCGTCCTCGCGTCACGGCTTCGAGCTCGCCGATCTCCACACCCGGCGGATGCCATACCTCTATGCATACGAATTCGCCGGCCGCCCGGTCCCATTGCCACAGGTTGCACATGTCCCATTCGCCCAAGGTTCCCAGCGTTTCGACCAGCTTCGGCGCCGCTTCTTTCAAGGTTTGCCGCTCGGCTAAGATCGCGTTGACGGCCGCCCTGCCTTCCCGGCGCCGCTCCTCGCGCCGGCGCTCGGTCGCGTCGCGATTCGTCTCCAGCACCACGCGCCGCCCGGCGGATTGGGCAACGAGAACGTAGCGGCTCGCGACGAAAACTTCGTGTCCGTCGCGCGCGCGATGGACCAAT
>DATJFG010000147.1:0-46237 GCA_035495775.1 Verrucomicrobiia bacterium | reverse complement strand
ACGGCGGCGCGCCTCGTTCCCGCCGCTCGTCCAGGGGATTTCAATCAAGCGCTCATGGATCTCGGCGCGACGCTGTGCCTGCCGCGAAATCCCGAATGCACGTCGTGCCCCGCCACCCCGTGCTGCGTCACGCGCTCTTCGCGCGTCCTCGGCGCGAAGCGCGCCGCGGCGAAGCGGCCGCGGAACGTCGACTGGCCGCTCGGCGTGATCGAAAATAAGGGCAGAATCCTTCTCCGCCGACGCAGCAAAGACGCCGGCATTTTACCGGGGCTCTGGGAAATCCCCGGCGGCGAAAGAAAGCCCGGCGAGGCGCTCCGCTCCTCGCTGCTCCGCCAGCTCGCCCCCGTCGATGCGCGCCTGGCGTCTCCTGCGCCGCTCGGTGTCATTCGCCACACGATTACCGATCGCAATATTCGCGCTCCAGTTTATCGCTGCACTTTAAACGCCACCGCGTCAGCCCGCGCTTCAGGCTGGCGCTGGTTCCCGTTGGAATCTTTGGGCAAACTGCCGCTTTCTTCGCTGAGTCTCAAAGCAGCGCGGCTCGTGCATAAAAAGTGAAGCGCGTTGTCTTTACAAGCCTTCTTCTGGCTCTCGTTATCGGCTTTTTCGTCTACGAATATTTAACTCTTCCCGACGTCTCCGGCCTGAGAAAGAGAAACCCGCGCTCGACCGCGCTGATGGAGCTCCGCGACGGCGAATACCGCAAGCGCGGCTTGCGCGCGAAGCATGATCAGATCTGGGTGCCGTATGAAGCGGTCTCAGAGCATCTGAAGAGAGCGATCCTGGTGAGCGAAGACGCGTCTTTTTTCAGCCATAACGGCGTGGATTTCTTCGAGCTCAAGGAGGCGTTCAAGAAAGACTGGGAGAAAGGCGAATTTAAACGCGGCGGCAGCACAATCACGATGCAGCTCGCGCGCAACCTTTATCTGAGTCCGTCGAAAGACCCGCTGAGAAAAGTCCGGGAGATCATCATCGCGTTCCAACTCGAGCGCGCGCTCTCGAAGCGGAGGATCTTCGAGATTTATCTGAACGTCGTCGAATGGGGGCGCAACATCTACGGCGCCGAGGCCGCGTCGCGCCACTATCTCGGGAAACCGGTCTCGGCGCTCGACCCAGCGGATGCCGCGACGCTGGCGGCGCTGCTTCCGAGCCCACTCAATCCGCGGGAAAAAGGCTTGCTCTACCGCCGGAACTTGATTTTAAACCGAATGGCGCAGACCAATCACATCAGCGCCGCCGAGGCGGAGCGCCAGAGCCGCCGGCCGCTGTTTTATCGCGGCGAGGAGCCGCCCCTACCGGAGCCGGAAAAATCCTTTTTCGATTAGCATTCGTGATGTATTTAGGGAGTCTTCGTTTGGGCACGCGGCGGCCGGGTGCTATAAAAGACGAGGAGAACTGTTGATGCTGATTAAAAAACCTAACGATATCAAAGCATCCGAAATCACCGACAAGGCTCTTTTCCTTAGCCGCCGGCGATTTCTCGCCGGTGCCGCCGTCGCCGGCGCCACGATCGCCGGTCTCACAAACATGGATTTTTTCGAGCGCTCGGCAGCTCACGCCGGCGAGAAGCTATCCGGCGTACAGAAAAGCCGTTTCAGCACGACCGAGACCTTGACGCCGCTCAAGGACGTTACGACATACAACAATTTCTATGAGTTCGGCACCGACAAATACTCACCCGCGCAATACGCCAAGACACTGATGCCGCGCCCTTGGACCGTCGCGGTCGAGGGGGAGATCAAAAAACCCAAGCGCTACGATATCGACGAGCTCATGAAGCTCGCGCCGCTGGAGGAGCGCGTCTACCGGCTCCGCTGCGTCGAGGGCTGGTCGATGGTGATTCCCTGGATCGGCTTTCCGTTGAATGCGCTCATCAAACAGGTCGAGCCGACCAGCAAGGCGAAGTATGTGGAGTTCACGACCCTGCTCGATCCGAAGCAGATGCCGGAGCAGAAAAGCCGGATGGTCTTGGATTGGCCGTACATCGAGGGGCTACGGATCGACGAGGCGAACAATCCTCTGGCGATTTTATGCGTGGGACTCTACGGCGAGGTGCTGCCCAATCAGAACGGCGCCCCGATTCGTATGATCGTGCCGTGGAAGTACGGTTTCAAGAGCGTCAAGTCGATTGTCAAGATCCGCTTCGTCGAGCAGCAGCCGACGACCACCTGGATGAAGGCGGGCCCGACCGAGTATGGCTTTTACTCCAACGTCAATCCCGAAGTCGATCACCCGCGCTGGAGCCAGGCGCGCGAGCGCCGCATCGGAGAGTTCATCAAGCGAAAAACTTTGATGTTCAACGGCTACGGCGATCAGGTCGCGTCGATGTACCAGGGCATGGACTTAAGAAAGTACTTCTAAGCTTTGAAGCTTAAAGTTCTTAAAGCGGTTGTCTTTGTCGCCGCGCTGACGCCGCTCGCTCTACTCGGCTATTACGCCTACACCGGCAACCTCGGCGCCAACCCGATCGAGGTGATCACGCATTGGACGGGCGACTCGATCATCATATTCCTTTTGATCACGCTCACGGTGACGCCGGTGCGGAAACTTACCGGCTGGAACGACGCGATCAAGTTCCGCCGTATGCTGGGGCTCGTCGCCTTTTTTTACGCCTGTCTCCATTTCACGACGTATATCTGGCTCGATCAGTTTTTCGATTTGCCGGGGATGATCAAAGACGTGGCGAAGCGGCCGTTCATCACGGTCGGCTTCGCGAGCTTCCTGCTGCTGATTCCGCTCGCGCTCACATCGACCGCAGCGATGGTGCAGCGCCTCGGGAAGCGCTGGCAGAAGCTGCACCGGTTGATTTACATCACAGCGGCCGGCGGAGTCATTCATTACTGGTGGCTGGTCAAAAAAGATATCCGCTGGCCGCTCACGTACGGCATTGTGCTCGCGCTGCTGCTTGCGTTTCGCGCGGCGATAAGCTTCCGCGCGCGGCAGCCGTCCCGCCGGGTCTTCGTTCCGGCCGCGGAAAAGCAATGAGCGATATCGTCTACCGCCACAACAGAGTCACGCGCGCGACGCACTGGGTCAATGCGGTCGCGCTCACGGTGCTCTTCATGAGCGGCCTCATGATCTTCAATGCCTACCCGCATCTCCATTGGGGGAGCAAGGCGGAGCCGGAGGAGGCCTTTTTCTCGATCTACGCCTCGGACGACACGGGAGAGCTCCGCGCCTACACCGAGCTCTACGGCAGACGCGTCGAGACGACCGGCGTGCTCGGAACGCAAAATACCGCCATGGGGCCAACGGCGCGCGCGTTTCCAAGCTGGATCACGATTCCGGGATTTTACTGGCTCGCCGGCGGCAGGCGCTGGCATTTCTTTTTCGCCTGGCTCTTCGTGCTGAACGGCATTTTTTATTTCATCTATAATCGCGCGAACGGCCACATGGCAAAATTCACCCTGCTGCCGCGCGACGTACCGAAGCTCCTGCCGATGGCGCTCTATTATCTGCATCTCCGCCAGACGTCGCCTCAGGACGGCGAATACAACCCGCTGCAGAAGCTCGCGTACACGAGCGTATTTTTCATCCTGACGCCGCTCGTGATGGTCACCGGCTTGGCGATGTCGCCGCAGATCGGCGTCGCGTTCAACTGGCTCCCGGCGCTTTTCGGCGGGCGCCAGTCGGCGCGCAGCTTTCATTTCATCATGGCGTTTGCCTTCGCGTTCTTCACGCTCGGCCACGTCATGATGGTCGTCACGACCGGCGCGTTCAACAACATGCGCAGCATGGTGAGCGGCTGGTATCGGGAGAAATTCCATGGCGCGGAGGCCCCAGCACCCGATTTACCCGCGGCTGTCGAGAGCACGCCCGAGCCCGCGGCGACAGTAACCGAAACCGAAGCGCCGGCCCCCGGCGAAGAAGAGAGAGGCGGCGATGAAAAAGAGCGGCCCTGAGATCTCGCGGAGAAAAATTCTCGCCGGCGCGCTCTACGGCGCGGCGCTCGTCGGCCTTTCCGGCTGCGACAGGCTTTTCGACCGGCTCGAGCGGAGCAGAAAAGTTCAGGCGCTCTTGGGCTCCGCCGAGGGCGCGAGCCGCTGGCTGCTGCGCCTTCTCACCGGACGCGGCCGCATGGCGCAGGAGTTTTCAGAACAGGACATCTCCCGCAACTTTAAGCAGAACGGCAATCCGCCTCCCATCGCGAATGAATATACCGCCGACGCGAAAGCGGGCTGGACCGAATGGCGGTTGGAGGTCGACGGACTGGTCGAGCGCGCGGCGCGCTTTACGCTCGCGGAGCTTAAGGCAATGCCCGCGCGCACGCAGATCACGCGCCACGACTGCGTCGAAGGCTGGAGCGCGATCGCAAAATGGAAAGGCGTGCCGCTGGAGGAAATCGCCCAAAGGGTGAATCCTGGTCGCGCCGCGCGTTACGTCGTCTTTCATTGCATGGACCGCGATGACAGCGGCGAATTGTATTACGAGAGCATCGACCTCGTCGATGCGCGCCATCCGCAGACGATCCTCGCCTACGAAATGAACGGCGCCTTGCTGCCGGTCGCGCATGGTGCGCCGCTGCGCTTGAGAGTGGAGACGCAGCTCGGCTACAAGATGGCCAAATACATTCGGCGCATCGAGTTCGTCGCTGATTTGAAAAAAATCGCGCAGGGCAAAGGCGGCTATTGGGAAGACCGAGGTTATGAGTGGTACGCCGGGATTTAGCGGCGCGTCAGTAATGACCTACCCACCTCGGCGATGCGATAATTCAAAGCGCGCCAACTTCATGGGTAGAGTTCACTTACGAAAAAGTCATCATTTTCCGCTTCGACACATTTTGGGCCCAATTTCCTTCGCAACTCATCATTTTAGCAAAGTTTTTACCGTCATCAAATTTTTTTATGACGTGCTAAAAACCTCCAGAACGGCTCTAAATTGACCGAAAAACTGGCGCAAAAGTCGAAAATCGCCTACCGACGGCTAAAAACTGGCTCGCAATGACCGAAAAGGGGCTAGGATCAGTCAATAACGAGGCAGCAGGGGTCTGAAACCGCCTTAGAGCGATTCCTCGCGGTAGAAATCCAGCGCTTCCATCAGCGGGCGATCGTTCATCGAGAAGAGAATCGCCTCCTCGCGCGCATCGTTGCCGTGATGGTGCTTGTGCCAAAGCGGGACGGTGAAGGAGTCGCCCTGCTTCCAGTCGAAGCGCGTGTCACCGACGACAGTAAAGCCGCTACCTCTGAAGGCGTGATAGATCGCGGTGCTGGTGTGGCGGTGGCTCTTTGTCATCTCGCCGGGGCGAAGCATCTGGATCTCGCATGAAAACGTCGGCAGCGTCGGACCGCCGGTAAGCGGGTTGACGTAGCGCAGCAGAAGCCCATCGTACGGATCGCCGGGCGTCTCGCCCAGAGTCTTCAGCGCTTTTTCCGTGTCCTCCCATTTATAGCGAAACGGCGGCGGCTGCTTCGAATTCGCTTTCATCCATGCGGGGCGTGCAAAGCCCGCATCGTAGCGTGAAGCGTCAACCGGCCGCGTCAGCGGCTGCTGGTCGGAGGAAAAAATTTCCGCAAAGCCGATCTCAAGCAGCCCCATCAGCGGCGCCTCGATGCCGTCGAGCCAGATGATCGGCTTGTCGGTGCCGTTGTAGTGATCGTGCCAGCTGCGGCTCGGCGTCGTGATGAAGTCGCCCGGCTCCATCGGAAACGGCTCCCCTTCCACCGTCGTTTGCGCGCCGCCACCCTGGAGCACGAAACGGATCGCGCCCATGGTATGCCGATGCGCGCGCGCGACCTCTCCCGGCTTGACGAGCTGAACGCCGAGCGCCAGCGTGTGCGTTGTGCGGACTTTTCCAGGCGAGCGAAACGCGATGAAGCGCCGGAGCGAATCGTCCATCCCAAGAACGTCGCCCGCTTCCATGAGCGCCCCGTGGACTTCTGCCCAACGCCACATCGTCGGCTCGAACGACGCCTTGGGCTCGAAGCTCTCGCTCCGCGGAATGCCCCAGTAGCCGACGAGGTTCAGATCCTCGAGCTTGCGATTGAAATCGTCGATCCGGCTCATGGCTGAGACCTAGAAGAAAGGGCGCGCGGTGTCAAGAAGAGGCATCGGCCACTAGGCATGCGAGAAAAATCACGCCTCACATCTCGTCGGCGCGGAAGATCGTCCGCGCCATGAGCGCGACGGCGCCGGAGGCGAGAATGCCGCCCAGAACGAGTGCGCCGGTCGCGCCCGCAAACGAAGCGACGAGGCCGAGCTCGGCTTGGCCAAGGAACGGGCCTCCGATGACGAAGATGAAGACGACAGCCTGGACGCGGCCGCGGAGCTCGTCGGGCGTCATGAGCTGGACCACCGTCATGCGGAGCGTCTCCCCCACCGCGTCGAGCGCTCCGAGCGTGAATGCGATCGCGAGCGACAGCAGGAACGAGCGCGAGAGCGCGAAGGCAACGAGTCCCGCGGTGTAAAGCAGAGTGATCGTCACGATGAGCCGCGCCTTGCGCCGCGGATTGCCGAGCGCGATGACGATGCCGGAGCCGGCGAGGGCGCCCAGCGCCGGCGCGCCGAGCAGCGCTCCCAGGCCGCTCGGGCCGACGCCGAGGAGGTCGCGCGCGAAAATCGGCATCAAGCCGCGGTACGCGCCGAAAAAATTGACGCACGCGTCGGTGACGAGGAGCGCGAAGATCAGCGCGTTGCGGCGGATGAACGCGAAGCCCTCGAGCATGCTCCTGAGTCCCGTCTCGCGCCTGCGCGCTGCGGCGGCGCGGATCTTCATGAAGGCGAGGCAGACGATGACGGCGAGAAACGACGCCGCGTCCAAATAGTAGCACCAGCGCGTGCCTGCCCACGCGATCACCGCGCCGCCGATGAACGGGCCGGCGAGAAACGCTGCCTGGCGGAGCGTCACGGTCAGCGCGAAAGCGCTGGCGAGATGCTCCGCGGGCACGAGGTTGGGAATCAGCGCGTCGCGCGTCGGCAGGTCGAAGCTCATGAGCGCGCTCTGCGCGAAGAGGATCACGTAAATCTCCCAGACGCGGATGGCGCCGCTTTGGGTGAGGAGCGCAAGGCTCAGCGACATGAACAGCGCGAGCGTTTGCGTCGCGATCAGAAGCCGCCGGCGCTCGACGCGATCGGCGAGCCAGCCGCCGGTGAGCGCAAAGCCGATGAGGGGCGCGGCGCGGAAGAGGCCGGTGAGGCCGAGCTGCAACGGCGAATCCGTGATCTCGTACACCTGCCAGGCGATCGCGACGGAGGTGAGCTGGCTTCCGATCCCGGAAATGAGCAGGCTCGACCAGAGCAGCGCGAAATTCTTTTCCGCGAGGACTGTCCAGGGCCGGACGCGATCGTGCATAATCTCGATTCGACTAGCATAAGAGAATTTTTTACGCTAATGATCGCCGCATGCGCATCTGTTGTCTGCTTCCGAGCGCGACCGAGATCGCCTTCGCCCTCGGTCTCGGCAACGAAGTCGTCGGCGTCACGCATGAATGCGACTACCCGCCCGAGGCGCGAAAGCGCCGCGTCGTCGTGCGCAGCGCCATCGATCCTTTGCGGCAAAGCGGCGACATCGACCATCTCGTCCGCGAGCGTCTGAAGGAGAAACAGAGCCTCTACACTCTCGACCTCGCGAGCTTTCAAGAACTCGAGCCGGACTTTGTCATCACCCAGGACCTGTGCGATGTCTGCGCGCTCGATTACGATGATGTCGCCCGCGCCGCCGAGTCGCTCCTGCGGCGGCCAAAAATCGTCTCGCTCGCGCCGGCGACGCTCTCGGATGTGTTCACAGACATTGAAACTGTGGGAGCGGCCGCAGCCCGAGAGAGCGCCGCCGCAGCGCTCGTCGCCGACCTAAGGCGCCGAGTCGAGCGCGTGCGGGAACTTGCAGCGCGCTCGGATCAAAAACCGCGCGTCGCCTGCATCGAGTGGGCCGACCCGATTTATCCCGCAGGCCACTGGGTGCCGGAAATGGTGGAGATCGCCGGCGGAATTGACGGCCTCGGCAACAAGGGCGAGCCGGCGCGCCCGACACCCTGGGAGCACGTTCGCTCTTACGCACCCGAGGTCATCGTGCTGATGCCGTGCGGCTTCGGCCTGGAGCGCGCGGCCAGAGAGGCCCCTCTACTGTATCGGCTGGAAGGTTGGCACGATCTGCCGGCGGTGAAACGTGGAACCGTCTACGCCGTCGACGGCTCGGCATACTTCAACCGTCCGGGGCCACGACTCATCGACGGCATCGAGATTCTCGCCGGCCTCATCCATCCGGAAATATTTCCGCCGCCGTCAGGCGATGCGGCGCGGCGGCTTGCTTGACCGTGAAAGCGGACGCGGCGACCGATCAAGCGGCTTCTTCCGATCTCAAAGACATCTGGCGGCTCGCGATTCCGGCGATGCTCGCGATCGCGAGCGAGCCGGTGTTTGTTCTCGCCGACACCGCGATGATCGGCCGCCTCGGGGTGGAGCCGCTGGCGGCGCGTGCAATCGCCTCCTCTCTCATCGGCGGCATCTACTGGATCTTCGCCTTTCTCATCTTCGGCACGACGACGCTGGTCGGCTTTCATCGCGGCAGGAACGAGCCCGAGGCTTGCGGCGAGATTTGCGTGCATGCCCTGTTTCTCGCGTTGGCGGGCGGGGCCGCCGTGGCGCTCTTGGGATATCTCTTCGCTCCGCGTTTGTATCTTTGGATGGGGGCGGGGCCGCGCGTGCTCGAGCAGGGGGTGAGCTATTTCCGAATCGTTATCGTCGGCACGCCGTTCACGTTTCTCTTTTTCGCCGCGATCGGTTTTCTCCGCGGCGTCGAAGATACGCGCACGCCGATGCTCATCGCCTTTGCCGCGAACGGCCTCAACATCATCCTCGATTATATTTTCATTTACGGCGGCGCCGGCGTCCCGCCGCTGGGACTCACCGGCGCCGCGACCGCGCGGCTCGTTTCACAGACGATCGCCGGCTCGATCTGCGTCGGCGTGGTTTTTTTCTCATCCTACACCGCGGCATACAGGCTGGACCGTTGGCATTTCGATACGCGGAGATTCCTTTCCCTCTCGCGCATCGGAGGAGACCTTGCGCTGCGTACCGGCGCGCTGCGCTTCTCGCTCGTCTTCGCTACCGGCACCGTCGCGCGCATGGGAGCGGTCGCCCTTTCGAGCCACGAAATCGCGCTTCAGTTATTTTTGTTATCGTCGGACACGACCGACGGCATCGCCGTCGCCGGCCAAACGCTGGCCGCCGGGCACCTAGGAGCGGGCCGCGCCGAACGAGCTTTGGCGATGGGAAAGGCGCTGATCCTTTGCGGCGCGGCCACGGGGGTAGTGTTCGCCACCGCGTATTTTTTCTTTCACTGGCCGCTGATCTTTTTTTTCACGCGCAGTCCAGAAGTAGAAACGATGCTTGCCGGGATAATTTTTTTCTTGCTTGCCGCATTCCAGCCGGTGAACGGCGCCGTCTTTGCTTCCGATGGATTTCTCCTTGGCGTCAATGATACCCGTTACCTCATGCGCGCAATGCTCATCGGCGCGCTCGGCATCTTCGTTCCCGTAACATGGCTGTCGCTCCACCAGGGCTGGGGACTTCTCGGAGTATGGATCGGGCTGAGCATGTTGATGGCGTGGCGGCTGGCGACGAATCTCGCCCGCTTTCAGAGTAAGCGATGGGCTAGACTATTTCCCGGACAAAGTCCACGGTAGCGAACGGCCGAGAATTTTCTCCAGAGCTTTAACGTCTTCCCGATAGATATCCGCGAGAGCCGCTGCGACCGCATGGGGCAGCGGCGGTTTGGGGACTTTTTTATAAAGCAGCTTTCGTCGCAGCACACCGCGGATGCCGGAAGGCAGCAGCGATCGGGCGGTGAGTCGAATGCCGCGACTGGCGGCGATCCGTTTCGCAAGATTTCCACGCGGAACGGCGAAGGAGTTATGGGGTGTTTTTAAGCGATAGGACACACGGCCGTTGACTCCGAGAAACTTCAAAATATCGGTTACCGCCGCTTCTACATCGCCAATAAACTCTTCGAATATAAGGATCTTGACCTGGTCGGCACCGAAAATATCGACATACCGCTGCACCTGCGCCGCATAGAGTCCGGGCTCTATGTACGAGGTCCCTTCGACCACTTCCTCAAAAGGCAGGCGCTCCACACCCTCACGCACATGCATCAGGTAATGCGAGAAGGCCCGGTCCACCGGGTCGCGCAGGCTCATGATAATACGTGCATGCGGGACGACCTCATGGATGAGCCGGGGGGCCGCCGTATCCCATAGGTAAGACGGACTGGCTTCTCCCACTGCGACCTCATCCTTCACCTTTTGAAACAGCTTAAGATATTCGCGCCTTTCATGAATTAGTTGCGTCGCATCGGGGTTGGCGGCACTCGGATTCAACAAGGCCTTTAGTGTGACGGCGAAATAATGCGGCTCCTTCACCGGCGACATAAAGACGCCGGGAGCCGCCTTCAGATAGTAATATAATGATGTCGTTCCCGCGCGCGGCGCGCCGACAATGAAAAAGTTCGGCCACCTCTCCGCCGTATTCGTCTCAGCGGTCATATGCGCATTTAACGTCCAACCGCGGCAACCGTCAAGCTTCGGCGAATTTGCATTCGGGATCGACTTCGCTGCTTGAAAAAAGCGATTCTGCCGGTGTAGAGATAGCGATCTAATCCGATGGAAAAAGCAGTTGCCGTTATGCGAGACAGATTAACCGGGCGAGGTGATCTATCGCTGCCCGCGTGCTAGAACCCGTTCGGCGATTAGGGAATCGAGCCCGCCACATACCGGATCGTCTTGCCCTCGGCGCAATGCGAACGCCGGTGATGCGACGCGCCCTCTATCGTCTGCTCAATCTGCCGTTCGATCCGTACGACCCCGCCTTTCGCACCAATCCGTACCCGTTCTATCACCGGCTTCGCGAGCGCAGCCCGGTGTACCGCAGCCCGTTCGGCATTTGGTTCGTGAGCCGCTACGCCGATGCCGTCGCTTTGCTCAACGACCCGCAGTTCCGGCACCCCGATTATCCGAGTCAAGGACAAAGCGGAACGCCAAGCACGCTCGCGCAGTGGCGCAGCAACATCATGTTAGCGAGGAATCCGCCGGACCAGACGCGGCTCCGGCGCGTCGTTGCCGACGTGTTCACTGCTTCGTTCGTCGCCAATCTCCGCCCGCATGTCCAAGCAGCGGTCGATCAGCTCCTGGACGGGGTGGAGAAGAGCCGCCGGATGGATGCGGTTACGGACTTCGCCGTGCGGTTGCCAGTCCACGTGATTGCCGATGTGCTTGGAATTCCCGTCGATGATGCAATGCGTTGCCAATCGTGGGCGCGCCCTTTGACGGTTACGTTTGATCTGGCGCCGACACGGGCGGAGATCGTGGAGGCGGAGGCCGCGGTGAAATGTATCATCGAATATTTCCGCGACGTTGTCGGCGAGCGGCGCAAGCGCCCCGGCACCGACGTGATCAGCGCTATCGTACGCGCGCAAGAGAACCAGGGTTGCCTGGATAATGACGAGCTGCTCGCGAACTGTGTCTTGCTTTTCCTCGCGGGCTTTGAGACCACGATGGCCCTCCTCGGCACGGCGATTCTCACCCTGCTCCGCCATCCGAACTCGTGGAAAGCGCTTCAGGCCGACCCGGGACTGCTCCAGACCGGCGTCGAAGAGCTTCTGCGTTACGAGTCCCCGGTTCAAACTTATGGGCGCGAGGCCCAAGTAGACATTGTCCTCGGGGGAAAGCGAATCCGTCGCGGGCAAACCGTTCTCGTCCTCGTCGGCGCCGTAAATCGCGATCCGGCAAAGTTTCCCGATCCCGACCGCTTCGACCTCGCTCGCCGGGACAACCACCATCTCGCGTTCAGCCATGGTGTCCACGCCTGTCTTGGGCAGGGACTCTCCCGGTTGGAAGCTCAGGTCGCGCTCGAGACGCTCGTGCGCCGACTCCCGGGCCTGCAGCTCGCTGGGACGCCGGTCTGGCGGAAGGATTTTTGCCTTCGCGGTCTCGACTCGCTGCCCGTGGTATGGTGATCAGCCGAGCGGCCAGCGCGCCCGAATCCTCGCGGAGATGCGCAACAGCACAGACGCGAGAAGCGGAATTCGCGTGAGACGGTTGCGCAGGCGAACGGCGAATGCCGCGAACGGGTCGCGCTCTACGAGCTGCTCCTTCACATGCCTCGAGAGCCACCTGAGGTACGCAGCCCCGGCGTGCGCGTCGGCGATCTGATCCGTCCCGCCGCGAGCGAGCTCCGCGACCGCCTCTTCGTAGAGGGCTACGAAATCGGGAACGACGCGGTCGGCGGCGGCGACGGTGCGCGCCCAGCGCGTGAGTTCGCTCACGTCGTCCGGATCATAGCGGTCGATTTCACGGAGCAGAGCCGGGACTCCGAGCGGCGAGTACCACTGCATATAGTCTCCCTCGAGCGTTCGAAGCACCGGCGCATTCTTCGTCGTTATCATGGGACCGACGCCGAAGGCGTCGCAGACAACTACCGCAGCGCCGACGACAGTCGCCTCCAGCGCCGCGCGGCCTTTCGCAAAGACAATATCGTAGTCGCCGAGGCTGCGCTCGGGACGGCGGTCCGGGCGGCCGGCCCCGTATCCTATGACGTCGAGCGACAGGCCGCGGCGCTCGCACGCCTCGCGCACCGCGGGGAGATGCGTATCCTCGCGCGCATAATGACTGAGGACCAATGCTCGGCGGGGTGTTTTCGGCAGCGGGCCGCGGGGCGTGAACCGATCGAGATCGACGAAATTCGGAATCAACCGCACGCGCTCACCGGGAATAGCATATCGCTGCACCAGAGCGTCGCGGGTCGGCGCATCGACGGCGATGTAGCGAGAGATCCGCGGGTGGCGCACCGGGGCATCGAGCCATTGCGTCCAGCTGTGCGCCACGAACACCGCGGGCGCGAACGGAAAATGGAGCAAGGCGGTCATCGCCTCCATATTATGGTGACAGTGGAGGATGTCGGGAATCCAGGGCGCCGCGGCGAGGTCATCCACGACCGTGATTCCGAGGGCACGGAGTTCCTGGGCTGACTCGCCGAGGATATTGCTGTACACCGCAACTTCGTGTCCCAGGCGACGGAGCGTCATGCCGAGGTCTCGGATGTAAGTGTCGGTGCCGGAGCGGATGGTGAGTGTCGCGTTAGTGACTAAAACACGCATTGCGGCTTATCGATGCTCGGCGATTAGAAAGTCGGCCGATTAGAACGTCCGGCAATCTTCTTTAGCATTTGGCCTTGGATGCAGTCCAGCTTGAATTTGCTTCTGGTTGTTGTGGTATTTTCCAAACGACTGTGTCTCGATCGACATTCGGCGGAGCGCCCTTCCCACTGGCCATTTAACCGCTCGAAAAATCTCTTAGCCGCGGCATTGACACGCCTGAAATTTCGTTCCTATACTCGGTGCGTGCTGCAATGCCGGATTATAGCCGCAGCGTTTCTCGGTGTCTGGCTCGTCCTGCTCGCGGGTGATTTTTGCGACGACCTCGGCCTGTTCGATGATGACGATGCCGCGGCCGTCGATCAAGCTCTCGACGGTGCTTTGGCCGCTCTCGGTCAGGCGATAGACACGTCGGATCATTCCGACATGGCCCCATGGTTCGTCGCGCACGATTCGTCCGGCGCGGCGATGCCCGCGATGCTTCCCACCCCATTTTTCATCATCCATGAAACTTTTCGGGACGCGCGCTTGCGAATCGTGCCGGCTCGCGAGCCGGTAAACGACTTCCGCGAACGCAGCACCGTCCTGCTGCTCTGATCGGCCGGCGCGTTCTTGGGGTATTCTCGTTTTACATCGCAGACGCCACGTCCCGCTCGGGCGGGAATCATCCAGAGGGGTCGGGCGAAGCCCGGTGGCTTCGGCCAGCCGGCCTCGCCTTGGGGAATGACAATCATCGCTGCGCGCATTTCTTCGGTGCGCGTCGCCACAAGGATCTAAGTCATGTGCGGCATTTACGGATATCTTTCGCGCCGGGAGTCCGTCGATATCGGGATCTTGCGCCGGATGGGGGAGACTCTGGTTCACCGAGGTCCCGATGACGAGGGCGAGCACGTCGAGTCTCGTCTCGGCATTTCGATCGGCCTCGGCCACAAGAGACTCAGCATCGTCGATCTATCGTCGGCCGCGCGCCAGCCGATGGCGAATGAAGACGGCACAGTGTGGCTCGTCTGCAATGGCGAGATCTACAATTTTCGCGAGCTCAGGGACGAACTCTTGAGCAAGGGTCATGTGTTTCGATCCGGCTCCGATAATGAGGCCATCGTCCACCTATACGAGGACATGGGTATTGATTGCCTCGAGCGGCTGAAGGGCATGTTCGCCTTTGCGCTCTGGGACCGCTCAAAGAACGCGCTGTTTCTCGCCCGCGACCGGATGGGCAAAAAACCCCTCCATTACTCCGATTACAACGGGGGCATTGTCTTTGCCTCGGAAATAAAAGCCTTGCTCAGGCATCCGGCGGTCGGCCGGACGATCGATCTGAGCTCGCTCAACAAGTATCTCGCTCTGGAATATATTCCGGCGCCGCATTCGATCTATACTTCGATCCGCAAGCTCGAGCCGGGCCATTACCTCTCGTACCAAAACGGCAAGTGCACTACGCACAAATACTGGGACCTGCCCTTGAGCGATTATCCGATCGGCTACAAGACCGAAGCGGCATACGCCGAAGAGCTGCGGGCGATTCTCAACCGCGCCGTGCGGACGCGACTTGCCGCCGATGTACCCGTCGGCGTTTTTCTCAGCGGCGGCATCGACTCGAGCCTCGTCGCGGCATTCGCCGCCGCGGCGCAACAACGCATCGAATGCTTTTCGATCGGCTTCGATGAAAAATCTTTCGATGAAAGCCGATACGCCAAGGCGGTCGCAGCCGATCTCGATCTCAACCTGTCGCACAGGATGTTCACAACACCGGAAATGCTTGCGAATCTCGATCGCCTGCCGGATTTTCTCGACGAGCCGGTCGCCGACGCGTCGATCCTGCCTTCGTACCTGCTCGCGAACGTGGCGTCACAAAGGGTCAAGGTGGCGCTCAGCGGCGACGGCGGCGATGAGCTGTTCGCCGGCTACCCCACTTATCAAGCGCACCGGCTCATCACCTATTACGACTCATTGCCGGAACCCCTCAAACAGATGATCAGATTCTTTGCGGCGCGATTGCCCGTTTCCCACCACGACATCAGCCCGGATTTCAAGCTCAAGCAGTTCCTCCGCGGCGCCGGCGTTTCCTCCGAGATTCGCTTCTTCATCTGGATGGGCAGCTTTAACGAGGCCGAGAAGAATTCCCTGCTGACCGATGAGTTCAAGGCCGCGCTCGCGCGCGACAATACCTATGAGGATATCTTCGCGTATGTGCGGGAGAGCGGACTCAACAAAGACCTCGAGCGAATTCTTTATCTCTCGGCAAAGCTCTATCTGCAGGACGACATCCTGGTAAAAGTCGATCGCGCCGCAATGGCGAACGGCCTCGAAGTTCGATGCCCGCTGCTGGATCAGGAGGTCGTGGAGTTCGCCTGCCGTCTGCCGATGCAGTACAAGCTTCACGGGCTAACGACCAAGTATTTGCTCAAGAAGGCCGCGGCCGGTGTTTTGCCGGACGCGATTATCCGGCGCAAAAAGAAAGGCTTTGGCATCCCGATTTCGAAATGGCTCGGCGCCGAGCTGAAGGATTTCATGCTGGATCATCTCGCCGAGCGGCGCATCAGGAGCCAGGGATATTTCAACTATTCCTACGTCAAGTCCCTGATCGACGATCATCTCAAAAAGAAGAAGGACAATCGCAAGCTTCTCTGGACCCTGCTCATCTTCGAGATCTGGCATGAGAGATATGTCGAAGCTTGCCAATGACACGAAACACGCTTCGCGGATCATCGAGGTCGCCGCGTTGGCCGTGCTATGCTGGTTCGTACTCTTCCACACTCTCGGCGGACCCGCGCTGGTTGAACCGGACGAAGGACGCAACGCGGAGGTTGCGCGCGAGATCTTGCTGCTCGACGATTGGGTAACACCGCATTACGATTTCATCCCCTATCTCGACAAGCCGATGTTCTTTTATTGGCTTGTCGCCGGAGCTTACAAGCTGTTCGGGGTTTCCGAATTTTCCGCCCGGCTTCCCTCCGCGCTCGCTGCGCTCGGCTGTGTGCTTCTGGTTTACGACCTCGGCCGGAGATTCGCCAGCCGTTGGTCGGGACTGTGGGGCGGCCTCGTGCTTTTGACCAGCCCGGCATTCATGGCCTTTTCCCGTGCCGTCATCTTCGATATGCCGCTCGCGTTTTTCATCACGCTCGCGCTCTGGGCTTTTGCTCGCGGCGAGATGGCGGGCGGAGACGCCGGGGGCAGATTTTTTCTCGTGATGTACGGCGCGATCGCGGCAGCGATGCTGACGAAGGGTCCCATAGGACTTGCCGTTCCGGCGTTGGTCATCGGCGGCTACCTATTCGTGGGCCAACGCCGCGCCCTGCTTGGCGCCATGAAGCCGCTCTACGGCGCCGCGGTTTTATTGCTGATCGCCGCCCCATGGTATTTATGGGCCGAGGCGCGCAATCCGGGCTACCTTCATTATTTTTTCTTTGAGGAAAACTTCTTACGCTACCTCACGCCGCGTTTCGGCCGAATCCAGCCATGGTATTTTTATTTCGAGGTTCTCGCGATCGGTCTCCTGCCGTGGACCGCCGCGCTTCCGCTTTCCTTTATCCGCGCATCAGGGTTACAGAACGAGCACAGGCTTCTCGCCGTCCTATGGGCAGCTGTGCCGTTTATCTTCTTCAGCTTCTCGGCCGCAAAACAGCCGGGATATATCCTGCCCGCCTTTCCAGCGCTGGCGCTGCTGATAGGTGCGCCCATCGCGCGCGCTCTCGAGGCGGCTTCAGTCGCGGCGCGCCGGCCGCTTGCCCTGCCGTGGCTCGTGCTCCTGACAGCGTTCGGGTTTTTCAGTCTCGGGTTGTTTTGGCCACAGTTGCTGCCGCCCGGGCTCGCCGACGTCACGAGCCGCATCCCTGAGTTCATCGGCCGATTTTCTTCAACGATCATTCCTATACTGTTCATTCTCTTGCTCATCTTGATCGGCGCCAGCTTGTATGCGAGCCGGATGCGGTACTATGTCGCAACATGTATCTTCTTCGCGGCCTTCCATCTCTTCAGTCTTGGCATCTTCAGCGAGGTCTCGCGCATCCGCTCCTCAAAAGAACTGGCGGAAAAGGCACTGCCGCTCATTGAACCCGGAGACCAGCTCGTGATCTACAATGATTACCTTTCGAGCCTGCCGTTTTATATGCGTGCGGAGCAGCCGCTGTGGGTGGTCCTGCCGGTACACGGCGGCGCGGTAATGGGAAGCTTTTATATCGCCGAGAAAAAACCGGAAGCGGTTCGCGGCTCCGGCAGTGCGATTTTATCTTTCGACAAATTCGCCGAATTATGGGATCATTCACCGGCGCGGCTCGTCGTATTCGTCCAAGAGAAAAAGCTTTCACGGCTCGCCGAGGACGTCGGTGCGGCGCCGAAGCGGCTTCTCACGGTCGGCGATATCGCACTGGTCTCCAATCGATAAAGGGAGGAAAGATTTATGTCACGCGTCGCTGTCGTCACGGGGGGCGCAGGAGGAATCGGCGCGCCATTGTGCCGCGCTCTCTCCGAAGACGGCTACAATGTCGTCGTCGCCGATTTCGCTTCCGACCCTGGTCAGGCGTTAGCCGCCGAGCTTGCGGGAAACATTGATCGGGCATTTTTTCATAAGATCGACGTCCGCGACAAAAGGGATGCCGAGCGTCTCGTCGCGGAGACGGTCCACCGCTACCGTCGCATCGATGTGCTCATCAACGGCGCAGGCGTCATCTCCCGCATCCCGGTGCTCGAAATGCCCGAGGAGGAATGGGATCGCGTGCTCGATATCAATTTGAAAGGAACGTTTCTCTGCTCGCAGGCGGTCGCGCGCCACATGGTCGGAAATCACTCCGGGCGCATCGTCTGCGTCGCCTCTGGCCGCGGCATTGCGGGGCAGCGGCGGGCCGCCCATTATGCGGCATCCAAGGGCGGCGTGATCGCATTTGTGAAATCGCTCGCGCTCGAACTAGCGCCGGAGGGCGTCGCTGTCAACGCCATCGCGCCGGGTGCGACGGACACGCCGATGTCGCGCGCAGGCTCGACTGAAGAAGACTGGAAGAAGCGCGCCGCCGTCCCTGCGCTCATGGGTGGGCTCACCGATAAAGAAGAGATCATCGGGCTGGTCCGCTACCTCTTATCGGATTCGGCCAAATCCATCACGGGTCAAACCTTCCTACTCCGCACCCCGTAAAAATATTCGACAAAACGGGACTCCCTAGACGGTGATACGACGTTGGAATAGCATAGCGGCCGATGTCAGAAGCTTCTGGTCGCGCCGCGGTATTTCTATCGTTCGCCTCGCCGCGGTCGTCATCTGTTTTGCGGCCATTGTTCGTCTATACAAGGGCGTTCGCGACCTGCTTGAGGGGACCTCTCAAGGAAACATACCGGATGTTTTCACCGACTTGATTCCCCGCTGGTTTGCCGGCCTTTCTGTTTACAGCTATTCGCCTTTGGCCGTCCACCCGCCGGCGACGTATGTCATGCTGTGGCCTTTTTTCGGCTGGCTGGAAGCAACGCCGGCTCGGTGGCTCTGGACGGCCCTGGAGGTCGCGGCACTCGCCTGGCTCGTACTTGTCACCGTCCGAGAAGGTGGCGGCGAAGAGCGTTGGCAGCGGATATTTTTGGCTTGTCTGCCGGTTTGCACGTACGCCACCAAGATAACCCTCTCGAAAGGTCAATTCGTCGTTTTTTTGCTGCCGATGCTCATCACCGCCGTCCTGCTGGTTGAACGGCGAGCAGCTGGATGGAAGCGCGATTCGCTCGTTTTTCTCTTGCTGCTCTTGACGCTGTCCAAACCACCGATCGCGGCACTATTTATGTGGATCGTGCTGTTTCTTCCCGGCGGCGCGAGACCGATAGTGTTCGTGACTGCCGTGTATGCGCTTCTAACTTTGTTTGGGCTGTCGTTTTCCACCCAAGATCTTTCGATTGTTTTTCAGGACTGGCAGGCGCGGACCTCGGCGCTGGCGCTGAACGAGGGGAGCACCAACTTGCATAGGCTGCTTAGCAGGTGGAATCTCGGCGGCTGGATTTTCCCGGCCTCCTGTCTCGTTTTCGCGCTCCACGGTTGGTGGGTTCATCGCCACCGGCGCGTCGACCCGTGGCTATTGATGGGCGTCACCGCGGTCGTTGCCCGCTTCTGGACCTATCATCGCCAGTACGACGACCTCCTTATCGTGCTGCCGGCGATCACCCTCTTCCGCTTAGCTAAAAAAACGCCACGGGATGGCGCCGATGTCGCCGCAGCCTTGCTCTTCTCGGTCATCGTCGCTGGAAGTCTCGTGCCGCTAAGCATACTGAGCAAACAGCTTGTTTGGGGAATCAATCTCAGCGGCGTGCTGGCTCGTATCTGGGTTGTGATGTTGGCGTTTTTATTATGGGAATCGCAACGAGAGAGGCTCGCGCCTGCTGAATTACGCGTTCAGGGAAACAACGAAGAGACTGAACTACCGCTTCAAAGAGCTATTTGACGAATCGAGCCGGAGAAAATTCAGCGAGCTGCGAAGAGCCATCCATAATTATTCGCGCGGCGAGTGCGCCTACGGCCGCACTGGTTGTCACGCCGTGGCCGCCGAGTCCGGCGACCCAGAAAAACCCCGCGACTTTCGGGTCCCATCCGATGACGAAACGGCCGTCCGCCGAAAGAGTTCTAAAACCCGCCCAATGTTTCTTGATCGCGACGTCGGAAAGCGCAGGGAGATAGCGCCGGATCTTATCGAACAAGAGCTCCGTCACCGCTTCCTCCGTTTGCGCATCGCAGGGCGCCATCTCTTCCTGATCGCATGGGCAGAGGAGGAGCCCGCCGGATTCCGGGCGAAAATACAATTCATGCGTGACATCCCAAACGAAAGGCCATTTTCGATCGACCCATGGAATGGACGCCGTGACATATAGATGGCGGCGGCAAGGATGGAGCGGCGCATCGACGGCTCCCGCTAGCCCGGCGACCGTCAGCGCCCACGGACCCGCGGCGTTGACGACGTTCTCGGTTTGAATCGTCTCATCGTCGGTTTTGACCGCGGCGATCCGTCCATTGCGAGTTTCAATCGAGCGCACGCGGGCACGATAGCGAATCCGCGCGCCCGCCGAACGCGCCGCCGCGAGATATCCCGTCAGCAACGCATGGATATCCACAACTCCGTCCGACGGGCACCATACGGCGCCTTCGAATCTCGCGCCCTTCAACGCCGGGACAAAAGAGCTCGTCTGCTCGTGAGTCCAGCATTCCGCCGTCATGCCGAGGCTGCGCGCCGTTTCGGCGTCGCGGGAAAGCCGCCCCCACCCTTCACCGGAGGCCAACAGCAGCGAGCCGTTTTGCTCGAAGCGCGGCGGCTCCGGCCAATCTTTCGGAACCGAGCGCAGGAACGCCGCGCCCTGCTCGGTGAGCGCCGCAAGCGCAGGATCGGCGACGACCTGGCGGACCATGGCGGCGTTGCGGCCTGAGGAATGGACGCCCGCGATTTGTTCCTGCTCGAGGATGAGAACATCCCGCACGCCCCGCCGGGTGAGATGATAGGCCGTCGCCGCTCCCGCGAAGCCGGCGCCGATGATGACATGTTCAGCCTCGATCACAGCTTTGCTTACACCGTGGTGTTATTCGGCCGGGAAAATTCTTTTCCCGGTTCCTTCGTCGTCTAAAAGGATCGCCTTCGTCGGGCAGACTTTTGCCGCGAGGACGATCTTTTCGTCGGCGTCTCCCTTCGGATCGAGCACAATGGAAATAAATTTATCGTCCAGTTGAAAAACCTTCGGCGCCGCTTGCACGCACTTGCCGTAGCCTTCGCATTTTCCCCGCTCCACGGTGATTTTCATATCGGCCCTCCCTCGCCTATTGTCTATCTTCTAGCTCATCGCCGGATATTCATCCAGCTCGGACGCGCGCGAAAAGCCGAAAGCGCCGGCGATCGACCTCTATTTGCATCCCTACCTAACTGCGCTATAGTGTCACTGATGAGAGTCCACCGCTACACTGAGTGGGATGGGACGCAGCAAATTCGTTTTCCCACTTCCGAGGACCTCCTCAAACACCTCTCCGATAATTTCCTTGAAGAAGAAGGCGTCCGCCGCGCACTGAGAGATTTGATGCGCCGCGGCGTTTCCTCCGACGACGGGCTTCGCTCGGTCAAGGGACTGCGCGATTTTCTCCGCGAAGCGGAGGACAAGAAAAAAGAGCTTCTCGAAAAGTACTCGCCCGATTCCTTTAAGCTCACGCCCGAGGAAGCGAAAGCGCTCACCGACAAGCTGAACAGCCTGGCGGAAAAGCTCGAAGCGTATCACGAAAAAATGCGCAACTTCATGGAGCGGCTCTCCGGGCGCTACGCGCAGAACATGGACGAGCTCGCGCGCAAGATGCAAGAGAGCTTCGAGCGCTATCAAGAATTGCGCGACCGGCTGAAGGACCAAATCGCGCAGCGCAAGATGAAGCGCCCGCAGGACCTCGCCGGTCAGGGACAGCAAAATCTGATGGAGATGCTCGAGCGCATGAATCGCCTGCTCGAGGACGAGAATTTTCTTAAAAATCTCCCCGACATGCTCGACGCCAGCGTCGACGATCTCGACAATCTCCTGGAGAATTTGAATTCGATGAGCGACGAGCAGCTCGGGCAGCTGACCGAGGCGCTGAGCCAGATGGAGCAGCTCCAGGAGCTCTTGAATCAATATCCCTTCCAGGGCTCGCAGCGCATGGGAATGGGCGAAGCGGGGCAAATCCTCGGACAGTTAAGGCGCCTCGAGCAGTTCATCCGCTGGGGGCAGCGCGGTATGGCCGACATCGCCGACGTCAATCTCGATGAGATCCGCGAGCTCTTGGGCGACGAGGCCTACGAGCAGCTAAAGTACCTCAAAGGCATCGAGCGGATGCTCGAGGAGGACGGCTATCTCGTGCGCACCGGCCAGGGCCTTCGCCTGAGCCCCAAGGGGATGAGGAAGATCGGCGATAAGGCGCTGCGAGAGATTTTCCAGATGCTCAACCGCAATCGCTGGGGTGAGCACAACACGACGATCAAGGGCCTCCACGGAGAGACGCTCGAAGAGACGAAGAAATACGAATACGGCGACCCGATGAACGTGAGCATCGGCGAGACGCTGATGAACGCTCTCGAGAACGGCGGCCGGAGCGTCCCACTCAAAGTCGGGCCGCGGGACTTCGCGGTGCATCGGCAGGAATTTTCCACCGATTGCGAGACCGTTCTCCTCATCGATGTCAGCTATTCGATGCTGATGAACGACGCGCTCCACGCGGGGAAGAAGGTCGCCCTCGCGCTCCATCGCCTGATCGAGACCAAGTTTCCCCAGGACGTGCTCCACCTCGTCGCATTTCGCTCCAACGCCAAGGTCATTCGCGCGCAGGACCTGCCGTCGATCGTCGCGATCACCTACTTCATGGAGCACGGGACCGACATCAAGGAGGCGCTGCGATTCTCGCGGCAGATTCTCGGCGCGCAGAAGGCGAGCAACCGCCAGATCATCCTGATCACCGACGGCGAACCGACCGCCGTCACGCTCGACCGCGGCGGCCGGCTGCACAGCGGCTGGGGCTCCGCGCTGCTGCACGAGCGGATCGTGCAGGAGACGCTGAAGGAAGTGCGCCGCTGCACGCAGAGCGGCATCAAGATCAACACCTTCATGCTCGGCACCGACTTCTACCGCCGCGGCTTCATCGACCAGCTCTCGCGCCTGAACACCGGACGCGTCTTCTACACCTCGCCGGATCAGATCGGCAACTACATCGTGGTGGACTACATCGCCAACAAGCGCAAGCGCATCGGCGGCCGCTCCTAGGCTGCCGCTACTTGACCACTCATGGACCACTACGCCGAAGGGGAGGGGCATCGCCCCTCCCCTTCGATTATTCTCATTGACGCATCAACTGAGCGGCGCGATTGCGCGCCCCGCTCAATCGTCGGCCGACGTCGGGCGCATCTGCGCGGCCGCGTCGGCCATGTCCGCCTCGTCGCACGGGCCGGAATAGTCGATCCAGTCCTGCCAATCCGGCGTCCACTGCGGCTCGTCGTTCCCCGAAGGCTTGTCGTTGTTGGGCGCCGGGATCTTCGTATGGCAGTAATTGTCCGGCACCGCCGTGACGACCTTGGCCTCGACGACGGCCTCGTCCTCCTGGGCTCGGGCCGGGGCCGCGGCGGCGGCAAGCGACGCGGCGAAAACCGCCGTCACGAAGAAAATGGCTGTGTGGTTCTTCTCGTAATGCATCTGATTTCTCCTTTTAATGATGAATTTATTCCTCTACGGCCGGCGCGGGCGCGCGAACGCACACGCGCCTCCGTCTTTCAAAATTATCGCTTCAAATATCCGGCGGAGCGGCGGAGAATCAGAGGTTCAGCACGGAGAGAAAGATGTTGGTGGAAACTTTTTCGATCGGCGCGGTCCCGGAAAAAACCATCCGGCGCGGCGCGTCCGGCTCGACGGCGCGCGTTTTCGCCGAGAGGTAGCGCCACTGCCCGCTCAGCGACTCCGAAGAGGGCGCGGCGCTCTCGGCGTAAACCGTGCGCTTGAGCGCCTTTCTCTGTCCGGCCGGCGCATGGCCGCGCTCGGACGCGCGCGAGGCGATCGACGCCGAAGGGCGCAGCGCCGCGCGGGCGCTCTCGGTGCAGAGAATCGCCACGGCGAAAAAAGCCAGCACGGTGAACGCGGCGATCGGCCGCTTCGCGATGAGCATGTTTAGAAGCTAGACCGTCTGCCGCGGAAGTCAACGGCCGCCGGATAAAAATAAAATAAAATCGCCCGCCACTCTAAAGTGAAACGGCGGCTACCCCCGGATGAGGAAGTTGGCGCCCGCGACGACGAGGGCCGCTTCGACGAGGAATAGGAAGACCTTCTCCGGCAGCCGGTCCATGAGCCGCTTGCCGGCGTACGAGCCCAGGATCATGACCGCGCCGAGCACGAGGCCGACGGCGAAGTCGTCGCGGGTCAAAACCGACGTGCCGCCGTAAACGGCGATCTTCGTGACATGCATCACGACGGTCGCCAGCGCCTCGGTGCCGATAAGCGCGCCCTTGACGAGCCCGTAGGCCAAAAAAAACGGGATCATGATCGGCCCCACGCTGCCGAGGAGCGCCGAGAGAAAGCTCATGACCGCGCCGAGCGCCGCGAAGCCGCGGCGCGGCACCCGGAGCGCCGCCGCGCTTCCGAGATGGCGGTACAGCACGACCGCGATCAAAAAGACGCCGAGGAGCCGCGTGAGAAACGAGAGCGGCGCGGAGGCGAAGAGAAAACCTCCGACGATCGCCGCCGGGACTCCGCCGAGCGCGAACCAGCCGACGACTCCGAGGTCGACCTCGCGCCGGTTGAAGACCGCGCGGCTCAGATTGCCGATCAGCTGCGCGACGGTGAGAATCGGGATCGCGTCGCGCACGCCGAAAAGAACCACGAGGAAAGGCAGCAGCACCGCGGCGCCGCCGAAGCCGGCGACCGAGGCGAGCATCGATCCGAAGAACGCGCCGCCGCCCAAAAGCAGGAGATCGGCGGGAGCGAGCGCGGGCGGCATGATTATTTTTCGTCGATGAGCGCGAGCACGCCGGTATAGGCGAACAGGTGATTTTTCTCTCCCAGCGGCCCGATCTCGAAGCCGCCGAAAAGACCGATGAGCGGAAAGTCGCCGAGCGCGCGATGGATGAAGGCGGTGTCGATGTTCTCGATCCCGTAGAGCGAGCGGCCGCGCGCGCAGCAGTTGAAGTAAAGGCCGAACGCCGGCTTGCGCGAAAGCCGCGCCGCCTGCCGCTCGAGCATCTGCTCCAGGTCCTCGCGCGCACGCTCGCCGTCGCGGAGCGTGAAGCAGATGCGCTCGCCCTCGAAGATCTCCTCGGCGACGGCGATGACGCCGCGCTCCGGATCGAGGCCGATGATATTTCTGACGAGATATTGGCCGGGGCCGACCTCGTTCCTGCGCCGGTCCGCCGGCAGGCCGGCGAAGATGTAGGCGAGCGCGCGGCCGAGATTTTCGATGAGCGGCCCTTTGATGACGCCGGCGAGCACCTCGAAGGCCGGCCGGTGGTCGATCTCCACGATCAGGTTGCCGTCGGTCTTGGTGATCGTCATCGGCGCGGTGATCGGCTGGCACCCCTGCGTGATGTCGATCGCGGCCGAGAAGCGGCCGCCGAGCGCGAATCCCGCCAGCGCGTTCGTCGCCGCCGTGTCGCTCCGGAGCTGAAAGGTCTTGCCGAGCGCGCCGTTTTCCGCCGATCCCGCGCCCACCATCGGCACGAAGCCCGCCTGCTCGACGCCGCGAAACAGCGCGCGCGGCTCGACGTTGTAGGCGTCGGGAAAAGCGACCAGGAGCGCGTCCTCGCCTTGCGGCAGCATGGCGGCGAGCTCCGCTCCGACGCGCCCCTCGCGGGCGCGGAGCGGCTGATAGAGAAACGAGCGAAACTGGATCGCGTCGGAGGAGACGACGAGCGCGGCGATTCCCGCGCGCCCTTCGATCTCCCCTTCGCCGGTGAGCACGCCCGCGCCGCTCGACCCGACGATGTTGTCGGTGCGCGCGGCCGCCCTCAGCTTCGAGGCGAGCTGGTCCGCCGCCGCGGCGTGGTCGGCGGTGAAGAACGTGAGCACGAGATCGGCGCGATCGATGCCCGCGCGCTCCATCGCCCGCGCCGCCACCTCCTCGGCCGCGTGCTCCGTCACAGGATTGTTCGAGAGACCCGCCCCGGCGCGAATCATGACTCAATCTAGTGGAATGATGCGGAGGCGGTCAAGGTGATTGCGAGGGGATCGATATCGTCCGCTGAAACCACAGCACCCTAAATTACGGCAATGCATCGCTACGCGCTGAAGCTGCCGGATGTAGATGGAGAAAAATCAGCGTGGCGAAACCCTACAGCTTGTCGGTGGAAGCCTCCGCTTTCGCGCCCAAGCCGCCGGCCATCGCCGCCGGCGGTTGGAGCAATCGAGCATAAAAAAATCGCCAGTCCGGCCGCCGCGGCGCGGCACCGCGTGATCCACGCGCCGTTTTACCGTTTTTTGTTATTTCGCTGATTTCAAAAACCTACCAAGATTTACCTGCTTTCACGTCGAAAGCCTTTGAGGCGATTGGCGCCGGTTTGGGCATGCTTTGTGCTTTTCATCCGGGCGATCGCGAGTTTCATCAACCAAGGGAGGAACTATGTACAAGAAATTTCTCGTGCTCTTTGCCGTGACGATGCTGGCGTGTTTTGTCAGCGTCAAGCATGCTTCCGCGCAAGTGTGTGATCCGTTGGATCCGCTGGCCGACTGCGACGGCGACGGCATTCCGAACGGCACCGATACCTGCAACAATCTGGACCCGCTGGCCGACTGCGACAACGACACCATCCCGAACGGCCAGGATACCTGCGACAATCTGAACCCCAACCTCGATTGCGATAACGACGGCATCCCGAACGGCCTCGACACCTGCAACAATCTCGATCCGCTGGCCGACTGCGACGGAGACGGCGTAGCGAACGGCGTCGATCAATGCGGGGACACGATCGTGGGCGGCGACTTGAGCATCGGCGAGTGCACGCTGTCGGGATTCGGCGACACCATATTGCCCACCGGCTGCAGCCTGGCGGAATCGATCGCCGTGACCATCAACGACTGCTTGACCCCGCCGGCCGCGTTGAAGCCGAACCACGGCCACGGCAACGGCGGCGGCGGTCCGAACAACCACGGCAAGTTCGTGAGCTGCGTCGCGCACGCGACCAACGCGCTCAAGAAAGGCAAGGTCATCACCGGCAAGCAGAAGGGCCAGATTCAAAGCTGCGCCGCGCAGTCGCCCACTCCGTAAGCTCATTACTTCCCGGTAGCTCAAAAGGGCCGGCTCCCATCGGAGCCGGCCCTTTTTTTGCGCCCTGTGACGCGGCGTCCGTTCTTAAGGCACGAGAATCTAGTGGAATCGCGGTCGGGGGGTCAAGGCGGGAAGATACCGATGCGGAGCTTTTAGAGCACGGTGAGGCCAAGCGCACGAAAGTCTCGGTCGAAAGCCAAACACGGCATGGAATCGAGAAGAGCCGTGACCACGACGAACGACACGGCGTCGCAAAACGATATTCGCCTGGCTCGGCCGCGGCTGCGAAAAATGAGCTCAGCCTCGTCGCGCACAGTCTTGCCGTATTCGACGATATGCAGATTCGGCTTGACCTCCTCGAGGAACGTCAAAGCCATCTGAAAGCCTCTGCGATAACGCAACAGGGTGGCGGTCTCGCTGACTATATCCCAAGTGGTAAAGAAAGCCGCATCCGCGGCGGCCGCTTCGTCGTTGAGCTCTTCGGCGCGCTCGTAATGGACGTCGTTCGAGTCGAGGCAAGCGTAGAAAAACGAGGTGTCGCAAAACAGCTTAGGCGGGAGCGCCACTACCGCTTGCTTCCGGGGTTGCCGTAAAGATATTCGCGAACCCGCCCGGAGACGTTCGTTTTTCGCCCCGTGCGTTTCGGCAGTCTCTGCATCAGGGCGCGCAGCTTTTTCGCGGCTGCTCCCGGCCGAGGCTCGCGCAGCGGTCCGCGCAGCTCCGCAACAACCTCGTCGCGCACCGTGATTTCAATCTTGGCTTCCGCGTTGTCGCGCACGCGCCGGACCAGCTCCGGCAGTCTCTTTCGCGCTTCGCTGATGGGGAGTTTCATAGCGTTAATGTACACGAGTGTACAAGACGAGTCAAACCGGTCTTCTTCCAGGGGCTCCGCCCCGGCGCGCCGCAATGGGTTCGATCGAGTGGAAGGGCGGTCAGTGGGTCAAGGAGGGGCTAGGGGAGGTGAATTCTTTCCGTGGAAACGGGGCACGGCGTGCCGTGCCCGCCTCAATGTGACTTCTTCCCCCTCAGGCGTTGTGCAGCGCGCTCGCGCGGGCAGCGGAATTTTGATCGTCGCCGCGGCCGTCAAGCATGGCCGAGCGCCTGCCCGACGCTCGTGAGAATGGTCTCGGGGACGTAGGGCTTGGCGATAAAGTCCTTCACGCCGCCCTTCACGAGCTCGTCCTTCACCTTCGGATCGAGATAGCCGCTCGTCAGGACCATCTTCACCTCGGGATTGATCTCCTTCAGCATCAGGTAGACCGTCCAGCCGCCGAATTTCGGCAGCGCCATGTCCGAGAGGACGAGATCGATCTCGTCCGCCTGCCGGCGGTAGATGTCCCGCGCCTCGAGCCCGTCCTTGGCGCCGAGCACTCGGTAGCCGGCGTCCACAAGAATCTGCTCAAGGAGCTTGAGCTGCGGCGGCTCGTCTTCGACGACGAGAATCGTTTTGTTTGCCATCCGTCCTCCACAGTTCAGTTGCCCCGCCGCCCGAGCGCCTTGACGGTGCACTCGTTGCAAAGGTGCTCGGTCCGCGGCGCCATGTCCAACGCGATGTAGTCCTGCGCCGGCCAGTGAGAGCAGGCCGGGTGAAAATGCCAGGTGTCGCCACGCGGGTTTTTCCGGTAGACGGTCTCCATCTCGTCGTTGAGCTCGACCAGCCGGTGCCCCCGGCTCTCGTCCGGCGCGATGCGGACGATCGGCCGAGCCGAGCAAAACGGGCACGGATAAACCGCCTGCAGCGCGTCGATCCGGTCGAGCGGATTGTGCCGGATGGTGAACTTTCCTCCGCAGTGATAGCAGCGAAAGACCGCCGTCCACGTCTTGCCCAACGCCATTCGTGCGACTTTAGCATTGCGGAACGTTTTATGTATATCCGGTTTTTACCTGAGAAGTGTTAAGGAAATATACGGAACGTCCTAGGGCTGGTGGGAGCGAGCATGGCGCGCATGATCGAAGCGGAGGTCGAAGACGCGGTGGAGCCTGCTCTGCTCATCCCTCAAGCCGATCGCGGGCCGGGCGCCGCAGTGCGGGCAGACGGCGACGAGCGGCAGGGTCGTCAGCTGCTCGCGCGGCATGTGACTCAAGGTGAATTTTCCCGAGCACTCGTAGCAGCGGAGGACCATCGTCCAGGTCGACGCCATGATCCAGTGTAGAACAAAAACAAGAAAAGCAACGTAGGGACTATGCCGGAGGATGGTTAAGGCCGAGCGATTTGCTTCGCATCGGCCGAGCGTGAAAACTCCTCATTCCGCTTTCGTCCCCGTTTTGCTATATCCAAGTCATGCGCATCGTGCAGATCCCGCTTCTCCGCGACAACTACGGCTATCTCGCGGTGTGCGAGGAGACCGGCGCGGCGGCGATCGTCGATCCGTCGGAGGCCGAGCCGGTGCTGGCGCGGATCGAAAAAGAAAAAATCGACGTCAAGGCGATCCTCAACACGCACCATCACCGCGACCACACCGGCGGCAACTCCGGCCTGCTCGCGCGCCTGCGCGTGGAGGTCTACGGACACCAGAGCGACGAGCAGCGGATCCCCGGCATCACCCGCAAGATCGACGATGGCGACGAGGTCCGCGTCGGCAAATCCGCCGGCCGGGTGTTGTTCATTCCCGGCCACACGACCGGGCACGTCGCCTATCTCTTCGGCAAAAATCTTTTCTGCGGCGATACGCTCTTTACCGCCGGCTGCGGGCGGCTCTTCGAGGGGACCGCGGAGCAGATGCTGAACTCCTTAACGAAGCTGAAGCGCCTTGCCGCCGATACGCTCGTCTACTGCGGCCACGAATACACCGAGAAGAATTTGGAATTCGCGCTCACGCTCGAGCCCGGCAACCCGAAGCTCCGCGCGCGCATGGAGCGCGTGCGCGCCGAACGCGCCGAGGGACGCCCGACGGTGCCCGCGACGATGGCCGAGGAGATCGAAACCAACCCCTTCCTCCGCTGGGACAGCGCGGAGCTCAAAGAGAACCTCCGCAAGCGCTTCCCCGAACTGGAGTTGAATCCGGTCCCGGTGTTCGCTAAAGTCCGTCAGCTTAAAGACCAGTTCTAGCGCCTTCAAAGGAGGAAGATATGTCCGAACGGACCTATCTCTGGTACATCGTCCCGCTCAGGCTCTGGATCGGCTACTACATGCTGCAGCAGGGGATCGGCAAGTATAAGCGCGACTTCCCCCACGGCGACTGGATCGGCCGCCAGATCGGCGACTTGAACACGCTCGAGACCTTCGAGTGGTACAAGAATTTTCTCATCAATACCGTCGCGACGCATAAGGAGCTCTTCGGCCAGCTCGTCATGTACGGCGAGCTCGCCGTCGGCGTCTGCGTGCTGCTCGGGTTTCTCACCCGCTGGGCGTCGATCGTCGGCATCCTCCTCATGATCAACTATTTCTGCGCGATCGGCTTCCCGAAAGGCGGCGCGTCGATGGCGCAGCAGATCACGTTTGCGGTGTCGTTTTTGGTCTTCATCCTGTCGACCCCGGGGAGGGCGCTCGGTATCGACGCTATATTGTTCGGCGGCGGCGGCGAGGCGCGGCCGGGACGCCGCGGGCGCTGAAGAGAAAATCTATGGCACTACCAGGCTGGGCGACCACCGAAGGAACGGCCGCCTATCGGCAGCGCTTTCAGGGGCGCATCCCGGGCGATCATTTCCGGCTCTCGCAGGGGCTCTGGCTCTCCTCGATCGGCATCGGCACCTATCTCGGCAACCACGACGAGCGCGCGGACGAGGACTACCGCCGGGCGGTGGCGCGGAGCGTCGAGCTCGGCGCGAACGTCGTCGACAGCGCGATCAACTACCGCTTCCAGCGGAGCGAGCGGGCGATCGGCGCCGCGCTGGCCGACCTCGGCAAAGCGGGCTTCGAGCGCGCCGGCGTCGTCGTCGCGACGAAAGGCGGCTTTCTGCCGTTCGACGGCGCCCCGCCGGGAGATATCAAAAATTACTTCGCCGACACGTTCGTCAAAACCGGGGTCGCGTCGCCCGCCGATCTCGCGGCGGGCTGCCACTGCATGACGCCCGCCTATCTCCAGAACCAGCTCGACGCGAGCCGGCAGAACCTCGGCCTCGACTGCATCGACATCTACTACGTCCACAATCCCGAGACCCAGCTCGCCCAGGTCGCGCGCGAAGAGTTCAACGAGCGATTATTGAAGGCCTTCGAGGCGCTGGAGGGCGCCGTCGCGGCGCGGAAGATCCGCATGTACGGCGTCGCGACCTGGAGCGCGTTCCGCGTCGATCCCAACGCCAAGGAATATCTCTCGCTCGCCGAAGTCGTCGAGATCGCGCGCCAGGCCGGCGGCGACGATCATCATTTCAAGGTGATTCAGCTGCCGCTCAATCTCGGCATGGTCGAGGCTCTCACGAAAAGAAATCAGACCGTTCAGGGCGAGCGGCTCTCGACGCTCGAGGCCGCGCAGGCCTTCGGCATCACGGTCATGTGCAGCGCGTCGATCTACCAGGGGCAGCTCGCGAAGAACCTGCCCGAGTTCGTCGGCGAGGTGTTTACCGGCCTTGACAGCGACGCGCAGCGCGCGCTCCAGTTCGTGCGCTCCACCCCCGGCGTCACCACCGCGCTCGTCGGCATGAAGCAGCTCCGCCACGTCGAGGAAAATCTAAGGGCCGCGGAAGTCTCGCCGGCGCTGTGGGAGCAGTACGCGAGATTGTTTAAGACGGGGTGAGGAAGCGCGTCCCTCAATTCCCCGTCACACAATCCACCCGCTTAAATATCTCTCTCAATCTCTTCACCACCTCCTCCGGCAGCGGCGGCTTGTTGATGGACTCGATGTTTTCCTTCAAGTGCTCGGCGCTGCCGGTGCCGGTCAAGATGACGTGGGCGCCGGGCTCGTGGCGGCAGAAGCGGTAGGCGGCCTCGACATAGCTCGACGCGGCGCCGTCGTTTAGGAGAAAGGCGAGCGGCTCGTCGTCGGCGGCGTCGATGAGCTTCTTTTTCCTGAGCTCGGCGCATACCTCGCGGAGGCGCTTCGGCTGGCTGAAGGCCTTTCGCACGGCGAACATGACGAGCGTGCCGACGTTGGCGGCGATCGTCCTGGGGAAGACTTCCCGGCGCGCGGACTGGTTCAAGATATTGAAGCCCGCCATGACCACGTCCCAGTGATTCTCCGGCAAGGCGCGCGCGAGCATCGCGTGGGTCATGTCGTCGACGAACGCCTCGCTGATCGCGATGAAGCGGATCTTCCCCTCCTCGCGGAGCTTCTGGACGACCGGCAGGACTTCCCGCTTGGCGTAGTCGTATTCCCGCGGCTCGACGCCGTGGATGTGATAGACGTCGATGTAGTCGGTGCGCATGAGCTTGAGGCTCTGCTCGAGGCTCCGGCGCGTCTCGCCCTCGGGGTCCTTGGGATTATCCAGCGGGAACTTCTTCTTGGTCGAGATGATGATCTTGTCGCGCGGCAGCGTCGCGAGCGCGCGGCCGATGACCGGCTCGGTGCCGTAGACCTCCGCGGTGTCGAGAAAATTGACGCCGAGCTCGAAGGCGCTGCGAATGATCCCGGCGCACTCCTCCTCGGATTTGCCGTCGCGCATGCCGAGGCGGCTCGGCCCGCCGCAGCCGAGCCCGGCGACGCTGACGCGAAGCCCGGTTCTTCCCAACGTTACGTAGTTCATACAACCGTTAATGTTGAATTTTGAATTTTGAGTTTTGAATTACGGATTCGGAAATTCAACATTCAACACTCAACATTATTTCACGGCCAATCGGCGCCGTTTGAGTAGCTCTCCCAATCCGATTTTTGAAAACGATCGACGAAAAGTTCCGCGAATCGACGCGCGGCTTGCTGCGGAATAAGTACGCGCAGCACTTTGACCCCCGATGGCTGTCTCATCCTTTGCACGTTATGCGCAAAGCCGGCGTCTTTCGTAAAACACAGCTCGTAGCTTTGAGCGATCTGCCGGTAGAGCGTCCCGTTGTCCAGGCCCTTTAGTCGCAAACTATTGACCGAGTCGACTTCGTGGCCCAGGCGCTGTAGAGCAGCGACAAGCGATTCTGGGAGGTTCTCGTCGAGGAGAATCTTCACCTGGCAGCGAGAAGATCGGAATGGGCCAGCTCTTCGAGTGTTCCGCGAACGGCTTCTTCGGTGAGGCTGGGATATTCCTTGACGATCTCGGCAATCGTCATGCCCGAGGCGATCAACTCTAACAACAACGCGACCGCGATGCGCGTGTCGCGAACTCGCGGCGCGCCGCCGAGATGATCAGGGTCTGAAACGATCCACGTCATACTAGCCTCGATAACAATTTAACACATCGTTATTTTAGCCGCCACACGCTACAACGGTAATGTTTAATTTTGAATTTTGAATTTCGGATTCGGAAAATTCAACATTCAAAATTCATCGTTCAACATTCGGCATTCTGATGCCCAGAACTTCGCCCTTCGCGCAGACTTTTCCGCCGGCACTGAGCGTGCATTCGACCCACGCCTTGCGCCCTTCCATTTTTTTGATGCGCGCGCGGAGCTCCAGCGTCTGATCGATCGGCGTCGGCTGGAGGTACGCGACGTTTAGATTGCCGGTCACGTAGGCGATTCTCGGCGCGCTGCCGATCGCGCGCCCTTCGTCGCGATAGGCGCGGGCGATGGCGAGGTTCAAGCTGTGGCAGTCGATGAGCGTCGCGATGACGCCGCCGTTGACGATCTCCTTGCGCCCGCCGGAATGGCGCGGCTCGGGGCGCCAGCGGCAGACCGCCTCCTCGCCGTCCCAGTAGCTTTTGATGCGGAGCCCGTTTTCGTTGTCGGCGCCGCAGCCGTAGCAGTAGAGGACCGAGCCCTGGTCCTGAAAGGATTCCTCCACGGGGCGCGGTCAGCTTTTTTTCTCGAGCCTGAGCGACGCCGAGTTGATGCAGTAGCGCTGGCCGGTCGGCTGCGGGCCGTCGTCGAAGACGTGCCCCAGGTGCGCGCCGCAGCGGGCGCACATCGCCTCGGTGCGCCGCATGCCGTAGCTCGTGTCGCTCTCGGTGTCGACTTTCTCCGGATCGATCGGCTGCCAAAAGCTCGGCCAGCCGGTGCCGGAATCGAACTTGGTCTCCGAGCTGAACAGCTCGTTGCCGCAGCAGGCGCAGAGATAAACGCCCTTGTCGTGCGTGTTCCAATAGGCGCCGGTGAACGCCCGCTCGGTCCCCTTCTGGCGGCAGACCTGGTACTGCTCGGGCGTCAACTCCTTTTTCCACTGCTCGTCGCTTTTCTCGATTTTTTCGCTCATCGCGTCTCCTAACCCGCCATGTTGATGAACTGGAGCGGGATGGCGAGGTTCGCCGCGCGGACGGCTTTGATCACGCTCTGGAGATCGTCGATCTTTTTTCCGGTGACGCGCACCTGCTGGTCCTGAATCGCCGCCTGGACTTTGAGGTTCAAGCCCTTCACCACCTTGACGATCGCGCGCGCGGTGTCGCTGTCGACCCCTTCTTTGATCGCGATCTCGCGCTGGATCATCCCGCGCGCCGTCGGCTCGATCGCCTTCGCCTCCAGCGCCTTGGGATCGATTCTCCGCCGGACCGCGTTCTCGATCAGCGACTCCTGCACCGCGCGCATCTTCATCTCGTCTTCGGTGACGACGCGGATCTTCTTGTCTTTCTTGTCGAGGTTGATCTCGGTCTTGGATTCGCGGAAATCGTAGCGCGTAAGGATCGTCTTGCGCGCGACGTTGACGGCGTTGTCGACCTCCTGGAGATCCACCCGGCTTACGATGTCGAATGAGGGCATGGAAGCATCCTTTCGTCTCTGTATTCTGGCCGTTCCGCGCGCGAATTGTCAACTATCGCGGTTGTTTGCGCGCCGGTCGACGGCTATGATCGCGAATTATTGGAGAAAGTCAAAGGAGCAAAAATGGCCGAGCATTTTTACCACAGCGAATCGCCCAAGAATCTGCGCAAGCTGAGGCAGCTGAAGCCCGATCTTTTCGCCTCGTTCATCGACTTCGACAAGAAAGTCTTCGAGCCCGGCGCCCTCGACTTGAAGACCAAAGAGCTGATCGCCGTCGCCGCGGCGCACACGACGCAGTGCGCGTTCTGCATCGACGCGCATACTAAGCGGGCGCAAAAAGCGGGCGCGTCGGAGGCGGAGATCTCCGAGGCGATCTTCGTCGCGATGGCGCTCGGCGCGGGCGCGCCGTTCGCGCACTCCGCGATCGCCATGGGCGCGCTGGAAGAGAAAAAGCCCCAGAGCTAAAGCGCCGCGTCGGCCTTGGCGGCGAAGACGAAGTCGCTCTCCGTGAGGCCGTCGATCTTGTGCGTCCAGACGGTGAGCTTCACCTTGCCCCAAGTGAGATAGATGTCGGGATGGTGTCCCTGCTTTTCCGCCATCTCGCCGACGCGGTTGGTGAAGTCGAGCGCCTCGCGGAAATTCTTGAACGTATAGTCCTTCTCGAGGTGATGCTCGCCGGCGACTTTCCAGCCGCCGCCCAGTTTTGCCAGGAGATCGGTGATCTCTTTACCTTTAAGCGGCGGCACGCCGCCGCGGCACGGGATGCATTCCTTCGCGGCTAATTCGCTCATGATGACCTCCGCTAATTAACGGGAGCTAAGAAGCCCCGCGATCAAAAATGCGGTAACTACGATGATCGCGGCTGCGACCATCGACCACAGGTGGATTCGACCGGCGTTCTTGCGCACCACCGACACTGCCGCTTCATCGTCGATCTTCTGCTCGCCTTTATCAAGGTTGCGCGCGCCGCGCGCTGCGAGCACCACTCAGGTGCTCGCCCGTCCCTGCAGCAAGCCCATCACTCCCAGCCAGAACGGAATAAAAAGAATGAGGACTACGGGACCGCGTATATCGTAATAGAAATACGTCGCCGTGAGCGCGACGGCGGCGCCGAGCATCGCAGCGCCGAAGATCGTCCGCTTGCGGCTCTCGATCACGCCCAAGTTCGTCATGGTCATCGCGCGCCCTGCTTGGGGATCGACCTCAGCCAGCGGTCGTCGCCGGGATCGAGCAGATGCGCGACGGCGAGCCAGAGGCTTCGCGAGTGGCGAAAAAATACGAGCGGGAAAGCGACGACGAACACGCCCCAGATGATCAATTGATGGGTCAACGCCAGGCCGTAGCGGTCCAGGAGGAGAAAACCCGGCATCGCGATCAAAACCGTGACCGCGTAGTTGACGTAAATAGCGCCGACGAAGAAGCCCTGCTCGCGCTCGAACTTGAGGCGGCAGAAAGGGCATTCTCCGCGCATGCGGAAAAAGCCTTCGAACATCTCGCCGACCCCGCAGCGCGGGCATTTGAGCCGCAGCGCGGCTTTCAGCGTGGGAAAAAGCCGCGGCCGCTGCTTCCCTCGAATCGCCATGGTAAAGACCTATAGCTGCTCGACCGAATAACCTTTGGCCTTGAGCGCCTCGACCAGCCCTTCTCTTCCGGCGAGATGCCCGGCGCCGACGACGACGAAGTAGTTTTCCTTCTCTTTGAGATAGGATTGAATCTTCGGCAGCCAGGCGTGATTTCGCTCGACGATCACGCGCTGGTACACCTCGGGATATTCGCGCATGCCCTGCAGCAGCGTCGAATCGAGCGTCTTTAAGTCGCCGGTCGACCAGGCCTGGACGATCGTGTTCAAGGCCGTCTGCATCGAATCGGCGCTGCGGACCGTCTGCAGCAACATCAGATCCTGGACGAAGTCGGGCATTTTATTGAAAAGCTCGAGCTGGTATTCGAACGTCTCGAGCCCCGCGGTCTGCTTGCTCGTCTCCTTCGCCTTGCGAAAAAAATACTGATCGATGCCCTGGCCCGGATCGAATCCCATCGCCTGCATCGACCGCGCCAGGATCATGTTCGCCGCGAACCACGGCTTGAACCCGTTGAAGAGATTGATATCGAGGCCGAGCTGCTTGAGCTTCTCCGCCGCCGCCTCGTAGGTCGCCTCGGAGACGTGCTGCTGAAGCCGGCTGCCGTCGGCGTAGGCCGCCTTGGCGACCAGCAGATGCTGCGCCTCGTCGCCCTTGGCGCTGTCGAGATCGATCTCGAAAACGACCCGTTTCGTCTCGTTGAAGGCGGATTCGATCGCCGGATCGAGCGGATAGTTCTGCGGCTTTAAGTAATGGATCGAGCCCATGAGGTAAACGACATTGCTGTTCGATTGAATCTTCCAGAGCGGCCGCTTACCGGCGTCCGGCGCCGCGCCGGTCGCATGGAGTAAACTCGTCAGATAGATAATGAAAAAAACGGCGAATCGACGCGTTTTCCGCAAGGCCCGATCTCCTCCCATTCGAAATACCAAATTTCTTTATAGCACCGGCCAAAGGGGTTATACAGCCGCGCGGACATTGGCAGTCCGGGAAAAACATTATATGGCTCTAGCATGAATCTCGACGGTAAGGTCGCCGTCATTACCGGCGGCGGACGCGGCATCGGCAAGGCGGTGGCGCTTGCCTACGCGCGCGCGGGAGCGAAGCTCGCCATCTGCGCCCGCACGGCCGAAGAAGTCGAAAAGACGGCCGCGGCGATACGAGCGCTCGGCGCCGACTGCCTCGCGCTCGCGTGCGATGTGTCTCAGGAAGAGGACGTGAAAAGATTCGTCGACGAGGTCGTCGGGCGCTTCGGCCGGATCGACGTCTTGATCAATAACGCCGGCGTGATGACGCGCCCGGCGTCGGTAGAAGAGTACGACGTTAAAAAATGGGATTATACGATGGCCGTGAATCTCCGCGGGCCATTTCTAATGGCGAAAGCCGCCCTGCCCGTCATGATCCGCGGCGGCGGCGGATCGATCATCAACGTCTCCTCCTCGATCGGCCGCGGCGCTTACGCGAACTTCGCCGCGTACGCCGCATCCAAATGGGGGCTGGAAGGCCTGACTCAGACTCTCGCCGCCGAGGCGGCGGGCAGGAAGGTGCGCGTCAACTCCGTCGAGCCGGGCTACGTCGCGACCAAGCTCACCGGCTATCACGGCAGCGCGCCGGAATCGGTGACCGAGGTATTCGTCTTCCTGGCGAGCGAGGAGGCGAGAAACATCACCGGAAAGATGCTGAGCGCGTCGAATTGGAGGAGCGAAGTGAGACAGAGATAGAGACAGGACGGGCGGCCTCCGTCACTGTCCCCGTCTCCATCTTTTTTCAGCTCAGATTCTTTTTGAAGAAATCGACCGTTTTGGCCCAGGCTTCTTTCGCGGCCTCGGGATTGTAACGGTCGGCATTCGTATCGTTATTGAACGCGTGCTTCGCGCCGGGATAGATCTTGTAGGTGAACGGCTTGTTGTATTTTTTCATCGTCTCGGCGGTCGCCGGCGCGTTGTCGCTGATCGGCTTGTCCTCGCCGCCGTAATGCGCCATCAACGGCGCCTCGATCTTTTCCATCAGCTCCGGCGGATTCGGCGTTCTGCCGTAATAGACAACGACCGCCTTCAATCCTTTGACCTGCGTGGCGGCGTTGAACGCCTGCTGGCCGCCCCAGCAGAAGCCCGTGAGGCCGACATTCCCCACCTCGGGGAGAGTTTTTAAATACGCGACTGCCGCTCCAACGTCGTCCGCAACGCCTTTGGCGGGCGCGAGCTCGCCGATGTTCGAGAGCCCTTCATCTTTCGGGTTGACCTTCTCCGTGCCGCCCTTGTGCGAGAGAAAATCCGGGGCCAGCGCGACGAAGCCCTCCTTCGCGAGGCGGCGCGCCACGTCGCGGATGTGATCGTTGATGCCGCGGTTTTCGTGAATGACGATGACCGCGGGATGCTTGCCGCCGGATTTCGGCTCCGTCAAATAGGCGGAGACATTGCCGCCCGGCGCGGGAAACTCCACGTCCTTGGAAGTGAGCGCCGGGTCTTTGGGATCGACCTGCGCCGCATAGGCGCCCAGTGTATCGATGATCGTCGTCGCGACCGTCAGGCTGCCGGTCAAAAGCACGGCCTTCTGAATAAACTCGCGCCGGGTGAGATGCCCATCGCGGTATTCCTCGACTAGTTGTTTGATTTCTTCCGGCATAGGCTCCTCCGTTATTTGATCATGTCGATGCGCGTCAGCGTCGTCTGCTGCGCGACGCCCGGCGCGGTGGTCATGTGGTACGCCGTGTACTGCTCGTAATAGGTGTTTTCCGCCGACATGCCGTCGACGGGAATGACGACTTTGAGACCGCGAAACGCCGCCTGGCTCGCCGTGTTGAGCACCGCGCCCTGGGCGGCGGTGCCGGTGACGATCACGGTCTTGATGCCCTTCTCTTTGAGGATCTTTTCCAGATCGGTGCCGTAGAACTTGTCCGCCGACGCTTTAACGATCGGCTCGCCCTCCATGGGCGCGACCTCTTTTAGAACATCGGCGGGCGTCGAGGCGGATGTGATGCTGTGGATAACGGTGACCTTCTTTGCCCGGGCCTGTTTCAGCAACGACTCGACCTTGGGAATCGTCGACAGGCAGCGCGGCCGGCGCTCGGTGTTGCAGGTCTGTTTCACGAAATCGAGCGAGAGCACCGCCGTGCTCGCGTCGAGTGTTGCCGGCTTCAACTCCGGCGGCTTCGGCGCCTGCACGCCCTGCCACTCCTCGATAACGTCTTTGTATTGCGCGTGCAGCGGCGCTGCCGCCATGACGGCCAACGCTACGAGCGCGCCAACTAGATGCGCTGTTTTCATCGTCTCCTCCCTCCCCTTCTCCCTGCTTAAATCCCCAAAAGCTCCGACAGCTTGTCGGGATCGAATCCGACGATCGCCTGCCCGTCGATCAGCGTGACCGGCGTGCTCTGATATCCCATTCCCAACAGCTCTTTCAAGGCCGCCGGATCTTCGCGGACATTTTTATCCACGAATTGAACGCCCTTTTGAGAAAGAAACTCTTTCTCTCTGTGACACGGCTCTCAGCCGGGCTGCGAAAAAACCACCACCGATTTCGCCATCGTCAACTCCTTTTGCTGTATCGCCGCGTTCGAGGCCGTTGAAAGACTAGCCAGTGAAAGCCGCGTAGTCAATCCCCATAACGGTGTATTCACCGTGCTCCTCACGCGGGAAATCTCCCCATCGACGGCCCGCTTCCTTTACGTTGAAATCACGGTCTGATAGTTCCAAAGACTCATGCGAGACCTTCGCGCGATGAATTTAAAAGCGCTGTTCGCCGCGGCGCTCCTCGTAACAATTTGTCTCGCACCGCTGGGCGCGGCGAAAGAGAACTCGCTCCCCGCGAGCGAAAACGTCATCGGGACCGAGCTCGCGCGCCACGCACGGACGCTCTCCGCCGACGACATGACGGGGCGCGGTGTCGATACCCCCGGCATCGCTAAGGCGCGGGACTATATCGCGGCAGAGTTCAAAAAATATGGCTTGGCGACAGCCGGCGAAAACAGCTACTTCCAGCGCCTGGAAGTGACGACCGGCGTCGAAACCGCGGGCGAAAATAGCGCGAGGCTCGGCGAACTGGAATTAGTTCTCGGCCGCGACTGGACGCCTCTCGGCTTCTCGGCATCGGGCGGCGTCGCGGGCGAGATCGTCTTCGCCGGCTATGGCATTACCGCCGCCGACTACGCCTATGACGATTACGCCGGCATCGATGCGCAGGGAAAGATCGTCCTCGCGCTACGCTACGAGCCGCCGCCCAAAGATGCCGCGAGCCCGTTCGGCAAATCCGGCCGCCCGTCGCGGTACGCGGCCCTTAGGACCAAGGCGGCCAACGCCCATGCGCACGGCGCGCGCGCTCTCGTGCTCGTCGATCTCTCCTCCGACGGCGGCAGCGATGAACTGATCCCGCTCGGGCGCAGCACGGGGCGGAGCGAAGAAGGATTCATCGCCGTTCAGCTGCGGCGCCAAGTCGCCGAACAGGCGCTTGGGGATGCCGGCCTCCCATTAACCGAGATCAAGCGCCGGATCGACGCCGAAGAAAGGCCGCGCTCCGGCATCGTTCCCGGCCTGCGGGCCGCGCTCACGGTGAACCTTAAGAAGACCGTCCGCCCGAGCGACAATGTCGTCGGCATTCTCCCCGGCTCCGATCCGAAGCTCAAGAACGAGTCGATCGTGATCGGGGCTCATTACGACCATTTGGGGTTCGGTCATTACGGGACGATGGACCCCGCCGGCGAAGGACAGATCCACCACGGCGCCGATGACAATGCCTCGGGCACCGCCGTCCTGCTGAGTCTCGCGGAACGGTTCGCTCGCTTGCGGCCCGGACCCTCCCGCACCATCGTCTTCGTCGCTTTTACCGGCGAAGAGCTCGGCCTCTACGGCTCGAAGTACTTCGCCGACCATCCGCCCGTGCCGATCGCCTCCGCCCGGGCGATGATCAACTTGGACATGGTCGGGCGAATGAAAGACAACCGCCTGATGGTCAACTCGGCCGACAGCGCGGCAGAACTGCGGACCATGATGGAACGGGCGGCGCAGGGAGTGAATATCGAGATGAAAGCGACAGGCGGCGGGAGCGATCACGTATCCTTCCACGATAAAAACGTTCCCGCCGTCCATTTTTATACGGGTATGCACGAAGATTATCACCGGCCGTCCGACACCTGGGAGAAGTTGAACGTTCCGGGCATGGTCAAGGTTAGCGATATCGTCTTCGCTTTCGCGAAGGAATTAGCCGCCACGCGCGAGCCTCTTACGTTCGTCAAGCCGCCGTCGCGCCGCGACGGCTAGAGACCAAAAAAACCGCCCCGCCACGCTTTTTCATATGGCAGGTGCGCCTGAGCTATGGTATGTCTGGTAGAAGCATTTTCTCCCGACCAAGGAGGCCCTAGCGTCATGATCAAGCTGTACCATTCCGCCCCCTCGACCAACTCGCGTAAGGTGAGAATTGCGTTGATCGAGAAAGGGCTCGAGTTCGAGCGCATGCCGATCGATTTGGGAAAGAAGGAGCAAAAAGGCCCCGAATATTTGAAGATCCATCCCTTCGGCCAGGTGCCGGCGCTCGACGACGAAGGCTTCATCGTTTACGATTCCACGATCATCAACGAATACCTCGAAGACGAATATCCCTATCCGCCGCTCATGCCGAAGGATTCCGACGGACGCGCGCGCGCGCGGCTCATGGAGGACTTCCGCGACAATGTCTTCAATCCGGCGTGCGTCAAGATCTTTCGCGAGATGCGCGCGCCCGAAGCCGAGCGAAACAGTCAGGCGATCGAGGCGGCGAAAGCCGAGCTCGCCAAGTGCTTCGAGCGGATCGAAAACGAGCTGCACGGCAGAGAGTATCTCGTCGGCGAGTTCAGCCTAGCCGACATCGCCTTCATGGCGAATCTCGATTTCCTCGATCGATCCGGCGTTCAAGTCGACCCTAAAAACAAGAATACGCTCGCCTGGATCGCCCGGCTGAAGGCGCGGCCAAGCTACGCCGCCTCTGCCCAATGAGCGGGGATCGGGAATTAGGAATCAGCCGCCGGTGCCGAATTCCTAATCCCTGATGCCTGCGGTCATTCTCGCCTGGCTCGTCCACCTTTACTCCGCCGCTGGAGTCGTGCTCGGCTTTTTCTCGATCGTTCTCGTCGAGCGAGGCGACTACCGTAACGCCTTGTGGCTCAACGCGCTCGCCGTCGCGATCGACGCCAGCGACGGAACGCTCGCGCGCGCGGCGCGCGTCAAAGAGCGCATCCCCTGGTTCGACGGCGCCCGCCTCGAGGACATCATCGATTATCTCACCTATGTCATTGTCCCGTCTCTGATCTTCTTCCACGCCGGCCTTTTGCCGGAGGGCGCCGCGTGGATCGCGGCCGTGCCGATGATCGCGAGCGCCTACGGCTTCTGCCAGACTCAGGCCAAGACAGCCGACCATTACTTCCTCGGTTTTCCCTCTTACTGGAATATTCTCGCGCTTTACCTGCTGGCCTTGGCTACACCGGGGTGGCTGAACGCGATGCTCATTCTGACGCTGTCGCTCTTCGTCTTTATCCCCATCAAATACATCTACCCCAGCCGGACGGCCGTGTTTCAGTGGCTCACGGTGAGCCTCGGGCTTGTCTGGGGGGTTCTCGTGGTCCTGACGATCTATTATCTGCCCGCGCCGCCGCGAGCGATGGTGTACGCTTCGCTGTTTTTCCCATTGTATTACACGATACTGTCATTCTGGCTCTCGTCGCGCCAAATCTCGCCGCGAGCCGCTTAAGTTTGACCGCTTGGACCAACATCGGTTATCATGGCTCCGCCCGATTATAGGCTTTAACCCATACCGATCGGGCATGCATCGTCGCAAATGGTCATGAAAAGCGAAATCGCTCTCCCGGCACAATCTAAAGCGAAAATTGGCGAGCTTCTCGTCCGGGAAGGGTTGATCAGCGCCGAGCAGCTGGAAGAGGCGCTCGCGGTACAGAAAAAGCAATCGGTCTACATGCCTTTGGGAGAGGTCTGCGTCGACCTCAAACTGATCTCCCGCGATCAACTGAAAACGCTGTTAAGCAGGCACCAGAAGCGAATCCCCCTGGGAGAGCTTTTAACCAATCTCGGCCTGGTCTCCGCCGAACACGTGCAAGAATGCCTTAAGGAGCAGAAAACATCCGGGAAAAAGATCGGCGAAATACTCATCGCCAAGGGCTACCTCAACGAGAACGCGCTCATCAGCGCGCTCAACATGCAGCTCGGCGTGCCGAAGATGGCGCCGCACGCGAGCTTGATCGATCGAACGCTGCTCAAGGACATCAACGAGGCATTTTTAAGGAAGACCAACTCGATACCGGCCTACAAACGCGGCAATGAATTGACCGTGATCATGGCGGACCCGCTCGACGCGACGACGATCCGCGATCTGCAAAAATTCTTCAAATGCGAGATCAATCCGGCGATCGCCTGCGCGCACGAAATTCAAAACGCCATTAGCCAATGCCTCAATCCGGAGTTCCGCTCCGGAGCCGCGGAATCGACCAAGGACCTCGTCATCGAGACGACGTACAAAGAGACGACGGCGGATGCCAAGGACCCTGCGGCGGTCGATATCATCAACTACATCATTCCCGACGCGGTCCGAGAGGACGCGAGCGACATCCACATCGAAGCGCAGGAGAAGGGGTTGCGCATTCGTTATCGCGTCGACGGTGTGTTGCACCACAAAACCGACCTCCCGACGTTTCTTGCGCCCAGCGTCATCTCGCGCATCAAAGTTCTCGCCGGCTTGGACATCGCGGAAAAGCGCCGCCATCAGGACGGCCGGATTCAGGCCCAGGTTTTAAACAAAAACGTCGATCTCCGGGTTTCCTCGTATGTTTCCGTCTACGGCGAGAGCGTCGTGATCCGCATCCTCGATCGGGGCACGAAGCTCGCCGACATGAACCTGCTCGGCCTCAACCCGGCCAACCGCGCGAAATACGAAGAGCTGTTGTCGTACCCATCGGGAGTCATGCTCGCCACCGGCCCGACGGGCACCGGGAAATCGACCACCCTTTACGCTTCGCTGAATTATTTAAACAACGTCTTTCGAAAAATCGTCACGGTCGAAGATCCCGTGGAGCTCACGATTCAGGGCATTGTACAGGGTCAGGTCGAGCCGAAGCTGAACCTTTCCTACTCGGACTTCATCAAGTCGATGATGCGCCAGGACCCCGACGTGCTCATGGTCGGAGAAATCCGCGATCGCGTAGCGGCCGAAGCGGTCATCCAGGCGGCGCTCACTGGGCACAAGGTGCTGACGTCCCTGCATACCGACGATGCGACCGGCGCGCTGATGCGGCTCGTCGATATGGGAATCGATCCGTATCTCGTCGCCTCCACCGTCTTAGCGGTCATGTCGCAGCGGCTGCTGAGAGTTCTGTGTGAAAACTGTAAGCAGCCCTACACGCCGCCGCACGAGATTTTCAGCACCTTCCATGTCGACGGCGGAGCCGGAGACGGATTGACGTTTTATCAGGCGAAGGGCTGCGCGGTGTGTAACGGCACCGGCTTCAAGGGCCGCACCGGCATCCATGAGCTTCTGGTCGTCAACGACGGCATCCGCGACGCGGTGTTGAATCGCAAGACCTCCACCCAGCTCCGCGTCATCGCGCGGGAAGAAGCCAAAATGATCTCGATGCGCGAGGACGGCTTTTACAAAGCGGTCAAGGGGATCACCACCCTCGAAGAGATCATTCGGGTGGTCTTTCATAATGAAAGCGACGATCTGGCCGCCCGCTCGGTGGACGAGGTGATGGCGCTCTGCGAAGGCCGCACGCCACCGCCCCTCAAGCGCACCATGCCCGCGCCGGAGCGGGCGCCCATGGATCACGCGCCGGCGGCCGTGTTCGAATCCGATGCGCCGGGCGCTCCGCTGGAAGGAGAAACATACCGCATCCGCTTCGACGTCAATACGATCGAATCGGAAACCGAACGAATCGCGGATTTTTTCAAGGCCTACCAGCGCACGAAAGAAACGCTCGGCGAGCCGGTCGGCGCGGATATGCTGGGGGATTTCGTCGAATTTATCGTCGACACGGCGCGGCGGCTGAAAACGGCCGAGGGCGCCGATTTCGCCGAATTCTCTCTCCACGTGAGAGATCGGCGCGATCGCCTTTTTGTCGAGACTGTCGTGTCGCACAGCCCGCGCAGCCGCGAATCGGCTCTGCGGCAGGTCGGTTATTTGAAATAATCGAGACACCGATGACCGCGAGGAAATCGAGGGCCGAGAAGATCGCGCCGGAAAAGATGGTCCGGCCGACGAGAACAGTCGAAGAGATCCATTTCTTGAATTATATAAAAGAAAAAAAGACCCATAAGCATATCGAGGAGATCGGCATCGAGGATTATTTGAATCGGAAAAGACCGCCTGATGCTTCGTAGTGTGGTTTCCGTTCCATATCCTGCCTTCGACTTAAAAACTGCTTCACACCGGCGCGATCCGTCCAAGCCATGAAGACGCTCCTCAGAGCGATCGTTTTCTTTCTTTGCCTCCTGTCGACGATGCTTGCGTCGGGGGTCTTTTCGATCGTTGCCGCAGCCGAGCAGAATGAGCCCAAATATATCTTCATCTTTCTCGCCGACGGCGGCAGCATCGCGGGGCTCGAGATCGCGCGCTACTACAGTCGCGTGGTTCATGGAGAAAGCCTCACGATATCCGACAAGATCATGCGCGAAGGGACGCTGGGGCTGCTGACTACGCACGCCGCCGATTCGCTGACGACCGACTCCGCGGCGGCGGCGACGGCATTTACGAGCGGCTGCAAAGCGAACATCGGCGCCCTGGGCATCTGTGCCGACGGCAAAAGGCCGAAGACGATCATGGAGATCGCGCGCGAGAAAGGGTTTCGCACCGCCCTCGTAACGACTTCGACGGTGTACGATGCCAGCCCCGCGGCCTTCGTCAGCCATGTCGCCAATCGCAAAGACTACAACGCGATTCTCGATCAGTATCTCGGCGCGGCTCCCGATGTGATCCTCGGCGGCGGCTTGGAGCAGTTCCTTCCCAAGGGGCGTCCCGGCAGCGCCCGCAAAGACAACAGGGACCTCCTCGGCGTGTTCAAGGAGCGCGGCTATAGGTACGTCTCCGACAAACAGAGCCTGGCGGGTGCCGAGGGCAACCGGTTGCTCGGCCTTTTTACGCCGGACGAGATGAACTTCGATCTCGATCGCGGCGAGAAGGAGCCTTCGCTTTCT
>DATJFG010000146.1:0-12153 GCA_035495775.1 Verrucomicrobiia bacterium | reverse complement strand
GGACTCTTTGGCGCTATAAACGTCATGATGGTGGCGATCTATTTTCTTATTGTGAATTTGTGGGTGGCCAAAACGCGCGATTAGCAGAATACTATTTTTTTTCCGTCACTCCCCCTTCTTCCCCATCTCCTTCAGCACCTCTCTCATGATCCCAAAATCGAAAACGTCCTCGACGGCGACGTTCTTTTTCGTCTCGATGTTCCAGCGCGTGCTCTCCAGCACTTTTTCCAGCGTGGCGCGCGGGACGATTAGATTGCGGCTGTAGTTCTTGCCCGTCGAGCGGTACGCCTCCTCGGCGGCGGCGAGCGGCGAGCGCCCCCAGGCGGCCAGGTCTTTGACGGCGCCCTTGGGGTTGTCGAGGATGAACTGATTCGCGCGATAGAGCGCGCGCAGGACTCTCTTCACCTCGTCGCGCTCGTTTTTCAATTTGTTCTCGTGCAGCCCGACGCCGTTCACCGGAAACGGAAACAGCGTGCCGACGTCGAGCAATTTTTTAAATCCCATCTTCTCGGCGACGCTGTCGCCGGGCGGCGTCACGAGCGCCGCCTGGACGACGCCGGACTGGAGCTGCGCGAGGCGGCCGGAGCTGGAGCCCGCGGCGGTGAAGCCGACGTCGGCCTTGGGGTCGAGGCCGTAGTGCGCGGCGGTCAGGCGCGCGAGGATATCGGTGAGCGAGCCGTAGGAGCTGATCGCGATCTTCTTACCCTTCAAGTCGGTGAACTTTTGGATCGATTTGTCGACGACGAAGACGTGGTTCGGCCGCTCGATCAGGATCGCCGCGACCTTCATGGGCAGGCCGCGGAGGTTTCCCGTCACGATCGACTGGAGAATCAGATTGTAGTCGATGTTCCCCGCGGCGAGCGCGGCGACCGAGACGTTGGCGGTGATCTGCACCAGCTCGACGTCGAGCCCCTCTTCGCGGAAATAGCCCTCGTACTGCGCCACCCCGCCGGAGAGAAACGACATGTCGGGATTGGAGATCGCGATGTAGATTTTTTTCGCGTGGGCGGAGGGCGAGAAGGCGAAGAAAAGAAACAGAAGCGCCGTCAGGATGCGGAAGAAAATTTTCATGTGATGAACCTCGTCGCTACGACAAAACCTTCTTCCCCCATTTCTCCTTCACTTTCCGCGCCAGATCCTCGGGAACTTTGACCGAGGGCGGGAAGTCCTTAATCCAGTCGTACGGCCGGCAGGCGTCGATGATCGCGCGCGAGTTGAAGCTCGCGTCCTTGCCTTTGCGCTCCTTCGGCAGGATCGGATCGAGCGGGCTGCTCAAGCACCGGCGCACGATCTCGATGTCCTCGATCGGGTCGCAGCGCGTGGTCATCGCCCAGATGACGTCCTTCATGTCGCTCGGGTCGATATCCTCGTCCACCACGATGGTGAAGCGGCCCAAGTACGCCGCTGCGTGCACCTGCGAGGCGAGGATGCCCGCCTGGCGCGCGTGGCCGGGGTAGCGCTGCTTGATCGAGACGACGGTCCAGAGGCGCGTGTTCCCCTCCGGCGGGCACCAGACGCCCTGAATGTCGGGCACGCCCGCGCGCTCCATCTCCTCCCAGATCATCGCCGAGCGCCAGAATGATTTGTAGAAGGTCGCCTCGGTCGGCGGCCTCGACGGCGGCGCGCCGGTCATGATCGGATCGCTCCGGTGATAGATGCGGCGGATCTTGATCACGGGCTCGGCGCGCGACGAGCTCGCGTAGTAGCCGGTCCACTCGCCGAACGGACCTTCCTCGCGCCGCTCCGACGGCAGGCATTCCCCCTCGATGATCATCTCGGCGGAAGCCGGCACCGGGAGGCCGCTGCGCTCCAGGCGCACGACGTCGAGCGGCGCGCCGCGAAGCCCGCCGGCGAAATCGTATTCGGAGAGGCCGTAGGGCACCTCGAACGCCGAGGCCATGAAGATGAGCGGGTCGTAGCCGATCGCGACCGCGACCGGGAACGGCCGGTTCTCAGCGAAATATTTTTCCATCTGGATGCGCCCGTGCCGCCCCGGCGACATGTAGAGGCCGAGATTCTTCCCGTCCTGGATCATGATGCGATAGGTGCCGATGTTGACCCAGCCCTCCTGCGGATCCTGTGTGATCGTCAAATGCGCGGTGCCGATGTAGCGGCCGCCGTCGCCGACGTTGTAGCGCGGCGTGGGAAAGGCGAGCACGTCGACGTCTTTCTCCTCCAGCACGTTCTCCATGAACGCGCCGTCTTTGACGACGCGCGGCGCGATCGGCTGCAGATTCTTCATGCGGTCGCGCCAGGCGCGCACGAGCTCCATCGGCGGGAGATCGATCGGCATGTCGGTCGTGAGCGCGACCCGCTTCATCGAGTTGAGCAAGCCGACAGCGAGGCGGCGCCCCTTGGGATAATCCTTGATCTGATCGAAGACGATGCAGGGCGGTGTCTGCGATTCCTTGCGCGCCATCTCGGTGATCGCGCCGATCTCCAAGTCCCAGTCGGCCCCTTCGACGGTCTTGAGCTCGCCGAAGCCGTCGACCTGCGTGAGCCAGTCGCGTAAATCCGTGTAAGCCATTCGTTCTCCTAACGTGATTTTTTAAAGACCCCCTCGCGCTCGAGCTCGGCGACGAGGCTGTTGTCGATGAAGTCGCCGGCCTTGGCGTTGGTTCCTTTCATCTCGGAGCGGAGCACCTCGTCGACCGCCTCGGGCTTGACCGCCGGGACGGATTCGAGATGCTTGACGCCGTAGATGCGGTAGAGCTCGGATAAAATCTCGGGGTCCTCGACCTTGGTGTGCTTGGCGTAGAGCTTCATCGCGCCTTCGCGGTCGCTCTTGACGCGCTGGATGCCCTCGGCGTAGCCGCGCAAGAATTGCAGCGCGACGCCGCGGTTCTTCTCCAGGAACGATTGCGTCGCCGCGACTGGCGAGTTGGGATAGAGGAGCGGCAGGTCGGCGAAGTCGATCATCTCCTTGAGTCCGAGCTTAACCGCTGCGAGCGTGGTCGGCGGCGAGATCACGCCCGCGTCCACGCTGCCGGCCGTGAGCGCGCCCAAGAGCTGCGGCATGCCGCCGGTCTGGATGACCGCGACGTCGGCGCCGCGCTTGAGATTCCATTTCTTGAGCGCGAGATCGAGCGCGAAGTCGGTCGAGCCGCCGAGGCGCGTGAGGCCGATCTTCCGGCCCTTCAGATCGGCGGGCGATTTGATCTCGGGCTTCGCCATCAGCGAGAAGACGAGCCGGTTGATGGTGTTGGCGATCATCTTCAAATTGGCGCCGCGCAGGGAGGCCTGCATGACCGCGCTGGCGCCGAGGCGCACGAACTGGACGTCGCCGCCGATGAGCGCCTGAGTGACGACCGAGCCGCCGCCGATATAGAGGAGCTGGACGTCGAGCCCCTGCTTCTTGAAGAGACCGAAGTCGCTCGCGGCCCAGAGGGGCCCCATCGCGCCGCTGATCGAGCTGTAGGCGACGCGCACCTGCTCGGCGGAGGCGCGCGCGGGGGAAAAAGAGCCGGTAAAAAGGATCAGCGAAAAGGAGAAGCGAAAAAAATATTTCATAGGATCGTTACAGAGGGCGCGGCGCGACGCGCCCCTATCGTCGTCGTTAACGGCAATCCGTAGGGGCGGTTCGCGACCCGCCCCTACCTTTACGCTGGGCGTGATGAATCACGCCCCTACAATTCGGAATCCTGATCATATTTTATAGGGGCACAATTCATCCAAGAATCCATGCCATCAAAAACCCGCCGTCATTTCTTCGGCGCCAGGATCGCCCTCAGCTTCGCGCTGGTGGCGGGATCGATGTCGTACAAGCCGGCGAAGGTCTTGGCGATGGTCGGGCCGTCGATCGGATCGATGTCGAGATCGGATTTTTTCGCCTCGCTGAGAAGCTCGGGGTCTTTAAGAGTCTGGATGAACGCCTTCTGCAAAAGCGCGACGCGGTCAGTTGGGACGCCCGGGGGCAGCGAATAGGGAAACTGTGCGACGTGGGCGTTGTCGGCGACCTTGAGCAATAATTTCGCCTCGTCGGTCTTGGCGTACTTGATCGCGAGCGGGACGTTTTTGAGCTCCGGATTTTGCTTGAGCGTCGCGAGCAGCACGGAGTGGATGCGCCCGGACTCGAACGAGGGGCGCCACACGGTCTTGACCGTCTGCCACGAGCCGCAGTAGCCGTCCACCTCTCCGGACTCCACCGCGAGGCGCGCGTCGGCGCCGCCCTTGTAGCCTTCGACGAGCTGGAGCGGCAGGCCGAGCGCCTCCTTCAAGAGCTTGGGCACGTCGGAGGTGCTCGTGCCGGGGCCGATCGAGGATATTTTCAGCGGCCGCTTGGCGGCGAACCAGTCGTCGACGGTCTTGACGGCGCTCTGCTGATTGAAGGTGCAGAGCGTGTCGTACGGGCTCGGCACGCCGAGATAGCCGAACTTGCGGCCGTCGAACTTCGCCGCCTCGTTGCCCATGATGTGCTGGAGGATGAGCGGCGCGGCCCAGGCGCCGATCGTGAGGCCGTCGGGCTTCGCCTGGTTGAAGAGGAAGTTGGCGGCGATGATGCCGCCGGCGCCGGTCATGTTCTCGACGATGACGGTCGGCGCGCCGGGGAGGTGCTTCGTAAGATGGCGCGCGATCATGCGGCTGTAGAGATCGAACGAGCCGCCGGCGGAGTAGCCGACGACGATGCGGACGGTCTTGTCTTTGTAGAAGTCCTGCGCGCCGAGCGGCGCGGCGGAGAGGAGGACGAGCAGCGCGAAGGCGATCACCAAGCGCGCGGCGGAGAGAATCGTCCGTGCGGCGCGCGCGGCGCCGGCGGCAAATTCTGGTTTAAGACGAAAACCCAATAATATCAATGACTTGCGTAGCATACCCCTCCTTTACGGCCGGTCGCGTCGTGGTCTAGCCGCGGCCCAAAAACGGCATCGCTCTGCCTTCGGTGCGCTCGAGATAGCGCGCGAAGCGATACTTGTTCTCCGCGAGATCGATCGTCGGCCGCGGAATCTCGCGATGCAGCAAACTCTCTTCGACTTTGCAGACGACGAAGCGAAGGCCGCGCTTGTTGAGCGCGGCGACGCCGTCTTTCTTGAAGGCGCGCGCGCTGCGAATCGTGATCGCGCTCCGAATGCCCGCGGCCTTCGCGAGCGCTTCGAGATTCGCGCGCCCGGCTGTCGCCGTCGGCTCGCTGATGCGGCTCCCGCTGTAGACGCCGTTGTCGAAGACGTAGACGACGAGATCGGCGGGATTCAAGCGCGCGAGCGTCGGCAGATTGAACAGCGAGAGCAGCACGCTGCCGTCGGATTCGAGCACGACGACCTTGCGGTGCGGCAGCGCGAGCGAGAGCCCCGCGCCGACGCCGAGCGCGCAGCCCATCTGCCCGAGGAGCAGATTGCCGTCGCGCTCGGAGAGATGGCTCCACTCGATCCGCTGGCCGCTCTGCGAGGTCACGACCAGATGATCGGTCATGAGCGGCGCGAGCATCTGTAAACAGTCGCGGCGCGTCACAGTGTGAAGTCCCCCGCGAAAAGCAGCGCGGCCGGACCGCGCAGCGCGTTCGCCGCGCGCGCGGCGTTCTTGATCTTCGTCTCCAAACCGTCGCCGCTCTCGATGACTTCGTGCGGGATCGCGAGCGCCTCCAGCACCGGGCGGGCGTAGGCGCCGATCGTCGAATAGAGAAAGCTGTTGCGCTGATCCTGCAGGCCGCCGAGAAATCCGACGACCAAGACGAGCGGCACGCCGAGCTGCTTGCCGACCGTCACGAGCGAATAGCACGAGACGTAAATGCCGGTGCTCTCGATGTAGCACGCCGCCTGCTTGCCGCCGAGCACGGCGCCGGCGGCGATCGTCACCGCCTCCTGCTCGCTCGACACCGGCGCCAGTTGGAACGATGAATCGTTGCGCATGAGCGGCAAAATCTGGCTGAGACGCGTCTCCGGCAAGTAGCTCACGAAGTTGATACCCGCATCGCTGAGGCCGTCGACGATGCGCTTTGCGAGTTGGGGTTCCATCGTTGATGCCGTGCGGAGCGCGCCTGTTACGCCTCCGGCAGCACGCCGGCTTCTTTGAGCTCGCGGAACAACTGCTCGCGCGCCTGCTTCGGCATCGGCTCGGTCTCCCATTTGGGAAAGCGCTTGACAGCGAAGCCGCGCAGACGGAAGACGTCGCCAAGCGCGCTTCGCCCATAGCGCCGGAGCGCCGCGCCGACGAGTCGCGCAGCGGTATTGACGCGCTCCTGCAGGCCGACCGCCTGGTCGTAGCGCTTCTCATCGAGCGCGCGCCAGAGGCTCACCGAAAGCTCAGGAAGAAAACTCGTCGGCGGATTGATCATTCCGGCCAGACCGAACGGCACCAGGCCGAAGAGATCGGCATTGCCGGTGAAGACGGACACATCGGGCGGAAACAGCCGCACGTATTCGAGCAGCGCGCCCGCGCCGTAGGCGACCTTGATGCCGCGGATCGTCGGGATCTGATCCTTCATCCGCTTGGCGAACTCCGGCGGAACGGAGATGCCGGAGTACTTCGGATTCTCGTAGATGAAAATCGGCAGGTTCACCGCCTGCGCGACGGCTTTATAGTGCGCGACGATCTCGTATTCGCTGTGATCGGAATAATAATAAGGCGGCACCACACCGACCGCCGAGGCGCCTTTCTCCGCCGCGTGGCGCGCGAGCTCGACCGTGCTCTCGGCGTCCGCGGTGCCGACGTGGATGATGACCGGGAGCCGGCCGCGCGCTTCGCTCAGCGCGACTTCCGCCGCGCGCTTTCTTTCGGGCACGGACATCGCCGGGCCTTGTCCGGAAGAACCGAGCACGAACAGTCCCTGCACGGACGTCTTAACGTAAAAATCGACGAGCTGGCGAATTACCCTCTCGTCGACTTTTTGTTTTTCGTCGAACGGCGTGATCAGCGGAATCAGGACGCCTTTGACCATACGATCCTCCTAGCGCGCGGAAGCCTTGCGCACTCCGGTGAACGAATCGAAATAAACGATCTCCGAGGCTTTCTCTTTCGGCAGCACGCCCTTCGGGCGCTCGCCCTTCTGCGCCGCGATGATCGCATCGCGAATGATGCGGCGGAACATGATGACGCCCTTATCGGAAGTGCCGAGGCGCTCTTCGCGCTCGCCCAGAAGCCCCTGCGTCGACTGGCTCATGATGTCTTCCTGCCGCACGTTGCCCTTGAACGGCATATATTTCCGCCGGTCGTATTCTTTAACTTCGTGCTTCGGCACCTCGGTCGCGCGCATCGCTTTGAGCGTCTCGAAAAAATTCGCATCCGTGCCGGTGTAGTAATTGACGGTGAAGATCGTGAAGTGCTCGTCGTCGTTCGGCGTCAAAAACAGCACATGGTCGCAGTGCGAGCCTTCGGTCATGAGCTTCACCGCGTCGACTTTCGCATGGACGAACTCCGTGTCGCCCACCTGAATGATGCTCGGCAGTGCGAGGCTCATCGTATCGACGAACTCCGTCCCGGCGCTCGGGCCCGGCTTGGTCATGACGACCTTAAAGCCGTAATCGGTCTCGACGAAGTCGAAATCCGGCATGTCGGTGTAGCTGAAAAACTGATCGCCCCACGACTGCTCGCCGTAGCCGGTGTGGCGATGAAGAATGCAGATGTGCGACGGGTCGGCCGAGTTTTCGAAAAAGTTGAACCAGTTGTAGTCGTTCGTGCGCACCGGCTCGATCTGCCTCTGGCCGCCCCGATCGATCAGGCACGAATAGCGCGGCAGCGGCGGCGCGGGATGGGTTCCGAGATAGGCGAAGATGAGCCCGCCCAATTCCTGCACGGGATAGGAAAGGTGCTTCACCTTCTGACAAAAGACCCTGTCCTTCGGCTCGGCCGGCTGCTCGAGACATTGACCGCTCACGTCGAAGAGCCAGCCGTGATACGGACAGCGGATGCCGGTCGCTTCCACGTCGCCGTATTCGAGCGACGTGCCGCGGTGCGGGCAGTGGAGCCCGACGAGACCCAGGCGCCCCTGCAGGTCGCGGAACAGCACGAGTTCCTCGCCGAGGACTTTCACCGCCTTGGGAATATCGTAGAGGTCCTCCACCGTGCTGACCGCGAGCCAATATTTTCTCAGCCACTCGCCGGCTGGCGTGCCGGGTCCGACGTGCGGAATGTCCGCCAGCGTTACCTGCCGTTCTTTTCTCGCGCTGCTCGTTTTCATGGACTCGTTTTATTCTATCAAATCAGCTCAAGCCGTATTCTCTCCAGCGCTTGAGCACCGCCGCGCGCATCTCGTCGGTCGGCTCGGCGACCTGGCCGCGGAACCCTTCTTTGATCGTGCAGTCGGCCATCAGCTTGGAGGTTACACCGTCTTTCGTCGCCGACGGCTCGAGGCTGCTCGTGATGCCGCGCGGGATCACATACATGTCGCTCGCCGGCTGAAAACGGGTCGTCAGCGCCCAGAGAATCTCGTTCGGGTCGTAGACGTTCACGTCCTCGTCGACGACGATGACGTGCTTCCATTTGCCGCTCCGCGTATAGAGCGACGCCGCGAGCAGGTTGTTCATGAGCCCTGGACGGATGAGGCGCCTCTCGACCTGGAGCACGAGCACGATCGAGACGCCCCACGGCGGCGCGTAGGCTTTTTTCAAAACCGGATAGGCGGGCTTCAGCTCCTGGTAAGCCGCGACGCCATAGGTGAGCGCGTCGATGAAGAGATGCTCGTGCGGCGGCTTACCGAGCCAGATATTATGGTAGATCGGATTTTTGCGATGCGTAATCGCCTTGATCGTCATGACGCGCTCGTTCGGCACCATCTGCGTCGTGTAGCCGCAGAATTCCCCGAACGGGCCTTCGTTGCCGGTCTTCGCCGGGATGGACATCTCGCCTTCGAGGACGATCTCCGTCAGCGCCGGCACTTCGAGGTCAATGGTGCGGCACTTGACCACCTCGACCGCCTCGCCGGCGAGCCCGCCGGCGATCGCGAGCTCGTAGACGCCGATGCGCGGCTCGAACTGCGATGCCACGTAAACGGCGGGCGGCACGCCGATGCACACCGCGACCTGAAAAGTCTTCTGGCCCCGCTTCTCGGCGTTCTTCATGAAATCGTAGCCGTCGTGCCCCGGCGTGAGCCTTAGATTCACTTCATTTTTATTATTGAACATCATCCGGTAGATCCCCATGTTCATGCCGTATTCGGGATCTTTGATGATGACGTGGCCGGCGGTGATGTAGGGCGCGCCGTCATGCGGGTTGTTAGTGCAGAGGGGGAGCTTGGTGAGATCGACGTCGCTTCCCTCCATCACGACTTCCTGGCAGGGACCTTTGGCGACGAGGCGCGGCGCGATCGCGTTGTCGGCCCGCTTGACGGTCTCCTCGAAGACGTTTTCCTGCGACAGGCCGAGCGCCATCGCGACGCGCTTGTCGCCGAAGAGCAGCTGTCCAATGACCGGAATGCTCGAGCCCTTGACGTTCTCGAACAGCACCGCCGGGCTGCCGGAGCGCTCGTTTAAAATCTTGCAGATCGCGCCGATTTCGTGCTTGGGGTCGACCGGCGCGCTGATTTGCTTGAGCTCGCCCTCGCGCTCGAGAACGTCCAGAAATTGACGCAAATCCATCATAAAAAAATCGCCGTATGATCGAACCCAAGCACCATAGGCTGAACTTGAAATCGTGTCAATCTTGAACTATTTAACGGAAGCTCAAGTTTTTCTGCATTATGGAGCTGCGTCAATTAAAAAGCCTCTGCCTGATCGCGCAATACGGCACGGTGAAGGAAGCGGCGAAGCGATCGTTCCTCACCTCTTCTGCCGTATCGCTGCAGATCAAGATGCTCGAGCGCGAGCTGGGGATAAAAGTGTTCGAGCGCGCGGGCAAAAGACTGGCGTTGACGGTGAAGGGCGAGTCGCTTTACCAGGACGCGCAGAAAATTCTCGACTCGGTGCGCGACGCGGTCGAGCGGACGGTCACCGACACGGGAGAGTTCTCTGGAAAGATTGCTTTAATCGCGCCCGCGTGTCTCAGAAATTTTTATTTGCCCGCGATCGCACGTTTCCGCGCCGCGTATCCGTCAATCCGGCTCACGATCCTGGCGCGCAGCCACCGCGACGCGCCTTCGACGGTCTACTCCGGCGAGGCCGACCTCGCGATGGGTATTTTCGAGCAGCTCTTACCCGATCTTGACAAGCTCCCGTTGGTGGCGCCGAAGCTCCGGTTGGTGGTCATGCATAACCACCCGCTAGCATTCAAGCGTCGCGTGTCTCTGCGCGAGCTGGCGCAGCATCCGCTTGTCCTCCTCCAGCCGTCGATGACCACTCGCAAGGTCATCGACGGCGCGTTTCGCAAGGAACGGTTGACCCTCAGAATCGGAATGGAGGCCGCCACCTGCGGTGAGATCAAGCGCTACGTCGCGAACCAGATCGGCGTCGGCGTCATTCACAACATCTGCATCGACCCGGAGGATGCGAGCCGGTTCCGCTCGCTCACCGTCGAGCGGCTCTTTCCCCATCCGGAGGCGCAATTGATCTTTCACCGGGCAAAAAAGTTTTCGCCCGGCGAGAAGAAGCTCATCGAATTCCTACAAAGCGTCTCCTAGCCGCCCCGCTGAGGCGTTAGAACAGCAGCCCCCAGGCGACAATCGCCAAGCCCGTTCCCGCCAAGGCGCCCCAGCTGACGGCGTTTTTCCAGACCACGGCGAGTCGCCGCCGGTTTTTCAAAGCCTCGAACGGAATCAGCTTCGCCATCCCCCAGCGTGCGATCAGGTAGCGCTCGCCGTCTTCGATGCCGACGGCGATCGGATCTTTTTCCACGTCGTGCGCGCGCCAGACTTCGATCTTATCGAAGCGCTCGCTCGCGCGCTTCATCTCCCGGGCGATCGCGTACGGTATACCGCCGCTCGTTGCGGGAGAAAACATGTGCACCAGCTTGATCACCCCCGCGCGGTCGAGCGCATGCGATCTTACGGGTAGGAAATATTTCCAGACCTCCCAATCCTCGGCGGAAATTTTGGGATAACGCTCGGCGACGGCCTGGTCCGCCTCGGCCGGCAGGACGCCCCTTAACGCGTAACTTTCGACATACATAGCGCTTCTCCTTTCGCGACTGTTTACCCGAACTCTTTTTCCATAGCGCGAAAGCGAGAAAGGCCAAGGGTGGGCGACTCAGGTCATTCCCTAGTTTGATGGGAGAAAATCCTTGAAAGCGCGATTATCGCCGTTCAATCATGAGCCGGCGGCCATCGCGTCGACGATCGCGCCGCCGAGCGTCGGAAAGACGTAATGGGCCGAGGCGAACGCGCTCTTCGTGAGGCCGCCGAGCATCCCGGCGGAGGCGATCTGGATAATCTCTTCGGCGCCGGCGCCGATGCAGTGAACGCCGAGGATCCGTCCGCTCTTCGCGGCGTACACGACCTTCACCAAGCCTTCGGTTTCGTCGCGCACGCCGGCCTCGGGATTGGAGCTGAGCGGCGTTCGGCTGACTTTGATCGCGGCGCGCGTATCGCGCGACTGCTTTTCCGTGAGTCCCACCTGGCCGATCGCGGGAATGGTAAAAACCGCGCTGGGGAAGACACGAAAGTCGATCTTCCGGCGGTTGCCTTTCACCGCGTTCTGCGCAGCGAGCGCGCCTTCATACCACGCGACCGGCGTGTGCTGATGCTTGCCAGCGGCGTCGCCGGCGGCATAGATGCGCGGATTCGTGACCGATTGCAGATAAGGGTTCACCTTGACCGCGCTGTGGTCCAGCTCGATGCCCGCCTTTTCGGGTTCGAGCGCGGCGACATTCGACGGCCGGCCGACGGCGAGCAGCACTTGGTCGGCGGTGATGCGCTGCGATTTTCCCGCGACTTCCGCCTCCACCGTCTTATCGCCTTCGATCTTCTTCACCGTGGCGCTCGTCACGATGGCGATACCGGCTTTTTCCGCGATCTCGAGCAGCGCCTTTCGTATATCGTCGTCAAGCGCAGGGGCGATCTCCGGCCCCGCCTGGAGGATCGTAACTTTCGAGCCCGCGCGGGCGAGAGCGAAGCCGAATTCCAGCCCGATGAAACCGCCGCCGATGACGACGAGTTCCCGGGGCTGTTGCTTGAGATGAATGAGCTCGTCGCTCGTGATGCAGCGCTCGGCTCCGGGGATCGGCGGACGCGCCGGCTTCGATCCGGTCGCGATGATGATTTTTTTACCGGAGAGCTTTTTCCCTTCGACTGCGATTTCCCGCGGCCCGGCGAACTTCCCCGCGCCGCGCACGACTGAAATACCGAGTTTGGCGAGG
>DATJFG010000145.1:0-20910 GCA_035495775.1 Verrucomicrobiia bacterium | reverse complement strand
GGTTGATGCGGAGACCCGAGGCCAGGCGCTCCATCGACTGGCTCAAAGCGTCGCTCGCGGCACCCAGGTTTCTCTGGGCGACCAGCGAGGCGACGTTGGTATTAACAATGATACCCATAAAAGTGAATCCTCCTTGAATTTTTGTTTAGGGCTTCCCTGCCCTGTTCGGAGAGCGCTGGAAGGACAACCGCGCTTGTACTCTCAGCGCTCTAAAAACTTCAATCGACGGTGAAGGAAGAATCTTTAACGCTTTGGATGCGGGGAGTGTCGACCGTCGGGGACTATCGTTTGCAATGACCATATCGGCCTCTCAGGAGAAAACTTAAGGGTCCTTCTTATCGTTTGTTCTAACTTTTACAGGTGGTTAAAGAGTGCCTGACTCCGCGCGATAGAAAATAGAGACGGCGAACGAAGGAGGAAGTGCCGGTATGCAGGTCGAGTTCAGACAGCGATTGACCGAGCCTTTTAAGGATAAGGAAACCGGGCAGGCGACGGGCAACGCCGGCGGCCTACTTACGTATCTGGCGGCGGTTTTCTCCAATATCGCCCAGGAGTTGAGGCAATCACCGGCCGAGGATTGCGCGCTTTGTTCCGATCCAATCCTATCGACCCACGTCGCCGCCGAAGAGTCCGGCAGATCTGTCCACGCCGTCTGTCTCGAAATGCACAACCGCAAGCAAACGCTGTTGGAGAGCGCGCGGGAACAAAGCCACGACTGCTCGCTCTGCGGCGAGAAGGTTCAGCCGATGGGCGTCTACTTTCACGAAGCCGGGCTGACGCTTTCCTACTCCTGCAACGAGGCGGGTCACGAAGAGCCTAACGTTTTTTCCCTGCCGGTTCTGACCGAAGAAAGCCGCCGCGTGGGGACGTGGGAAGCGAGATTGCGCGAGCGGCTTAAAGAAAAAGGCTATGTCCGATGCTGCGAATGCGGCCGGCTCTTGCGGGCCGAGGCGGCGAAGCTATTGGGGCAGGGTTGGCATTACTGCGGATGCCTGCCCGATCTCTGGAGAACCGGTCCCTAGCAACAGAGAGGGCGGAAAGGAACTCCCGTGCGTCAGCTAGCTACATTGCTTCATATGATCGCCCGCTGGGCCGTCGCTTTCATCTCCGTGCCTGCGGAGGTCAAGCGGCGCGCCGAGGCGGGGCTTCTCACTCCGAACGATTGCAGCCTGATCGCCGAAAAACTGAACGCGATGGGACGCTCATTAGCGACCCGCGAAGAGGCCGCCAAAGCTTCGCGCATGGCCGAAGAAACCTTGCGACTCATCCGTCTCGCCGGGGACGCCGGCCTCGCGGAAGATCGGCTGAAAGAAGTTCATCGACTGTCCGGCGCCGCCTCGCGGAAAGCGTATCTGCGATTTTTGATGTCGCTATCGGCGCGGAACGGAACACAGCATTAAAAGCAATCGTTTGATTACTCTAAGGTGCGACACTGCCTAGCTAGGGTTGTGCGGCTAAAACGCCGTCGTGAGCTCCGATGGCTGTCTCCGGGCCGCGGATCTGCCGATACAATTCCAACAATTTTTCTTGCGTTACCCCGTCTTCCTGCCAGTAACGCTCCTCGTCCGGCCAAAGATTTCCCATCCATTTTCCATAGAACCACAGCCGGTCGGCATCGCTTTTTCCTTGCGGCTCGCTCAACGAGATGAGTACGCTTTGCGGTTCGTACATAATATGCCAGCCGGCTGCGCCTGCCTGGAGACAGAAATCGACGTCACAAAATTCGACTTTCAGAGCTTCGTCCATTCCACCGATCGATTCCCAGCAATCCCGCCGGATGAGCATGCAATCCGCCACGGCGCGCATGCCGCGAGGCTTGCAGGCGCCGGGAAAATCCCCGGGCAGCATATTATAGACGCGTGTCGGCGTGAAGTTGCCGTCAAACGCAACTCCGGCGTGCGCCAGCAGCGCATTGGGGTGGACGATGCGGGCGCCGACGATGCCGTTGCCGTCGTTCTCATTGATCGATTCGAGCATAGCCTCGAGCCAGCCCGGCTGAGGCACGATGCCGGGGTGCAGAATGCATAAGTATCGTCCGCGCGCCTCGCGGGCGGCGGCATTGCAGAGCTGGGCGATGCCGGAGTCGCTCGACGCGATTACACGGATATCGCCGGCGGCGACCGCGCTGAGCGATTTCATCTGATCGGGAGCCAAGCTCGCGCTGAGAAGGCATTCATAAGTAATATGCGACGGCGTGTGGCTCGCTACGCCGAGGAGCGTCTGCATCGCGGATTCGGTCGACGTCAAAGGAATGATGATCGAACAATCAAAGGCCGCTTGACTTGACGGCTTGCCTGTCGGCTTGGCTGGGCCGCGTGATTTTTGCGCCTCGCGCGCGCTCAGCAGCCGGAAGATGGCGTCCAACGCGCGGTCGACGCTTTTCCCGTCCCGCGAGCAGAGATTATAACGAAGATATTCATCGACCCGCGCGCGGCGCTCCGAGGGAATTTCACCATGGAGCACCTTCTCGACCGCCGCCGGGACATCGTCGAGAATCGCAGCGGGCTCGGCGACACCCTGCCGCGCGTACGAGAACTCCTGCCGCGGCAGGTTAACTTCCACGAGCGGCCGGTCAAAGGCGAGTGATTCGAGGCCCGTCGTCGAGTTGCCGAAAACGACACAGACATCGCTCGCCGCCATCAGCCGGTACGTGTCGTATTGCTGGAGCGAATGAATGTTGGGAATCTCGGCCAAGGGCGCCGACATCGTCTCGATGTCTTTCTTGTTGTTGAAAGGATGCCATTTCACCGCCAGCGTCAGCTGCGGTGAAGACTTCATCCAAGATAAAATGGTTTCCGGCAGACGGAACTTATCACCGTACCCGAGGCCGCCCATAAAGAGCGTCACGAGCCGGCCGTCGCGTCCCACGCGCAGTTCCTTACGTGTCTTTTGGATCAAGTCGGGGCGCTTGTGCTCGGCGATCGCCGCCGGCAGGTGCGTGTTGCCGACGATGAACATTTTATCGCCGGAGCCGCCGGCGCCCAGCAGAACTTCGCGCGTCGATTCGCCCCAGATGAAGCAGCCGGTGGAGTACTCGGTATTAAAGCGATAGATGCCGCTCTCGCCGTAGTAAAGCCCCTCCTGAAAACTGATGTAGGGAACGCCGAATTCATGGCAGAGATAGCCGAGAATCTTGCCCCAGCTGTTCATTTCGTGGAGCACCAAAACGAGGTCGGGCCGCTCGACCTGGAACATTCTCCGCAGCAGGTAAAAATTCTCGATATGCATCCTGAGCGCTTTGTCTTGGATGCACATCGTAAAACCGTGGAGGATCGAGCCTTCGAGAATTCGCTCTTTCCAAATGGAGCGGATGCGTCGATACGCCGACTCGATCTCGCCGGCGACGGCCGCGTCCAGGTATGAAAGGGTATGCCGATACGGCATCCCCTCTTCGATGAATGTGATCTCGAACGGCGACTCGGCCGTAGCGGTCGGATGGATGACCTCCATGCCGCGCTCGGCGAGCGCCCGGGTGACGGGGAAGAGAAAACGGCCGTGATGCTTAAGGGCGATGAAGCAAAATGCCTTCTTGCCTTTTAGATTCAACTTTCACCTCGCGTTTGCGCTCGCTCTTTCCGCCGAGAATCGAAGCGATGATTTCCGCCAAGCTCTTTCTCCGCGTCCAGCAGTGGTCGATCCAGCCGTCGATGAGGCCCGCGATACGGTCCGACTCGGGCTCGACGTAAAAGCTTTCCGCAATCCAAACCCGTTCAGACATCGCCTGGCAGACAATAGCCAGCTTATCGTAATGAGACGCGAGCTCGGTGTGGATCGAAAAATTAGGACCGACAACGACATCGCTCATGAGAAGCAATTCGCGCCAGCCGCGCTCTTCGCAGATGAGCACGCAAGGCAGTTTCGCGATCTCATCGCGATAAACGATTTCGGCGATCTCGCGCTCCTTGCGGCTGTGGCGCGCGACGTCGGGATTGACGCCGAGGAGCACGGCGGCCGGATGATTGAGCGCGCTCAGGGCCGCTAGAATGCGGCGCGTCTCGTAGACAAAAGCGACGTTGTGCGGCACGAACACCGTGACGTAGCCGGGGGGAACGCCGAGACTCTTCCGCGCTCCAGTCTCGACCGGAAAAAAGTCCTCGAGCAGCGAGTCGTTGCGACAGGTAAGGAGATAGCTCTCGAGCGGCGGCATCACAAACACCCGCTCCTCCGGCGCCAATTCCTGCCGCACGATAAAGGAGCGCGAGAATTCCGTCTTCATCGCGTAATAATCGGCGAGTGAAGCGCCGAGGCATTGTCGATCGCCCAGCGGGGATATCTCGATGCCGAGGATCGGCACATTCATGCTATGTGCATGGCGAACAACCTCGGTATAAAAATGATTCGCGCCGATGGTGCTGTTGTCGATCCCCATGAGCGGATAAACGACGATATCGGGGCGGAACGGCAGCGATGGATGGGTTGAAGGCGTGAAACAGCCGACGAAATCGTCGGTCGCCATCGTCTTCCAGAAGGGGAAGCGGCTGTCGGGAAACAGCACATCGCTCGTATAACGGATCATCAGATCGCTCATCGCCAGCGCGTGCTGCGGCAGGACTCCGGGAAACGCGCCCGGCATGTGGAACGACGCGATCTCGCCTTCGAACTCGCGGCAGAGTTCTGCATCATGGCTCGCGACGGCCACCTCGCACGATCCCTGGTCGGCGACGCGTTTGACCATATGGCGCAATTTGCCGCGCGAATATTTCCAGTCGACGTCGCCGATCGCGAATAAAACTCGCGGTTTACTCATAGCTCTCTCAAAAGGTCACGATTGAACTGCAACCTGGGTGCCAGCCGAAACAGGAAATTTTTGCCGCCCTAGTCGATGATATCCCACGACAGTGGCGTGCCGGATGCGATCGCACGGTTGGCGCGACGCCCCAATACATCCCGTAAATGTCGCGTGTGGAGGCCATCCGCCGGTCGGATCGAGCGGACGTTTTTCTCCGTTAGCCGCTCGCCGGCCTTCACGTCTGCGACGATGAAGAGCGAGCGTCTGAACGCGCGGCTTTTCGCCTCCGCGGCTCCCGCCTCATACCTCACGCCGCCGAGGGCCTTTTCCGCAGCACGGATCGCGTCCACCATGACTTTGAATTCATGCGGCTCGAGCGAAAATGCGCTGTCCGGGCCGGGCACCGAGCGCGAGAGGGTGAAATGTTTCTCCACAATCGAGGCTCCGAGCGCAACCGCCGCGACGGGCGCGGCGATGCCTGTGGTGTGGTCGGAAAGGCCGACGGGAACGTCGAAGGCCTCGGCCAGATGCGGAATCGTCTTTAGGTTCATCTCCTCAGGCGGCGCCGGATAGGCGCTGGTGCATTTGAGCAACGCGATCTCGCGCGCGCCGGCGCGCCGCGCGGCTTGGACCGCCTCGTCGATTTCTTCAAACGTCGCCATTCCCGTGGAGATCATCAGCGGCTTTCCCGTACGCGCCATTTTTTCGATCAGAGGGATATCGACGATCTCGAACGAAGCGATCTTGTGGACCGGAATATTCATACCTTCGAGAAAGTCGACGGCTGTCGGATCGAACGCGGCGGAAAAGAGATCAAGTCCGATTTTTTCAGCGGCCTCCTTGAGCTTAGGCTGCCATTCCCACGGCATGTACGCCTTGCGGTATAGAGCGTGCAGCGTCTGGCCGTCCCAAAGAGTCTGCCCGTTGATATGAAAGGGTTGCTTGTCGCAGTCGAGCGTGAGCGTGTCGGCCGTATAAGTTTGCAGCTTAACGGCATCGGCGCCGGCGTTTTTCGCCTCAACAATCAGACGCAAGGCTTGGTCGAAACTTTGATTGTGATTGGCGGAGAGCTCGGCCACGATATATACCGGCTCGCCGACGCCGATTTTTCGCTTCCCAATCGTAAATGCGGTCATCGATTTCGCTCCCGGATGAACCGCAGGGCCGGCTGACCATGAATTGTCACGCTGCCGGCCATACGGTATCCGCATTTTCCAAAGACGCGGATCGACACCTCGTTCTCGGGCTTAATGAAGGCGCTGATCAGGTTCACATCCGTCTCAGCGAAAACCGCCTCGCCTGAGGCCCGAATGATCTCCTTGCCATAGTTTTGTCCGCGCAAACGCTCGTCGACGCTAACGGACACGATGGCTCTGTCCTCCTCCAAATCGTCACGCACCTGTCCGATGGCGACGGAATATTCGTTTAAAGCAATAAAGAATCTGCACTGCGGCTCGGTGATTTTCCGTCCCAGCCAGCGCCGATGTTCGGCAAAGGTGATCGGTTCTGATTCGAACGAGTATGCACGGACCGTAGAATCGTTAGACCACTCCCACAGCAGCTGGAAGTCGCCTTGCGTCACGGGTCTCAGGCGGACTCGCGGCGCCGCTGCGCACGCAGAGCCGCCTGGTTCTACGAGATTTTCCGCCACACCCATATTCGCCCCTGACCGAGCTTACCGAACGACGGCATGCGCAAGGCGAGCTGATTGATCGGGTCGCCGTAATCGGGCTCTCTGCCGGCTTGAGCCGACTGCCATGCGTTGACCACTCGGCTCAAAAAGTAATAAGTCGAGCTGAAGTAATCGATTCGCTCCAGCTTTAAGTTTGTAAACCTCGCCTGTTCGATCTCGGCATCGCGGAGATAGCGGTTGTGCCATGGAGGCGTTATCGTGGAGAGCCCGATGCGCTCGCGCAACGCGTTCGTCTGATCGAGGCCGTCCTGGCTGTTTTCGCACATGACATACATGCCGCCGTCGGCGAGAGTGTCGCCGATCGCCGAAATCGCGTCCTTTTGCGCGGGCCAATCAGACAGGTTGATCAAGACGCGTTCGGTATAAACGAGATCGAAGCTGCCGCGGAGATGCGCGAGGCGCCGCACCTCGCCGACGTCGAATCGCAGGCGGCCTTTGAGGCTGTGCCCCTGCAGCATGCCGGCGGCGGCTTCGATCATCGCCGAAGCGAAATCGATCCCCAAAATCTCGATGTCATAGCGTCCGGCGAGCTCGATTGCGGTCACGCCGTTGCCGCACCCGGCATCCAGAACGCGCATCCCGTCGCGAACGTAGGAGGCGATCGCCTCGATCTCCAACCGTTTGGCGACGACATCGCGGCTGCCGGCGGCCTCGCCGAGTCCCGCGCGACTGTTCCAAAACGCGCAGATATCCATCATGCCTCCTGAGCGACGTTCAATGGATGGTTGTCTGTCGCCGGGTTTCTCAGGAGATCGGCCACGCGCCGCGCTCCCGCGCCGTCGACAATTCTCGAGCAGCTCTGGCCGAGATCCCGACGTAGGGCGGGATCCTCAATGAGAGCCGAGACGGCGCCGAGCAGCTTTTCCTTGGCGCCGCTTTGCCACCAGCCGATATTAATTGCCGCGCCTTCTTTTTCGAGCGACCGCGCCACCGGCAGCTGATTGTTAGCCGTTACGATGACACAGGACGGAAGCCCCATGAAGGCGATTTCCCAGCACGTGCTGCCCCCCGCCGAGATCGCGAGGTCGGCCCAGGCCATGAGTTTCGCAACGTCGGTGACCTCCGTCAGCACTTCCACGCGGCCCGCGGCCTGTGCCGCGCTGGCCCGCAGCGAACTAAGATGGCCGTTGACTGCACCCGCGACCACTTTGACGTGGATATCGACATCGAGCCGCCGGAGCGCCTCGAGAACCTTCGATGTAACGTTAGCGGCATCCGCGCCGCCGAGCGTCACCAAAATATTGCGCGCGAGCGGCCGAATCTCACGGGTCCACCCATGCCATTTCGAGAATTCCGAGCGCAGAAGCGCGTAGCGGGTCCCGAGAAGGAGCCGGGTATAGGATTGCCGATTGCGATAGAAGCTTTCGTCGGCGTAAAGGTTCTGATTGAGAACGATGTCCGCTGCATACCGTTCGCTGTGGCCGTGGTCATCGACAAAAAGCACCTTCAGCCCCGCCTCTTTCATGGTTTCTTGATAATCGGCGCCGAAATGATAGCCGTCCACCACGAGCCACAAAGCTCCATGGTTTTTGCTGAAATCCGCTGTCCAGCGCGCCTCCTTTTGACTTCCAGGCACTTCTCTCTGTCCGACGACCTGGAAGCCTTCCGAAAGCAGCCGCTGCTCGAGCCCCCCTGGACCGCCGACAAAGCAGGCTTCACCGCCGCTGGCGCACCATGCCTGGGCCAGCGCCAGCAAACGCATCACATGGCCGGTTCCGATGGCGGCCGCCGCATCGGCACGAAAAACGATCAAACGATTTTCCGCGCGTTCCATGAATCGCCGCATCACGCTTTCCGAAACACCGGCTCGACGGGCTTGCCTTCGAGGCGGGCGAGCGCATCGCCTCGACGAACCGCATCGGCCAAGATTTCCATCGCCGAACGATAAGCTCTGAGCGTCCGATCGATATCGTCGTGCGTATGGCTCGAGCAAAGGTTATGACCGCCGCTGAAGAGAATGCCGCGCTTCAGGCACTCCTGCTGAAAGAGGCTTTTGAGGACAAGCGCTTCCTTGCCTGATTCGTCTTTGAAAACCGCGACGGTTCGCGGCGGCATGCCGACGCATTGCGTATGCCGCTCGACCCCGAAGATGCGCGCGAGCACGTTATAGCCGTCCTTCAGTCTCTGTCCTTGCTCCCAGACTCGGCCGAGCGCGTCGCCTGCGGCGATTTCCGTCATCGTCGCCTGTGCGGCCGCGAGCGAAACGGCTTCGCCGCCGAAGGTGAATGAAAAAAAGATTTCGTCGAACAGCTCCATCACGTCCCGCCGGCCGACCACTGCGGAAATCGGGTAGCCGTTCGCCATGGCTTTGCCGAAGCATCCGAGGTCGGGAATGACGCCGAAGTGCTGTTGGGCTCCGCCGGCCGCAATGCGGAAGCCGGTGACGATTTCGTCGAAAATCAACAGCGCGCCGTGCCGCCGCGCGAGATCGCCGACCTGCTGCAAAAATCCGTCCCGCGGCTCCTCGATCCCGACCGGCTCCATGACAACCGCCGCGACACCGTCGCGGTGCAGATCGAAAATCCGCTCAAGGCTCGCGATGTCATTGTAGGTAAAGCTCGCGGTCAAGGCCTTCACGGCTTCGGGCACCCCGAGGCTTCGCGTCGTCGTGCCGATATACCAATCCTGCCAGCCGTGATAGCCGCAGCACGCGATGATGTCGCGTTTTGTATGGGCGCGCGCGACGCGCACGGCCCCCGCAGTCGCATCCGAACCGTTTTTCCCAAAGCGGACCATCTCGGCGCACGGAATCAGATCGACAAGCATCTCCGCAACGCTCACTTCGAGCGGGTGCGGAAGCGAGAAGTTCGTTCCTTGGTCCACCTGGCGCTTCACGGCATTCGAGACCGCCGGATAATTATGACCGAGAATCACCGACCCGAGCGCCATCGAGCAATCGATGTATTCGTTGTCGTCCACATCCCAAACGTGGCCGCCCTGGCCGCGCAGAAGAAAAACCGGGGCGACGCCCTGGATATATTGGCTTGGTCCTTTGCTGAAGGTCTGACTGCCCGACGGGATCAAGCGCTCGGCTTTTTTCTTGAGCTCCTGCGATCGTTGGATCGAGCGCGGTTTTGCTAGGCCTAAAGGTTCGGCCGCGAGTGACCGGTAATAGCCTTCGTTTCGGATTGCGCCGAGATTGATCGCCGTCAGGCTGGGCTCTTCGTCCAGCAGACGAAGCACTTCACGGTAGCCGAAGTCGTGGCCCTTCGAAGGCCACAGCCGGGCATAAACGGCGCGTACGAATTCGAGATCGATCGCATGATCGACCGTCCAACGCAGACGGCCGAGCGCGTCCACGCCGCTCGGAACATCGACGAGCCGAAAAACGCCGGAGTTGATGATATAGGAGGTTACGTGCTCGCGATCGGCCGGAAGCGTCGCGTCGTGCCATGCCTTGTCCAGAGCGTCAAAAGAGAAAACCTCGACATCGAGCCCGTCCGGATAGCTCGTGCCGAGTGTATTCGTCGCGTAGTCGCAGCCGTCTTCCACGTAAGTTTTGACGACGTTATCGATAATTTCCGGATCGATCAGCGGGCAATCGGCGGTGATGCGCACGACGACGTCGGCGGCACACTGTTTAGCCGCGCGATAGTATCGATCGAGCACGTCGCGCTCGCTCCCGCGAAAGCAATCGATCGCGGCTGTGGTGCAAAACTCGGCGACCGGCTGATCCAAAGAATTGTCCGAAGTCGCTACGATGACGTGATCGACGAGCGTCGACCGTCGCACACGGTCGACGACATGCCATAACATCGGCCGTCCCTCGATCTGCTGGAGCACTTTGCCGGGAAAGCGCGAGGCCCCCATGCGCGCCTGAACGATCGCAACGATCTTGGGTCGGGCGTTCATCGCTAGAGCTCCACCACAATACGATTTTCGGCGGCCGCCTTGGCCGCGAGCGCGATCTCCAGGACCCGTTTGGCATTCAATAAATCGAGCGCCGGCGCCTCCGCGCCGTCGAGACAGCGGAGAAAATGACGCATCTCATCCAGATACATCTCGTTGGCCTCCCAATCCGTCGGCGCGCCGACGGCGCGCCATTGGCGGTCGTCGGCCGAATACCACCGGACTTCGCGGCTTGGGTAGTCCCAGTCGATTGTCCCCTTCTCTCCTACAATCTGCGCGTTGCGACGATAAGCGCGTTGGACGTAATCGACGTGGATTTCACCGATCGCGCCGCTCGCGAATCTCAGCAATAACGACGCGCTGTCTTCCGTTTCGATTTCCAGCGAGCTCAAACGTCCCGCGAAACAGGCGACGCTTTGGATCTCGCCCACTAGCCAGCGCAGGTAGTCGACTTCATGGATCGCATCCAGAATGATGCCGCCGCCGAGATCCCGCCGGGCGCTGTAGCCCTTACGGTAATCCTCCCGGGGATGCCAATCGGGCAGGTATTGACCGAATGCGGCGCGCGCCGAGAGCACGGCGCCGACTGCACCGGCATCGATCAATTTCTTGACGTGCATCAAACCGGGATGGAACCGCATATTGCAGCCGACGAGCGTAACGAGACGCTGTCGCTGCGCGCGTTCGAGCAACTCACCTACGCGCTGCATGCCGGCGGCGAGCGGCTTTTCGATAAAGAGATGACAGCCGTGCTCCGCCGCTTGCAACGCGACGGGTATGTGAAGGCTCGGCGGCGTCGCAATGACGGCCGCGTGCGGCTTTTGCTCGAAGGCCTCTTCTAAACTTGTAACGCTCTCAATATTCCAGCGCTTTTCCACTTCAACGCGTCGTTCTTCCCGCACATCGAATGCGACGACCTCACCGGCCTTAAGAGCCAGCAGATTTCCGATGTGGCGCTTGCCGATCGACCCGCAGCCGACGACGAGAATGCGGCGCTTATCTTTGCCGCCCGACGTCATCGGCCGTCCGCACCGTCGGCCATGTAATGAGCCGTCAAATTTTTCTTCAACAGCCAAACTCCGGTCCGGTCGCGTTCGCCGGCGTCCGCATTCTGCGACTTCGAAGAATGGCTCGCGGTCAACAGACAAACCGAATGGTAGAGGCCTGACGCCAAAAACAGACCGGCGTAATTCTGCTTGTAGGTATGCACCGGCTCGTCGGCGAGATGATGATACGGGACCTTGATAAAATTCGACGGGTAAAAATCACCGATGATTAAAAAGCCGCCATCGGAGATAAGTCGATCGATCTCCGCCACGGAGCGCATCAACAAACTCCGGTCGACCCAATGGAGGACAAAATTCACGATCACAACGTCGAAGATTTCGTGAAGGGGAACGGCGTGCGCCGATCCACAGACGAAGTCGACGTCCGGGAATTTTGTTTTTCCGTCGCACAGCGCTAGCTTCGAAAGCTCGACGCCGACGGCGCGAGCACCGTACCGCCGATGAATCGCTGCCAGGCGAAAGCCGTTCGCGGCGCCGATCTCCAGCACGCTCCGCGGCCTGACGTCGTATGACTCCATAACGCGCAGCGGAAGATCGGCCTCAGGATCGAATGTCTCGAGCGCTTTTTGATTGCGTCCGAACCAGCGGTCCCCTTCGAAATCGGCGAAGAGCTCGGTCTGATTAAGCGGCATGGTCTTCGACCTCTGCGGCGACCACTTCGATGACGCGACACGCATCATCGATCGTCATGTCGGAAAACATCGGCAGGCTTAAGATCTCCTCGTACGCCTGCTCGGCCGCGGGGCAGTCGCCGGGTCCATAGCCGAAGGTGCGGCGATAATAGTTATGCAAATGCACCGGCAGGTAATGGACGTTTACGCCGATGCCGCGCCGCCGCAGCGCATCATAGACACGCGCGCGGTCAAAGACGCGGATGACGTACAAGTGATAAGCATGGAGGATTTCCGCTGCGACTCCGAGCGGCGTCGCGCGCGCGAAGCCGCTGAAAGCATGGTCATAAGCGCGCGCGATTTCCCGTCGCCGCGCGATGCGCTCCGGCAGCGTGTAAAGCTGACTTTGGCCGAGCGCGCATTGAAAATCCGTCAGACGATAATTATAGCCAAGACTTTCCATCTCGTAGCGCCAGGTATCTTTTTCACCACGCTCGCGATGGTCTGCGTTGATACCGTGATTACGGAAACGCCGCAGCCGCTCGGCCATCTCATCGTCGACGGTCGTGATCATGCCTCCCTCGCCGGTCGTGATGTGCTTGACCGGATGAAAGCTGAACACCGTGAGATCGGCGAGGCTGCCGACTTTTCGGCCTTTATACTCGGCGCCGAGTGAATGACACGCGTCGGCGATCAGCTTAACCCCGCGCGGCTCGGCGATGCGCCGGAGCGCATCGTAGTCGCACGGCTGTCCCGCATAGTCGACCGCGACAATCGCCTTCGTTCGCGCGCTGATTTTCTTTTCCACCGACTTGGGATCGATGAGAAGCGTTGCGGGGTCGACGTCAACTATGACGGGGGTCGCCTGCTGATACAGCGCGGCGTTCGCCGACGCGACGAAAGTCATCGCCGGCACAATCACTTCGTCGCCGGCTTGGATACCGGCCGCCGACATGGCCGCGTGCAGCGCGGCAGTGCCGTTCGCCACCGCCACGGCATGGTCAATGCCGATGAATTCGGCGAAGGCTCTTTCGAACCTTTCGACGTTGGGACCGGTCGTCAACCAATCGGAGCGAAGAACTTCGACGACCGCCTGAATGTCGTCGGCGCTAACCGACTGCCGCGCGTAAGGCAGTATGGGACGATTCGTAGCCATTGACGATCTCGCGCAGTTCATCGACCGTAAGCCATCGCTCGTTCGCTTCGGAGCTGTAGCGAAAATTCTCCGGGACGGGCCGTCCGGTATGGAGACGTCCGTTCTTCCAGCCGTTCAAGACCGGACCCGGCTGCACGACGAAAAAGTCGTGGAACTCGAGCGCTCGGCGGGCCTCGTCTTCGGTGACGAGAACCTCATGGAGCTTCTCGCCGGGGCGGATGCCCACCACATCGTGCCGGCATTCCGGCGCGATCGCGCGCGCCAGGTCGATGAGCCGCATGCTGGGAAGTTTGGGAATAAAGATTTCGCCCCCGCGCATGATGCCGAGTGAGCGAAGGACGAACGCGACGGCCTCGTCGAGCGTGATCCAAAACCGCGTCATACGGGGATCGGTGATCGGCAGCACGCCGCTTGCGCGCCTTTCGATGAAAAGGGGAATGACGCTGCCGCGGCTGCCGAGGACGTTGCCGTAGCGCACGATGCTGTAATGCGTGTCGCGGGCGCCGGCGTAAACGCCCGCTCCGATAAAGAGCTTGTCGGAGCATAGCTTCGTCGCGCCGTAAAGATTGATCGGATTAACGGCTTTGTCGGTCGACAGCGCGATCACCCTGCGCACGCCGCAGTCGATCGCGACGTCGATGATGTTCGCCGCGCCCAGAACGTTCGTCTTGATGACTTCGAGAGGATTATATTCGGCCGTGGGCACCTGCTTGAGCGCCGCGGCGTGGACGATGATGTCGACGCCTTCAAACGCGCGCTGCAGACGCTCCTTATCGCGCACATCGCCGATAAAGTAGCGCATGCATGGATAACGCGATTCTGGAAACCGCTGGCGCATATCGAGCTGCTTGAGCTCGTCGCGGCTAAAGACGATCAGTTTCTTCGGCTGATAACGTCGGAGGACTGTTTCGATGAATTTATTGCCGAACGAGCCTGTGCCACCCGTCAATAAAATGACTTGGTTGTCGATGCCTTCCATGATGGTGGGCCGATTGTGCAAAGTCGATGCCACGCTGGGGCAGAAGAATTTGCCGCCAGCGCATGGAGTTCATCCTGATTGAGAAAAGAAGACGTGCGAAGCAATAGCCGGGCCCGTGACGCCATTCGGCCGATCGACGGCGATTCGGCGTGGGTTTAAACGTTAGCGGACGAGCTTTCGTCAACTTGGAACAATCTAGGAATCCAGACGCGGAAAATCGAGCCTTTGTCCACCCTGCTTTCGACCGTAATATCGCCTTGAATCAGCCGGGCGATCGAACGCGCGGTATAAAGACCGAGGCCGAGACCGCCAAAAGACCGGTCATCACCGTCATCGATTTGACGGAAGGGGTCGAAGATGATCTCTTGGCATTTTTCCTCTATGCCGATACCGGTGTCACGGACGAAGATTTCGACGCCTCCCTGTTTTCGGGCGGCGCCCAGGACGATCTTGCCCTCGTGGGTAAACTTTGCCGCATTGTCCACAAGGCACATCAGCGCCTGTTTTAACCGCTTCCGGTCAGTGGCGAGGACGGGTAAGCTGCGAGGATAATCGCGCTCAAAGACGACGGACTTCTCGGCGATGCGCTCCTCGGCGGCGGCGGCGATTTCATCCAGCAGCTTCGGCAGGTCGATCTCCTCGAGATGCACTTTCATCTGTTTGCCCTCGATCTGGGTCAGATCGAGAATCGTGTCGATCATCGTTAACAGATGTTTCGCCGACCCAAGCACCTTCTGCATTCCATCGCGGATTTGCGGCGTCGTATCGCCGAAGAGGTTATTAAGGACCATGCCGGGGTACGCCATGATAATGCTAAGCGGTGTTCGCAGCTCGTGCGATACGATGTGCAGAAACTTTTCCTTGACGCGAAGCGCTTCGTGCAGGGCCTGATTGACCTTTTGAAAGCTCACGGCCTTTTCTTCCGACTCGCGGTAAAGCCTGGCGTTTTCCAGCGCGACCGCCGCAAGCTCAACGAAAGTGTTGAAAGCGCTTAAATCCTCGGGCTTCCACGCCGAGGCGCGCCGGCGATGGACCTCGAGGACGGCGATCGTCTTGCCCGCCCACTCGATCGGCAATAAGAGGTGCGTTCGATAGTCGGCATCGGCGAAGTAGCTCTTTTCCCATGAGATCGGCGCGCGTTCGATGTCGGCGATCATCATCGCCTCTTTGATCTGCGCGACCCATCCCGCCAGACTCTGTGCCGCAGGGATCGTCCGGCCGCGGAGGCTTTCGATCCCCACGGCCGCGGCAAACTCGAAGACCTCATCTTTGGGCAAGAGAATCTCTGCGGCGTCGGCTTCCAAAAGCATCATTGCGTGGGACGCGATATTAGGCAGCATCTCATCGAGGCCCGCGAGAACTGCGATCTGCTTTCCCGCTTCGATGAAGCGATCGAAATACGCGGCGTTTTGCGCTCTCGCAGCAGGCGCGATCGGCGGTATCCGCGACGCCGATTTCTCGGCTTCATTCGCGGTCTTTTCACCGCGCTCTTTCTTGGCTGTCTGCTTCCAGCCAAGCGCTGCCGCGAACTTTTCACGGTTTTTTTCGATCTCGGCCGTGACCTGATCCACCATTTGCCGGCATTCTTCTTCGCTCGTTCTGAGAAGCGGCCAGATGGAAGCATCGATCGCTCGATCGCTGCTATCGCCGCCGCCATAGCCAATGTCGGTGGCTTCGGTAAGGGCGTCGGCGACGTGGATGATCGCGACGATCTTTTTAACCGCGTCGGCGGTATCGCGCGGAACTTCCTGTGGGGCTCGGTGAAACGCAATCGCATAGCGGAGCACGGGCGGAAATCCCCACTGTGTTGCGGCCACATGGCCGACGACGACATGGTCCGTGCCCAAAATCTGCTGCTCCGCCTGCGCCAGCGAGATTCCGTCGTTTTCGGCCATGCGCACTGCGTCATGTAACTCTTTTTTAAAGAACCGATACAGCAAGACTTTCCCCATGTCGTGGAGCATGCCTGCGATAAAGGCCTCTTCCGGCATCCGATTATTCGCGCGCGCCGCGATGGCCCGCGCCCACACCGCCGTGCCGAGCGAATGTTCCCACAGCTGCCCGATCGACAGTGTCTCGTTTCCATCCTCTGGAACCGTACCGAATGTAAAAAGCGTAAGCGCGAGCGAAGCGATCGCATCCATGCCCAGGATCGCGACCGCCTGCGATACTGTCGTCACCTCGCGCGACTGGCCGTAATAGGGCGAATTGGCGATGCGTAACAAACGCGCCGTAAACGCCTGGTCGAGGACGATGACATTGGCCATGTCGCGCGCGCCGGCACGCTCATCCCACGCCAGATGAAGAATTTTCGTGGCCACAGGCGAGAACGGCAGCTGGGTGACGCGCTCGATGACCCGGTCGACGCGATGAATTTGCGCTCCCGGCTCGGCCGGGGCAAGCCTAGGAAAGGCCGCGGCGGCGACACCGCGCGCATTCTCCCGCGCGGGCTTGGGGGCTTGTTTCAAAGCCTCCATCTATGTGACTCGATTCTGTTTCGAGTGGGGGATCCACATAAAGCAAGCTCTTAAATGTCACGAGCGGCGCGCAGCGCTTCTTATCGTGCGCGGTTCCGTCCGCGGCTGTTTCCGATGCGGGTGAAGATGTTTTCCCGCCATCACGACGATTTGTTTTTGTTTCCAGGCGAGCAACCCCGCGCGCAAATAGTCGGCATTGAAGCCCAGGATGTCGCAAATGTTGTTAAACGAGTAAAGCCAGCGGTGGTTGTTTTCGAGGATCCATTTTTCCTCTTCATTAAAGCTTTCCGCGGACTTCATCCGCCGGTCGGAAAAAGAGCTTTGATAAGCTTCGACCGCGTCCTCAAGCACCGCCCACATCAGTCTTTTTTCGGGCTCGATTGGGACGATGCGGCGAATGGTATCGAGATATTGGATAGGGAGGAGAGCGTCCGGCTCGAAAAGCGAGACCGGCTGGATCAATGCGCGTACGGATAGCTGTGCGGTCATTGAAAACTCCTCTAAGGAGTCTTCGGCGCTTTGATGGAAAACTTTAGGCTTGGGGCGCCGTGAGCAACGGGCAGCGCAGAGGATACTGTTCCACGACGAATTGAAGCCCAAGCCGGGAGCGCGGGTTTAATAGAATCGGTCCCTGGAGATTGACCGTGATCTCTTCCACCCGTTCACGCAGTGTGACGATGGCGAATGCCGCGAGCTCGGCCTGTGACCCTGCGCCGAGCTTCGCGAGTAACTCCGCAGGCGGTTCAGGCTTATATTCCAGAATCAAAAGCTCGGGGGAAATAAGCGGGAAGCAAAGATCATCCTCGTTCGACTGGAGCAGAAAAAAGGGGGAGGGGCTACCGTCGGGCGGCAGGTACGGATTTAAGGTGAAGTATCGAGGAGTCGCGAAGCCAAACAGGCCTTCAGGAAAGAAAAGTTCCAGCGCGGGGTTTTCGCCGGCCGACGGCGCTTTCGCGGCTTCGTGTTTTTCCACATCCATGCCTAAGCCCTTCTCCTTTCAATCTTGATGCCGCTCCATCGCTTCGCCAGCGTGTCGAGCGGCAATGCGCCGCCGGCCCCCTTGGCGGCGGCGTTGTTTTCTTCCTGAATGCCTTTCAAAATCTCCTGGCGCAGCACGCGCACGCTCTGCGGTGCGGTGATGCCGAGCCGTATCTGTCCGCCGGTCACGCTCAGAACCGTAACGACGACGTCCTCTCCGATCGTGATGCTTTCTCCCAAGCGCCTGGTAAGAACGAGCATAAGTCCCCTATTTGATAAAATCGAGAATGCTGGGCTGGACGACCCGAGCGGAGGATTCGAGCGCCGCTTGAAACGCCTGCTGGAGCCGGGCAAAGTCGGAATACACCTTAATAGCGTCGACATCCTCGATTTTTGAGCGCATGTCGGTCGTCTTCAGCTGCATGGCTTCGAGTCCTTGATGCGCCGCATTCAAAGTTTCAATGCGGGCGCCGATATCGGCGCGAAAGGCCGAGACTTGGTCGAGTCCCGAGTCGAGCCGCCCGATCTGGGTGGTGACGCCGTTCGCGCCGCTGACATTATTACCGGTGAGCGCGGTTTCGAGATCGGATAGCGTTGCAAAAAGGTCGGTGCCGCCGACAACGCCGACGCCCTGGAACAGCGCATCCCCAGCGATATTGAGCGCCACGGTCGTTGAGCGGTTCGCTTGAACATTGATGGCGCCGGAGTCGCCATTGTAAGTCGCTCCCCCGACAGCCGGGGTGAACGGCGCCGCGCCGTTGGCGAAGCCTCCGAAAAGATACCGGTTATCGAAGCGAAAATTCCCGAGCGACAGAAGCCGGGCGGAAAGCTCATGCACCTCTGCCGCGGCGGAGACGCGGTCGGCCGCCGACATCGAGCCGTTGGCCATCTGAACGGCGATTTCCTTCGCCCGCGTGAGTATGTCGTTCAGCTGACCGAGCGCCGAATCGGTCTGATTTAGCACCGGCAGAGCGGCGTCGATATTTTTTTGATACTGATCGAGCGATGCGCCCAAACTATTCAGATCGAGCGCCCGCACCGCGCCGAATGGATCGTCGGAGAGCCGATTGATCCGCTTGCCCGACGCGATCTGCTCCTGCGTCTCGTTGAGGCGGCGAAGCGCCTGCTGGAGCGTGTCCTGCACCTGGGCGGAAAGCGATTGATTGGTGACGCGCATGTTTTACCGCACCATAGCGAGGATTGTTTGGTACATTTCGTCGCCGGTCCGCACGAGGACCGAAGAAGCCTCGAAGGCGCGCTGGAAGAGAATCAGTTTCGTCATCTCCTCTTCCAAACTGACGCCGGAGAGGCTGTCACGGCGCGCCTGGGCCTGGCTCAACAGCGATTGTTGGAAATTCACCTGATTATCGGCGCTCTCCGCTTCCGAGCCGACATCCTGCACAAGGGCGAGGTAATAGTCCTGAGGTGATTTGTTGCCGAGAGCGGCGAAGACACCGTTCTGAAGTCCTGCGATCGCGAGCGCGTTGCGATTGTCGCCTGGCGCGCCTGCTGCGGCTTGTGCCGCGGCGATGAGGCTCGGATCGGCGGCGACCGCCGCGTTCACTTGCATCGCATTCGCCGCACCGGCGACGGCGCCGATGGGATTGAAAAAATTTACACCCGGCGCCCCGTTCAAGTCGAATCCGGCAGTGTGCTGCGCGTTGACTTGATCGACAACGGTTTTCGCGAGCTGGTCGAGCCGACCGAGCATGTTGGGAACTTCCGTATCGCGCATTGCGAGGATGCCGCCGATCTCGCCTTGCGAAAAGAGCGCGGACGCATCGAACGTGAGGCCACCGTTCGGACTCGTGTAGCTTACGGTGCGGAATCCCGAGACTCCAACCGTATCGGCGTTTACGGTTGCGGCGCGATCGCCGCTCACCAGGACGAGGCCGCCCAAGAGCACCGTCGCCTGCTGTCCATCTTCGCCGCCAATGATCGTCGCGCCGGTGAGACGCGAGACATCCTGAAGCAGGAGCTGGCGCTGATCGCGCAAGTCGTTCGCCGGCTGCCCCGATGCTTCCGTGGCGGCGATCTGTCCATTGAAGTCGGCGATCTGGGTCAATAAAGAGTTCAAATTTCCGACGGCGGCGTTCAAGTCTTTGTCCAGAGTGTACTGACTCTCGACGAGAAGGCTGCGCGTCTGGCTAAATTGACTGCTCAAGTTGTTGGCAGCGTTGACGACCGCGACTCTCTCCGCCTGGCCGCCGGGATTGTTGGAAAGCGCAGACCAGGCGTTGAAAAAGGCATCCAGCGCGCTCATGACTCCGCCGGACGGCGGAAAAGCGTCCTGGACGCCGCTGAGCGCCCGCGAGCGCGCGTCGGCGTAACCGAGCGCGGCATTGCGGCTAAGAAGTTCCGTCTCGGCAAAACGGTCGACGACGTTGCGAACGGTTGTTACCGAGACGCCGTTGCCTAAAAGCAGCCGGCCCTCCAAAACGGGCGCCGAGGCCGAGAGCACCGCCTGCTGGCGCGAATAGCCCGGCGTCGCGACGTTCGCAACATTGTGGCTAGTCGTCTGGATTGCCTCTTGCTGCGCCTGCATCGCGCGCGCCGCTATCGAGAGGCTCGTGAGGATGGACATAGAATTAAATCTTACCCTGGATCAACCCAGAGGAGACGCGCGCCGCCGCTGGCCTGCCATATAGGGCGACCTGCGGCTGCGACAGCGGGCTCAAGGCTTCGTGGATGTGATCGAGGAGATTTTCCATCAACTGTAGAAGGCTTTTCTCCTCCGTTTGCAGTTTTGTGTAGAGCCGCCGCGCGTCTTTTTGCAGCCGCTCGAGCGCCGTGGCGTCTTTCGCCGACGGGTTGTCGGCGAGAATTTCTCGCAGCGTGATGTCCGCGGCGTCTTCGGCGAGCTGTCCGACGAGGCGTTTGCGCCTCCGCTCCAGGCCGGCGAGGCTCGAAAACAACGACTCGCGGCTTTCGATCCGCTCGATCAAATCGGAGATCTGCCAGCCGAAGATCGCCTCGCGCTGCGCGGCGAGATTATCGAGCAGCTCGCGGCCGAGGGAGACCTCTTCTCCGATGACCGCAGCGAGTTCCGATAGATCGTCTGTCATCCGTCACCCATTTATTTTTTGCCTAGGAGGCGCGACACTTCGCTTCGCGCGATGCTCTTGGCGACTTCTCCCGGATCCACGTTGTAAGTCCCCTGCTCCAGTTGCTCCTTGATCTTGGCAACCTTCGCCGCCCTGATATCATCGCCTCGGCCGGCGAGTTCCGCCGCTTTTTGCAAATAGCGCGCCTCGGCCGAGATATTAATCTTAGCCGGCGCGCCGGCCGATGGGGTCTCATTGTCCGAGCCTTCGCGGACCGGAGCGACGCCCTTGTCGATTTTGATCTGCTGCGAAATGCTTGAGTCTATA
>DATJFG010000144.1:0-32606 GCA_035495775.1 Verrucomicrobiia bacterium | reverse complement strand
TCGGTCAACTCAGCCAGCGGTCTCATGCGGCTCCGGGTCGATTTCGACGTCGGCACCAATCCCAACAACGATCAGATCTTGACGCAGATGCGCTATCTCCAGGCCGAGTCGCAGCTTCCGCTCGACGTGCGCAACCAGGGCGTGACGATCCGCAAATCGGCGACGAGCCCGCTGGCGCTCATCTCGCTTTACTCGCCGAAGGGCGCCTACGACGCCACCTTTCTCGCCAACTACGCCTACATCAACATCAACGATCCCATGAGCCGCGTGCAAGGCATCGGCCAGGTGGCGATCTTCGGCGCCGGTCAATACGCGATGCGCTTTTGGGTCAGGCCCGACACGCTTGCGAGTTTGGGGATCACCGTCAACGACATCATCACCGCGCTCACCAATCAGAACACCGTGAATCCCGCGGGGCAGATCGGCGCCGAGCCGGTGCCGAAAGGCCAGGAGTACACCTACACGGTGCGCGCGCAGGGACGTCTTCTCACCCCCGAGGAATTCGGCGAGATCGTGCTCCGCGCCGACGCCGGCGGCGGCATCGTCCGCATGAGAGACGTCGCCCGGGTGGATCTCGGCGCCCAAACCTACAATCAAATCGGGCGCGTCAACGGATCTCCCTCGGCGATCATCGCGGTCTATCAGCTGCCCGGCTCCAACGCTCTCGAGACGATGGGCCGCGTGCGCGCGCTCATGGACGAGGTGAAGCAGCGCTTTCCGGAAGATCTCGCCTACACGGTCTCGCTCGACACGACGCTCGCGGTGAGCGAAGGCATCAAGGAGATCGTCACGACGCTGGTCGAGGCCCTGATCCTGGTCATCCTCGTCGTCTTCATCTTTCTGCAAAACTGGCGGGCGACCTTGATTCCCCTGCTCGCGGTTCCGGTATCGCTCATCGGCACATTCGCCGTCTTTCCGCTGCTCGGATTCTCGATCAATACGCTGTCGCTCTTCGGCCTCGTCCTCGCGATCGGTCTCGTCGTCGACGACGCGATCGTCGTCGTCGAGGCAGTCGAGCAGCATATCGAGCACGGCCTTTCCCCGCGCGACGCCACCCTGCGGGCGATGGAGCAAGTCTCGCGGCCGGTGGTCGCGATCGCGCTGATCCTCGCCTCGGTTTTCCTGCCGGTCGCGTTCGTCGGCGGCATTCAAGGGCGACTCAACAACCAGTTCGCGATCACGATCGCGATCTCGACGCTCATTTCGGCCTTCAACGCGCTCTCGCTTTCGCCGGCGCTGTCGGCGCTGCTGCTCCGGCCGCGCACGGAGTCGCGCGGGCTTCTCCGCCGCTTCTTCGACGGCTTTAACCGCGGTTTCGAGAAAGTGATGCACGTGTACTTGGTGGGCAGCGACGCGCTGCTCCACAAAGCGGTCTTCTCGGTCGTGCTGCTGATCGTCATCGCGATCGGCGCGGGTCTGTTCGGATCGTCGCTTCCGCGTTCGTTCCTGCCGGAAGAGGATCAGGGGTATTTCTTTATCAATGTCCAGCTACCGATCGCCGCGTCGCTGCAGCGCACCGATGCTACCGCCAAGCGCATCGAAGCCATCCTCAAGGACATGCCCGGCGTGCAGAGCTACAATACGGTCGTTGGCTTCAGCCTGTTGAGCTTCGTCAACACGACTTACAATGCGTTCTTCTTCGTCACGCTGAAGCCCTGGAGCCAGCGCCCGGGTCTTACGGCGGCCGATATTCAGCATCGCTTGAACCAGCGGCTCGCCGGGCTTCCGGAGGCGCAGGCGTTCAGCTTCTCCCCGCCGGCGATCCCCGGCATCGGCACCTCGGGCGGCGCGACGTTCATGCTCGAAGACCGCTCCGGCCAGGACATCAATTTTCTAGCGCAGAACACCGAGCGCTTTCTCGAGGTCGCGCGCAAGCGCCCGGAGTTCACTACATTGACGACGACGCTCATCCCCAGCGCTCCGCAGGTCTTCGCAGATGTCGATCGCGACAAGGTGCTGAAGCAAGGCGTCGACCTGGGCGCGGTCTATAGAACGCTGCAGGCGTTCATGGGCGGATTTTTCGTCAATTTTTTCAATCGCTTCGGACGCGTGTGGCAGGTCTACGTCGAGGCCGAGGGGGAGTTCCGCACCGACGCGAACAACGTCGGGCTCTTCCGCGTGCGCAACGGCGACGGCCAGCCGGTTCAGCTCTCGACGCTGATTAATATGCGCACCACTTACGGTCCGGAGTTCACCGTCCGCTTCAACGGATACAGAGCCGCGCAGATCAACGGCATCGTGGCGCCGGGCTACAGCTCGGGCCAGGCGATGGCGGCGTTGGAAGAGGTGTTCGCGCAGACCATGCCGCGAGAAATGGGCTACGACTACGCGGGCATGTCGTTCCAGGAGAAAACAGCGGCAGAGGGTGTGCCGGCGAGCGTCGTCTTCGGTTTCTCGCTGCTGTTCGTCTTTCTCATTCAGGCGGCGCTCTACGAGAGTTGGTCGCTTCCGTTCTCCGTGCTGCTGACGGTGCCAATCGCTGTGTCCGGCGCATTTTTCGGCCTGTGGATGCGCCATATGTCCCTCGACGTCTACGCGCAGATCGGCCTCATCGTCCTTATCGGCCTCGCGGCGAAGAACGCTATCCTGATCGTCGAGTTTGCCAAGATGGAATTCGAGAAGGGCCGCGGACTCATGGAGGCCGCGCTGGAAGGCATGAGGCTGCGGCGCCGGCCGCTCTTTATGACCTCGATCGCGTTCATTCTCGGCTGCGCGCCGCTGTGGATCGCCGCCGGCGCCGGCAGCGCGGCGCGGCGCACGCTCGGCACGGTCGTGATCGTCGGCATGCTCGCCGATACGATCGTGGCGAGCTTTTTGATCCCGGTCTCATTCTATGTCATTGAGCGGCTCAGCCGGCGCAAAGAAGAGCGCCCCGCCGCGGCTCCGGCGCCGCAGCCGGAGTGAACCGCGCGGAGTCGCTGTGGTGAGGAGGATGGATACGCGCCGCATCGCACCTGCCCTAACGGCAATTACCATGCTCGCGCTCTCCGCCTGCGCAGTAGGTCCGAACTACAAGCGGCCGGAGGTCGCCGCGCCGCCGATCTTTCGCGGCCAGGAAGGCGCCGTCGAGCAGGCGTCGCTCGCCGATGTCCCCTGGTGGGAGGTCTTCGACGACCCGGTCCTCGCCGGTCTCGTCAAGGAGTCGCTAGCGAACAACTACGATCTGCGCCAAGCGGTCAGTCGGATCGAGCAGGCGCGCGCTGTCGGCATGCAGGTGCGCTCGGGATTCTTCCCGCAGCTCGGCTATGAGGCCGATGTGAGCCGCGGCAAGAACTCCGTCGGCGGCAGAGTCGCCCCGAACGCCGGCAAGACCATCGACGCCTACGCCGGGCTTCTCAACGCTTCGTGGGAAATCGATCTTTGGGGGCGCATCCGCCGCTCCGACGAGGCGGCGCGCGCGGAGATCCTCGCCTCGGAAGAGGCGCGGCGCGGGGTCATGCTGTCGCTCGTGAGCGACGTCGCTCAGGCGTACTTCGAGCTGCTCGAGCTCGATCTCCAGCTCGAGATCGCCCGGCGCACCGCCGAGAGTTTTCGGGACAGTCTAGACATATTCCGCCGGCGGCTCGAAGGCGGCGTCGCCTCGCGGCTCGAGACCGACCGCGCCGAGGCGTCGCTCGCGTCCACGGAGGCGGCCGTGCCCAACCTCGAACGGCAGATTGTCATCAAGGAGAACCAGATCAATCTTCTGCTCGGCCGCAATCCGGCGACGGTTCAGCGCGGCGCGCCGCTGACCGCGCAGCGAATGCCGCCGGATGTCCCCGCCGGGCTGCCCTCCGATCTGCTCGAGCGCCGCCCCGACGTGCGCCAGGCCGAGCAGACGCTTGTCGCCGCCAACGCGCGTATCGGCGTCGCCGTGGCGGATTTTTTCCCGCGCCTGGACCTGACGTCGCTTTTCGGCTTTGCGAGCCCCGAGCTTTCGGCACTTACGGCGGGAAGAAACCGCGTCTGGTCGGCCGCGAGCTCGCTCGTCGGGCCGATTTTCCAGGGTGGACGGCTGGTCGGACAATACCGGCAAGCCGAAGCCGAATGGGAGGAGACGCGGCTCCGCTACGAGCAGACCGCGCTGAACGCCTTTCACGAAGTCTCCGACGCGCTCGTCTCCCGGCAAAAATTGACGGACGTCCGCGCCCAGCAGGCGCGCGCCGTGTCGGCGCTCCGCGACTCGGTCAGCGTCTCGACACAGCGCTACATCGCCGGCCTTTCGAGCTACTTCGAGGTCTTGGAAGCGCAGCAGCAACTCTTCCCGGCCGAAAACGCCCTCGCCCAGACCGAGCTCGATCAGCTGCTTACGATTGTCCAGCTCTACCGCGCTCTCGGCGGCGGCTGGAAGCTCGCCGACGAGCAGTGGACGGCGGCGCAGTAACGGTGCGGCGCTTCACGCGCTACGGTTCGGCTGTTACGATGAAGATGTCGATGAAACGCAACGTCGCGATGTTCGTCGTAGCATGGGCGCTCTCGGCCTGCTCGCTCGTGCACCCTTCGGCGCCATCGGAGCCGGGTCCGCCGCCCGCGACGAAAAAGCTCACGCGCCCGGATGACCTCGCTTTTCTTCGCCTGCGCCCGGCGGCGAATTCGCAACGCGGACGCATCATCTATATAGGCGTCTACGGCGGAGCGGTCCCCCAATGGGAGGGCGCGCGCTATTTTATTCCGAAAGACTGGCCGCCGTATCAAAAGGTCAGCGGCGAGGAGGCGCTAAAGCAGATCGCCTACCACGATTCGCTCATGCACGTCCTCGCGCTGGAGATCGCGCGCCTGTATTCCGACAGCATCACCGTGATGATCAAAGGCGACAGCGAAGTCGTCGCCGACGTCGCGCGGTATCTCTACTCACCCGGAGACCGGCTTTATCTCATCGGCCACAGTCAGGGCGCCGCCGCCGCCGCGGATGCCGCGGTGACGCTGAACGAGGCGCGTGTTCCGATCGAGCTGCTGGTCGAGCAGGAAGGCTTTCTCGCTTACGACGTCGTGCCGCCGAACGTCGTTCAGGCGTTCAACTTTTATGTTCCGACGACCTTCTCAGTCTGTCCCGGCCGCATTAAGCTCAGGGCGGAGGACCCGACCGCGACGCGGATATCCAATATAGCGATCGACGATCCTTGGGGTCCTTTCAGCGGTCTTTGCGCGCCGCATCGCAATATCGACAGCGACCCGCGCGTCTGGAAGGCCGTTCTCGAATATATTCTCGAATCTGCGCCGCGCGCGCCGGAGGCGCCGCATTCACCGGCGAACGCCGCGACGAAAGGCCGCTGACGTGGCGTATCATTTATGAGGACTAAGGCTGACGGACGTTTTCTTAAGGCGCGGGCGCGGCCGCGCGGGCTCTAGCTATCGGCGCATGGGCGGCGCCCCACGCGTGGAGAGCGTCGACGATCGGCTTCAGCGCCTGGCCCGCGGCGGTGAGAGAATATTCGACTCGCGGCGGCGTCTCGTCATACGCGAAGCGCGTCACGATGCCGTCCTTTTCGAGCTCGCGCAGATGTTGACTGAGCACTTTCTCCGAGATGCCCTTGAGCGCGCGGCGCAGCTCGCCGAAGCGGACCGTGCCGCCGCAAAGCTCGCGCAGGATCATGAGCTTCCAGCGGCCACGGATGACATCCACGGTCCACTCCGCCGGACAGCCGACTGCTTTTTTACCGCCCATACGCACCTCGCCGTAAGCACGCACTTTCGGGTGCGTACTTTACAAGCCGGAGTATCATTCTTACATCTATCACTCAATCGAACGCGGCCCGAAGCGCCGCGTAAGGAGTGAATCATGGCCGATATCGTATTGCAGGAAAACGAGCGGAAGATCCGCCAGTCGTGGAAGAGCCAGCCGACGATGGAAGGCGCGGGCGTGCGCCTGAAGCGCGCCTTCGGCTTTCGCGAGACGCCGCGGCTCGACCCGTTTTTGCTCCTCGACGCCTTTCATTCGGAAAATCCCGACGATTATCGCCGCGGGTTCCCTTGGCATCCGCACCGCGGTATCGAGACGATCACTTACATCCTCGACGGCGAAGTCGAGCACGGCGACAGCATGGGCAACCGCGGCCTCATCGCCGCGGGCGACGTCCAATGGATGACCGCCGGCAGCGGCATCATCCACCAGGAGATGCCGAAGGGCGACGGCAAAGGCGAGATGTGGGGCTTTCAGCTCTGGTCGAACCTCCCGGCGCGCGCCAAGATGATGGACCCGCGCTATCAGGAGGTGAAGCAGAGCCAGATCCCGGTGGTCAAGACCGCCGGAGGCGCGACCGTCCGCGTGATCGCCGGCGAGGCGGCCGGAGCGCGCGGGCCGGTGCGGGAGATCGTAACCGACCCGCTCTTTCTCGACGTGTCGCTGCCGGCGGGAAAATCGTTCACACAGCCGATCGCGTCGCGCCACAACGCGTTCGTTTACGTGATCGACGGCGAGGGCGTTTTCGAGACCGCCGTGGCGGGCGAGGCTCCGCAATCTTACGGCGAGGGATCGCTGATTCTTTACGGCGAGGGCGAGCACATCGCGGTCACGACCGATAAGCGGCCGGTGCGGTTTCTCCTCGTCGCCGGCAAGCCGTTTCGCGAGCCGATCGCCTGGTACGGTCCCGTCGTCATGAACACGCAGGCGGAGCTCAAGACCGCCTTCGAGGAGTTCGAGAAAGGGACGTTCGTCAAGCACCGTCGGCAGGAAAAAGTAGATCATCCTTAAGGAGCATGATGTGATCAGCATCCGACGCGCCGCCGAGCGCGGGCGCACGCGCTTCGATTGGCTCGACAGCCGCCACACGTTTTCGTTCGGCGACTATAACGACCGGCGCTACATGGGCTTTCGCGCGCTGAGAGTCATCAACGACGACCGCGTCGCTCCCGGCGAGGGCTTCGCCACCCATTCGCACCGCGACATGGAGATCATCACCTACGTGCTCGACGGCGCGATCGCGCACAAGGACAGCACCGGCACGAGCAGCGTGATCCGGCTGGGCGAGGCGCAGCGGATGAGCGCCGGCACGGGCATCAGCCACAGCGAGTACAATCCGTCGAAGAGCGACCCCGTGCGCTTCCTGCAAATCTGGATCGTGCCTGAAACCCTCGGCTTGAAGCCGGAATACGAGCAGCGCTCGTTCGACCTCGATAAAAATCTCGGACGCTGGGTCACGATCGCAGCGAAGGAGCCGCGCGAGGCCGCCGTCAAAATTCATCAGGACGTGATCGTCGCCGCGGCGCGTCTGATGCCGCGGCAGCAGGCGACGTATCGACTGCGGCCCGGCCGCCATGCATGGGTGCAGGTCGCGCTCGGGCAAGTGTTGTTGAACGGCGCGGCGCTCGCCGAAGGGGACGGCGCCGCACTGAGCAATGAGGAGATCGTCGAAGCCGCGGCAACCGGTGAGGCGGAGCTGCTTTTGTTCGACCTTGCATGACAAAGTTCTTTTTGAGCTGCTAGAGATCGCAGACAACCGAAAGGAGAACGGAAACATGGACCTCCTCTTCTCTACCGATCCTGTTCTCTCGCTCTTGATCCTGCGCGTCGTGTTGGGGATTATTTTCTTCGCCCACGGGGCGCAAAAAGTCTTGGGCTGGTTCGGCGGCCACGGTCTCAAGGGGACCGTCGGTTATATGAAGTCAGAGGGGCTGCCGGCGCCGATCGCCTACATGGTGTGTTTCATCGAGCTCCTCGGCGGCCTTGGCCTGATCGTCGGACTGCTCACGCGCCTGGCGGCGCTCGGGATCGCCGTCGTCATGGCGGGGGCGATCGCGACGGTGCACTGGAAGAACGGCCTTTTCATCAACTGGGAAATGACGCCGGGCAAAGGCCACGGCTTCGAAGCGAACCTCGGGTATCTCGCGATGGCGGTCGCGCTTATTCTCGACGGCGGCGGCTCGCTCGCCCTCGATCAGCTGATCGTGCCGTAGACATTTTACGTTGACTCGCGGGGGCGGTTCGCGTAAAAATCTCTGCATGGAGAAAAGCCGCGCAACAATCCTCGTTTACGCTCTATATTTAAGCTTTGTCGGTTTCGCCGTCTCCGCCCTGATGGCGCCCGAAGCCCGGGCGCAAAAGGGGCGGATCAAGATCGCCACGCAGACGCCGCTCTCGGGCGAGCAGGCGGCGATCGGTGAGCCGATCAAGCTCGGCGCGCAGCTCGCCGTCGAAGAGGCCGTCAAGCGCTTCAAGACGCTCGGCTACGATCTCGTCCTCGTTCCCTACGACGACCAGGCGAAGCCCGAGGTGGGTGTCGCCAACGCGCGCAACCTCGTCGCCGATGCGGACGTCCTGCTCGTCGTCGGCCATTTCAACTCGGGCGTTGCGCTGCCGTCGTCCGACGTCTACAAGGACTCGATGCTGGCGATGATCTCGCCGGCGAATACGGCGGTCGAGATCACCGACCGCGGCTATCCCAACGTTAACCGCGTCTGCGGCCGCGACGACATCCAGGGGCCGCTCGGCGCGAAATTCGCCGCCGAGGATTTAAAGCTCAAGTCCGTCTACATCATCCAGGACAAAACGCCGTACGGCCAGGGCGTCGCATCGAGGTTCCGCGACGAGTCGAAGAAGCTTGGATTACAGGTGCTCGGCTTCGAAGGGACGGAAGAGAAGACGAATTTCGGACCGCTCATCATTCCGCTGAAGGCGAAAAATCCCGATCTCATTTATTTCGGCGGGATCTTCAATCAAGGCGGCCTGCTGCTGAGGCAGATGCGCGAGAAAGGCGTCAAGGCGGCGTTCATGGGTCCCGACGGCCTCGATGATCCCGAGATCGTGAAGATCGCGGGCAAGCGCATCAACGGCGCCTATTATACGACGGTGGCCGCCCCGGTCGGCTACAATCCCGAATCGGCCGAGTTCGCGAAAAAGTTCAAGCAGCGCTTCGGCAAGGAAGTCCAGTCCTTCGGCATCTACGGCTACGATGCGGCGGCGGTGGGCATCAAGGCGATCGAAAACGCGATCAACGACCAGGGCGGGAAAAAACCGACGCGCCAGCAGGTCTCGGCGGCGGTGCGGAAGGTCAAAGACTTCAAGGGCGTCACCGGCTCGATCACCTTCGACAATAAGGGCGATCCGGTCCACGCAAAATACTTCGTCCTCAAGTTCGAGGAAGGGAAATATCCGGGGAAAGTCGTCAAGGTCCTGGAGCAGTCATCCGCGCCCGCGAAGCAGAGCTGAACCGTTTGAAGAAGAAAAAACTCCGCGTCGCCGTGCTCTTCGGAGGAAGATCCGCCGAGCACGAAATCTCCATCATCTCCGCCAAGAACGTCGTCCAGGCGATCGACAAAGAGAAGTACGAAGTCGTCCTGATCGGCATCGACAAGAACGGCCGCTGGTACCGCAACGACGACGCGCGGTTCTTGGAGCGCGCCGACCGCCCGAAAGCGATCCGCTTCGCGCGCGAGCCCGACGCACTGGCGCTCGTGCCCGGCAACCGGGCGAAGCAGTGGCTGCGACTCGCGAACCGCAAGAGTGAAAAGCCCGTCGACGTCGTCTTTCCAGTCCTGCACGGAACCTTCGGCGAGGACGGTACGGTCCAGGGGCTGCTCAAGATGGCCGACATCCCGTTCGTCGGTGCGGGCGTGCTGGGCTCGGCCGTCGGCATGGACAAGGATGCGATGAAGCGGCTGCTCCGCGATGCGCGCATCCCGAGCGCGCGCTTTCTGACCGCGCACAGCCCGAAGGAGATCGACTTCGCCGCCGCGGAGCGCGAGCTGGGACTGCCGGTTTTCATCAAGCCCGCCAACTGCGGCTCATCGGTCGGCATCCACAAGGTGAAGAACGAAAAAGAGTTCGCCGCCGCTGTGAAAGACGCGTTTCGCTACGACCTGAAGATTCTCGTGGAAGAGTTCATCCAGGGGCGCGAGATCGAATGCTCCGTGCTCGGCAACGACGATCCGATCGCCTCGCTCCCCGGCGAGATCATCACGCGCCACGAGTTTTATTCTTACGAGGCGAAATATCTGGACGAAAAAGGCGCCGCGCTGGAGATTCCGGCGAAGCTCACCGACGGTGTGGTCGCCGAGATTCAGCGGCTGGCGGTGCGCACCTTCAAGGCGCTCTACTGCGAGGGCATGGCACGGGTCGACTTTTTTCTCCGCGGCGACCGCGAAGTGATCGTCAACGAGATCAACACGATCCCCGGTTTCACCAAGATCAGCATGTACCCCAAGCTCTGGGAAGCGACCGGCATCGGCTACACCGAGCTCATCGATCGCCTGATCCAGCTCGCGATGGAGCGCTACCAGCGCGAAAAGCAGCTCAAGACAAGCTTCGATTTGTAAGCCGCCATTCTTCCGCGGCTGAAATCGGCGTGGAACATACGTCGGTAAACGACCCGACCTCTAAAATCGAGGAAATACCCGTATTAACGGTACGGCCTCTCTTGCTACGCTGAAAGAGGGGGTTATTTATGCAGCGCGAGCGCGTGGAGTCCAGCGGGGTGGTGTCAGTCGGATACGACGACTGGTCGAAAATCCTCGAGATCGAATATCCCGGCGGCGCCGTCTACGATTACTCCCACGTTCCCGAAGTGCTCTACCGAGACCTTCTCGCCGCCGAGTCGAAAGGGCGTTTTATCAATCTCTACATCAAGCCCTATTTCCAATATGAAGAGGTCGAGACCGGTCAGCCGATCATCTACGCGAGCTCGGCTGAATCGCCGGGAAAACGCTATTCGTTAGGCTCAAGGCGCCGACGGAGCCTGCATCGATACCGTACCGCGAGGCGCGAGCGCGCGCACAGCCGCTGACTCTCACCATCCGCTATTCGTTCAACTATTGACGCCGCCGCCAAGACAGCGGCGGGCGAAGGCGCTCAGCTAGGCAAAAACTGCCCGCCGCGAACCGCCGCGATGACCGATTCGCCCGGTTTTTTATCCATTCCGGCCTGGCACGACAACTGCTTCTACCGGTAAGTCCTTCGTGTGGCATCTATGATGATCGGAATTCGTCCGGGCCTCAGCGTCCCGACAATTAGGGAATCGCTTCCACCTCCTCCGGTGGCTTTGTCGCGTCCACTCTCCGCACCGCCGGAAGCGTCCGAAACCGAGCCGCCGTCGATGGCGACTCAACCCCAGGCAGCCGAAGAGAATACGCCGATCAAATGGTGGAGCAAGGGAAGCTTCAGCTTTAAGGATATTCTCGACATGCTGAACCCGCTGCAGCATCTCCCGGTGATCTCGACGCTCTACCGGAAGCTTACCGGCGAAACGATCGGCGGCGTCGCGCGTATTATCGGCGGCGCCATTTATGGCCGCGCTGGCGGCATCGCGAGCATGATCTCCTCGGTTGCCAATGCCGTTTTTGGCGCCATCACCGGAAAGGATATGGGCGAGCGCATCTACGCGGCGATTTTCGGCGAGCCGAAGGGGGATAAAACCGCCGACGGCGGTGCTGCCACCGCGTCGCTGCTCGCTGCCGTAGCGAAAAGTAAACCTGTCACGTATCAGCCGGAGCTTTCCGCCTCCGCTCCCGGCGCCGCTCAGCGCGCGGGAAAGCCGGATTTCGTCCAGGTCGCCTCCGCCATCGACGTCTACGAGAACATTGCGCCGGCGTGTGCCGCGCCGCAGAGAATTCCCGCCCGCGAGGAGCCCGAAGAGTCCGGCTCCTTCGTCAGAAGATCGAGATTCGAAGATTAGCCGATCGAGTAGGGCAGGGTGAAGCTGAAGGTGGTGCCGCGACCGAGCCGGCTCACGACGCTGATCTCGCCTTGCATGAGGTCCAGATACTTCTTCACGATCGTTAGGCCGAGGCCCATGCCGGCGGCTTGAGTGGGATTGGCCTGATAAAATTCCTCATAAATCTTATCTAAATCGAGCGCGTCGATGCCGATGCCACTGTCGGCGACGGTGAACTCCAGCCGCTGGCGCGGTTTGAGCGTCGCGACGCGGATATCGATGCGTCCCTCCGGCGTGAACTTGCAGGCGTTGTTCACGAGGTGTTTGAGGATTTCTTCGAGTTTGCCGGCGTCGGTCGTGATGGACGGAAGCGATTCTTCGATATCCCAGGAAAATTGCAGCCGTGGGTTGCCGTTGATGCGCGTCGTATAGCGCAGGACGTTGCACATGATCTCGTCGACATCGACCGTCGAAGGCTCGATGCGGATTTGCTTGGCGTCGGAACGCGCGACAGCGAGCACGTTGCCGATCAAGCCATCAAGCGCCTCAGCGTTGTTGGCGATCGCGCCCAGGAAATGGGCCTGTTCTTCGGCAGTTCGGCCGACGATGCCGTCTTTCAGCAGGTCGGCGGTGCCGATAATCACCTGAAGCGGGGTTCTCAGCTCGTGGGAAACCGCCGACATGAATTTCGCTTTGGCGCAATGCGCCTGGTGGAGGTCGCCCGCGAGTTTTTGAGCCTCGGCCGTCTTGGCTTGCGCGGCTTCGTAGAGGATGCATTTTTCCGCCGCGATCGCCGCCTGGTCCGCCAGGGCGGAGATGAAGTCGATTTCATCCGGCCGAAACTCCCGCTCGATGCGGGAGCACCCGACGAGTGCGCCGATCGCTTCATCACGCGTGCGGAGCGGCGCGCCCAACATCGAGCGCCAGCCGAGATCGGTCATCAGCTCGCGGCAGGGGCGGCTGAGAGTCTGATCGGCGGAGATATCCTTGATTGCGAGCGGACGGTTGAGTGACGCAACGAGACAGCTCAGGCTGTCGCCATCGGCGTTTTCCTGGCAGCGCTCGGTCGAGCTCGGAGAAGCGGCTATGACCGCATCCTCGCGCGTGACGCGCAAAACGACGCCGTCCAACCCCAAGATCGTTTTCGCCTCGGCGGCGACGCGCGAAAATAGCGCTTCACAATCGAAGGAGCCGGCGAGCGCGTGATTGATGTCGACCAGGGCTTTCACCTCGCGCTGCTTTTGCGCAACCATGCGCTGGAGCACCGCGGGAAGCGAGTGGCCCGAGTTCAAATTCGATAAGCTGCGGGACAGCTCGTGCAGAAGATCCATGGTCGAAGCGCGGTGTCAGCCGTTCCGCGGCGGATTAGCGACCGGCTGGTGAGATTTCTCGTCGGAATCGGAAAGCCGCGCGACGGCCGCTGCGCCTCGATCCAACTCTTTTTCGCATTGGCGCGCGCCGATGTGGGTGCGTACTCGCTTCAGCAGCTCGTGGTTGTAGACCGGCTTTGTGATGAATTCATTGACGCCGAGCGCCATCGCCGCGGCGCGGGTTTTGAGATCGCCCTTGGCGGTGAGCAGGATGATCGGCAGCAGCGGCGAAGAGCGTTTGAGCTCGGCCGAGACTTGAATGCCGTCCATGCCGGGCATCATGACGTCGAGGATCACCAGATCGATCTGCCGGCACCGCGCGATCGCGAGACATTCCTCGCCGCTGCGCGCGAGCACAACATTAGCCCCGTGATGCGATAGCAACAGATCGAGCAGTTGCAGCAGCGTATCGTTGTCGTCGACAACTAGCAGCGTGGGCGGTGTGCCGTCTTTTTCAGCGGGGATCTGCATTGAATTATTGTGCGCGACGCAAGAGCGGCCGCGCGCCCGATATCGGCTCGTCCAGTCCGGCGCCGTTTTTGGGCACGGGATACAGCCGCGGTTGGTTTTGCGCGTCGCGCACCGTCAGCGGCGGCTTGCGTCTCCTCAATTTTGCGACCAGCGTCGTGCGCTTGACGTGGAGCAATTCCGCCGCGGCGCTTTTCTTGCCTTTCGCCAAGCGGAGCGCTTCTTCGATCAGCCGAAATTCCAGCTGTTCCAGGGCCTGCGGCAGATCGAGACCCCCGCCGTCACGAAGCTCCAGCGGCATCGCTGGCGAGGCCTGTCGCTTTCGCGCTACGACCGTGGCGGGGAGGTCATCGACGTCGACGCGGTTCTTGCTGCTGAGGATGACGAGCTGCTCGACGATGTTTTCCAATTGGCGGACGTTGCCGGGCCAGTCGTATTCCCAGAGATACACCATCGCCTCGGTCGAGATCTCGACCGCGATGCCGTGACGGCGATTACATTTTTCGAGAAAATAATTGACGAGCGTCGGGATATCGGAGCGCCGCGTCCTGAGCGGCGGCACGACGATCGGAATCACTTGCAGGCGGTAAAAGAGATCCTGGCGGAAAGCGCCCTTGGCGACCTCTTCCTCGAGGTCCTTGTTGGTGCTGGCGATCACCCGCACATCGACCGGAACGGCATGGTCGCAGCCGAGCGGCCAGACCTCGCGCTCCTGGAGCACGCGCAAGAGCTTGGCCTGGAGGCCGAGCGGCAGCTCACCGACCTCATCGAGGAGCAGCGTGCCCCCTTTAGCAAGCTGGAACAGTCCAGGCCGGGGGGACAGCGCGCCGGTGAAGGCGCCCCGGGCATGGCCGAAAAGCTCGCTTTCCAGAAGCTCTTGGGGAATCGCGGCACAATTGATGGGTACGAAGGTCTTATTCGCCCGCGGGCTGAGCGAGTGGATGTTGCGGGCGACGAGCTCTTTACCTGTACCGGTCTCGCCGGTGATGAGGACGGTCGCCTCGGTCGGCGCGGCGCGCTGAACGAGATCGCTCAACTTGCGCATCAAAGGATCGTTGGCAACCATCGCTGGCGCGCCAATGTCGGTCCAGGTTCTCACAATGGAAGTTTGTATAGCACCCTCTTAGGATAGGGTAACAACCTGTTTTTTTCCTAGGGGAATATCCTAGGCGGAAGAGAATCCCCGCCGACGGAGCGGCGCAATCCGGCGCCGCACGCGGGCAGTTTGCACACATGTTGAACCATCGCCGTTCAGGATCACGGTCTCCCATCACTGCGGTGTGAATAACGGCGAAAATTGTTTCGTCCAATCCGTAGATATGCCGCATTGCGTCATCGGAATCGGTGGAGGATGAAAAATTTTTCAATGTTTTCTACGTCGACAATTGGCATGCACATTGCTCTGCGAAATTAAGCAGAGACGAGGCCGGAGGATGACATGATGGAAACAATGATCGTGTTGGGGTCGCTGGTGGTGCTTCTGGGATGGCTGCGAGCGATCGAGAAACGGGTTCAGATACGGCCGCAAGGTTCTAACCCGGCCAGCCGGGGCGGCGGTCGGCGATAAAGTTAGTTGTCCCCCGTCAAGGAGGATTACAGCCGTGGTGTACGTGCTCAAATTTCGTGTCAAAGCGAGTCAGTCGAAAGTATCCCGGACGCTCTTCGCCGAAGCCGCCGCCCAACCCACCCGCGAGAAGGCGATACAGCTTTTAAGCCATATTACCGGCGGTGACTTCCTTGAAGATACGATCGAGATCCGCGAGCTGCGCGATTTCGATCCCATCGAGGTAAGGGGGCAGGGCGCCACGGTCTTTACTCTGTAACGGCGTTCGATTCCGGCGGCTTCGACCGATTCATTCTTTCGCGTTTACGTTCTCCCTTCTTTCTCCCGTACAAACAGCTTGACGCGCGCATCGAGTTGCCCTATTTTCACGGCCGGTTAAGCCGCGAAGGAGGGGACCGATGATCATTTTCTTTAAGGCGATGAAATCGCTGACGGCGGCTCTCGCCGCAGCCGCATTGCTCGCGGGCGGCTCGGCTTTGGCAGCCGAAAAACCGCGCGCCGCCGAGGCCAAAAATATGCGGCTCGTCGGCGCGGATCCGCTGCAGGCGCGGAGCGCCTATCAGCCTGTTATTGAGCGCCAGGGCGAGCGATTCATCGCCTATATCGGCCATCACGGCGGCAGCGCGGTCAATCCGCTTACGGGGAAGACCGAGGCGAACGGCACGTCGATCGTCGACGTCACCGATCCGCGCAAGCCGCGCTATCTCTACCACATTCCCGGGTCCGCCGAGGGCCAAGGCGAGGCCGGCGGTGCGCAGATGGCGCGCGTGTGCGACGGACTTCCCGGCACCGACCGGGCGAAATTTTTCTTGCTGCGCACGCTAGGCAATCAGGGTCATGAGGTCTGGGACGTGACGGATCCGTCGCACCCGGCGCATGTCAGCACCGTTGTCACCGGCCTTACGACGACGCATAAAAATTGGTGGGAATGCGACACCGGCATCGCCTATTTAGTCTCGTGGAAAAAAGAGGAGGGCGGCTGGAGAAGCCGCGGCGCGAAGATCTTCGATCTCAGCGACCCGGCCAAGCCGCGCTTCATCCGCGAATACGGGCTCGTCGGCGCCGAGCCCGGGTCGAAGGGCGGCGAGCCGCCGCAGCCGCTGCACGGCCCGATCCGTCTCGGAAACCGCGTCTATTTCGGCTATGGCAGCAGCAGCAGCGGCACGCTCCAGATCGTCGACCGCGACAAGCTCTTGAAGGGCGATCCCAACGCGCGCGACCCATTCGCGCCGACAGCCGAGAACATTCTCTACGCGCAGATCTCGCGCCTCGAGCTCTATCCCAACGGCGGTGCGCACACCACCTTTCCCGTCCTCGGCATCGACATCCCGGATTTCGCCAAAAATACGCAGGGCAAGCGCGCCGACTTCCTGGTCGTCGTGGAAGAGGCGACGCAGAACGAATGCCGGGAATACCGCAAGGCGGTCTTCTTCGTAGATATCACCGAAGAGAAGCGTCCCTTTTCCGTGTCGAACTTTCAGGTGCCCGAGGCAAGCGGCGACTTCTGCTCGCGCGGCGGCCGCTTCGGCGCGCACTCCTCGAACGAGTCGTTCACGCCGATCTATTATAAGCGCGTCATCTTCGTCACCCATTTCAACGCCGGCGTGCGCGCGATCGACATCCGCGATCCCTATCGGCCGAAGGAGATCGGCTATTATATCCCGGCGATTACCGACAAGACCGACAAGCGGTGCGTGCCGGCCGCCGGCGGGGGCGAGGCGTGCAAGGTGGCGATCCAGACCAACAACGTTGAAGTCGACGACCGCGGCTATATCTATATTGTCGATCGAGCCAACACCGGCATGCACATCTTGGAGCTAACCGGCGATGCGAGGAAAGTGGCGAATTTCCCGAACTAGTGGGAACTTACCCGAGTCGTGTAAACAATTTAACCTACTCTTCGTCTAATCCATGGCAGAAAGGAGACGCCGGATGGAGAGGGCTAAAACGCTGCTTTTTAGAGGATCTGTTCTAGCGCTGCTTCTGTTCTCGCTCGGCGGCTGTTATTACGAGGTGCGCGGTCCGTACCCTCTGGTAACATTCCATCGCCCGGGCGAGTATTACAATCGCGACCGCGACTGCCGCTACTCCCGCGACTGCTATCGGTAATTCAGGCTGAAAAACGCATCGAGGCCCGGGCCACAGGCTCGGGCCTTTTTTTTACCCCGCCGCGCGCTACCCTATTAATGGGCTGTTTTGGGGTTTAATCGTTTTGCGCGCTGGTTCGTCTAATGGGGTGAAAGGGGGTGAGGATGATGAAGGCGAAAAAGCTCATGATGGCGGTGGTGACGGCCGTGCTGATGGGGTCCCTCGCCGGCTGCATCTGGGTCGACCGTGGCGGGTATTACGGCCATTCCGATTACTGTCGGTATCACTATTGCCGTTAAAAAGGTGTTCTATGCCTGCGAAGATAGATTCGACCAACTGTCGTCGGCGGCCGAAAAAACGCTGAGCCGCCGATGACAAGATCATCCAAGGAGGGAAGATTATGAATTGGTGGAAAACGACTGTGCTCGCGGCGCTCGGCGGCCTGATGCTGCTCGGCTTGGCCGTCGACGCGGGGGCGCAACCCTACGGACGCGGCGGTGGATGCCGCCGGAGCGACCGGCTCTTCATCCAGGACCTCGACATGTCTCCCGACCCCGTCGTGCAGGGGCAGCGGGTGAGAAATTGGATCGTGAAAATTCGTTTCGACGGCGACCGTCAGTGCGAGACGGATGTTGAAATCCGCGAAGGCAACGACCTCGTCGGCCGGGCGCGCTTCACGCTCAGACCCGGAGTGAACGAGATCCAGATGCAGCCGGCGGAAGCCTATCGGCTCCGCGGCCGCGAGCACTGCTTCACCGTCACCGCCGATCTCGAAGGCACGCGCCGTCCCGTCGACGCCGACCGGCAGTTCTGCGCGCGCCAGCGCCCGGGTTGGACGCTGCGCGAGTGGAACGAGCGCGGCGGACCCGCGCCGTACGGCGGACCGCCCTACGGTGGCAATCGGTAACTGGAATTTGACCAGTCAAATAAAAAGGCCCGGGTCGAAAGATCCGGGCCTTTTATTTTTGGAGGGCTGATTCTATTTACCGCCGCGGCGAGCGTCGGTTGAAGCTCGGCCGCTGAAAGCTCTCCTGGGTCGCGGCCGATTCCTTCAGCATGCGGGCGGTCTTGTTGCCCATGACATCGACAACGTGAGTGTCCATCATGTGATCGCGCGCGCTCTTGAGCTTCTGCCGCACTGCGTTGCGGCGCACGACGTCCTGCGCGGCGGCGATTAGATCGTCGAGCGCGAGCGACACGGCGGCGCGCCGGCCGCGCAGCGCGAGCTGCACGGTGAAGCGCGGGCCTTCGGCGTGCAGACCTTCAACTGTCGAATAGTCGAGGTTTTTGTCGATGCTGCGGACGATGCCTCTCAGCGTCGCCTCGTTTTCCTTGATTACTTCGCGTCCAGTCATCGCATTCCCTCCTTGTCGATTTTGCCAAAATAAAAAGCCCCAATAGAAGTCCCACGGGGCTTCACTCCCAGCTGTCGGCCGATGAAGAATCTATCGCGTCTAATTCTAGGTCATCGGTCGGGAAAGATCAAACCGGCGGCGGAAGGAACGGATCGCTTGGACGGCGTTAGGCCGATCCGGTCGCGGCGGGCTTGCGCTTGGGGGCGGAGTCGTGCACCCAGGTGACGGCGCACTGGACGAGCTCGGCGGCGTCCTGGAGATCAAGCTTGCGCTTGATGTTCTCGCGGTGCGATTCGATCGTCTTGATACTGAGCTTGAGCATCTCGGCGATGCGCCGCGTACTGGCGCCCTCGCCGATCAGCCGGAAGACCTCGAGCTCGCGGTCGCTCAGCTGGTCGAGCACCGAAGTTTTGCCGGCGGCTTTGGTGTTGGCGACCCGGTGGAGCAGCTTGGCGGTGACGTTGTCGCTCAGGTAGATGCCGCCGTCGAGGATGCGGCGCACCGCGCCGAGGAGGTTCTTGGTCGCCTCCTGTTTCATGACGTAGCCGCTGGCGCCCGCGCGCAGCGCGCGCTCGGCGTAGAGCATCTCGTCATGCATCGACAGCGCGAGCACCGGCAGCGCCGGATGCTCCGCCTTGAGCGACTTGATGACGTCGAGGCCGTTGAGGTTTTTGAGCGAGAGATCGACGACCGCGAGATCGGGGCGCAGCCGCTCGACGGTCGCGAGCGTGGCGCGGCCGTCGGCGAGCTCGCCGCAGACGCGGAGATCGGGCTGCTGGTCGATCAGCTGTTTGAGACCTTCCAGAACGATCGGATGGTCATCGACCAGGAGAATCGATCTTTTCTTCGCCGTCGGAGCTTTCCCCATCGAGTCTACCCTCCCAAGCCGCCCCGCGGAACGAGCATTCGACGATCGTTCCGCCGTCTTGTCCTTTACGAATCTGCACAATGCCGCCGATCATGCCGGCGCGATACTTCATGATGCGGAGCCCCATGCCGTGGCGCTCGGCCTCCTCGTCGATCCCGGAGCCGTCGTCGACCACCGACATGTGGCCGAGGTTGCCGTGCTCGGTGAGGCGCATCCAGACGTGGCGCGCCTTGCCGTGACGCACCGCGTTGTCGATCGCCTCCTGGGCGATGCGGTAGAGATGGATCGCGACGTTGTCGGCCGGCGCCGCCATGCCGGGATCGTAGCTGAGCCGGCAGGCGATGCCGAAGAGGCTTTCGGCGTTCGCCGCGAGCTCGTTCAGCGCGGAGAAAAGGCCGTTGGTCTGGAGCTCTACGGGATACAGGCCGCGGGCGAGCGAGCGCGTCTGTCCGAGCGCCTGGTTGGTGAGGTCGGCGATCTTCGCCGCGGTGATGGATTCCGGCCGCTGGTTTTCGTCCAATTGATTCGACAGGCTCGTGCTGATGCAGGCGATGCCGGTCAGGATCTGGCCGAGCTCGTCGTGGAGATCCCGCCCGATTCTCTGGCGCTCGCGCTCGCTGATCTCGGAGATTTCGCGCTCCATCCGCCGGCGTTCGGTGGCGTCGAGCGCGACGCCGCGGAGCTTGGTCGGCCGGCCGTTCTCGGTCACCACGGTGACGATGCTGCGCATCCAGACCTGACGGCCGTCGGCGGCGATCATCCGGCACTCGAACTCGTAGGGGCGCATCTCCTCGGTCGCGTTGCGGATGAAGGTCGTCACCCAGCGGCTGTCCTGCGGGTGTATGTGCCGGGTCCAGAATTCCGGATCGCCGAGCCATGCCTCTGCGGGATAGCCTAAGATGCGCTCGGCCTGCGGGCTCACATAGGTAACCCGAAATTTGCGCGCGTCGGCCTCCCAGACGACACCTTCGATCGATTCGACCAGGTCTTCGTAGCGGCGCCGCGATTCGCGGAGTTTTTCTTCCGCCTCGGTGCGCTCGAGCACCGTAGTGAGGATATAGGCGAATGATATTAGGAAATGAATTTCTTCCTCATTGAAATTATGCAATGAATTTGTGTACGCGCCGATGATGCCGAAGGGGCGCTCCTGGCCCACTATCGTCATGACCATGCCGCTGACGACGCCGTGGCCGGACAGCAGCGGCGAAGGCTGAAAGCGCGTCTCGCGGGCGAGATCGCTGAAGACCACCGGGTTGTCCTGCGCGAGCGTATAGCCGGCGTAGCTCTCCGGTGCGGCGCTCGCGACTGTGCGCCCCAAATGACCTCTTCTCCAGCCCGTCCCGGCGCGTAGGACGAGACGTTCGCCTTCGATGAGCTGGGAGACCTCGCAGTAATCAACGCGCAAGACGAGCGAGATCTCGAGCGCCGCTTCCTCCAGAAGCGATGGGATGCTTTTCGATGAGAGCGCGAGATGGCTGAAATGGTTTAAGACGGCTTGCTGGATCGTGCGCGCCTTCAGCCGCTCATTGACGGTCTCCAGCGAGTCGCGCGCCGATTTGACGTCGTCGAAAAGCGCGCGGTTCTCGAAGACGATCTCGACCAGGCGGGCCAGACCTAGCAGGTGCTCTCTTTTTTCTTCGTTGAAAAAACCGAGCGTGCCGCTCGCGAGATGGATGACGCCGCGCACAGCGCCTTTGACTTTGAAAGGCAGGAAGGCGCAGGAGCGATATCCCAGCTTGAGCTGTTTTTTCTCTTTCAGGCGCGGGTCGTTGGCGAGATCCGGCGCGATGACGACGGCGCCCGACCGGTAGACGTCGTGCGAATGCCGCATGCGCTGGATTTCCGCGGTCGGCTGGAAGAATTCCGGCGGAAATCCGCGGTAGGCGGCGCAGACAAACGTGCGGCTGGCTTCGTCGTAAAGACGAAAGACAACGGCATCGGCGCCGGAGGCGAGAGAGACATGGTCGATAAAAGTCTCGAACATTTCGCTCGGATTTTCCGATGCCCGAAGCGGCGCCAGGGCCGCGTACAGCCCGGTGGTTTGCCGAAGAATTTGCGAAAGACGGCGGTTCGCGTCTTCTTGCTTCTCCCTGGCGGTCGTCGCTTCGCGATAAAGCTGCGAGTGATAAATGGCCGTTGCCGCGTGACTCGCGGCGGCGGCGAGAAACTCGATCTCCTCGTCGGCGAATTCGCGCTCTTCACGCGTGAAGAGCGCGATGGTTCCGAGGATCTCGCCTTTCGCGATGAGCGGCAGTCCCAGATAGGACATGAATCCATTGTCCTTGAAAAAGTCGCGGTTCAGCGTGCGCTGATCCTTCAGCGCATTGGCGACGGCCAGCGGTGTGCGCTGCTTGAGTACGATACTCATGAGACCGTTGCCGCCAGCGGGAAGAGCCCCGATACAGCGCTGCCGCGCGATATTACGGCAGGCGAGCAGCTCGATCCCGCCGCTCTCTTTGTCGAGCATCCGGACCGTAGCCGCGACCGGAAACGGAAGCGCCTCGTCGAGCTTTTCGAGAAGTGTGTCGAGCACCGCTTCGATGTCAAGCGTAGATGCGACGGCGAGGTTGATGTCGTGCAGCGCGCGGATGCGCTCGAAATTTCGGCTTGTCTCCTCGAATAGCCGCGCTTTTTTGATTCCGATGCCGACGTGATTGGCGACGGCCTCGAGAAGGCGAAGCCGCCCGGCGGCGATTTTGAGCGGCGTGCGGCTTCCCAGGACGAGGCAGCCGAGCGTTTCTCCGACATCGAGGATGGGCAGGAAGACCGCCGTCTTGAGCTTCTCGCTTTTCGCCGTGCGGAGACCCGGGAAAGCATCGACATCGTCCACAACCCGCGCGTGGCTGCCCTCCTGGATGGCGTCGCGCATGATGCGCAGCAGCGGCTCGCGATGTGTGTCTCCGCCGTCTCTCATCCATTCGCAGCCGATGGTTCCCGCCACCATCGTGGCGTTGGTTCTTTGGTCGATGAGATGTAGCCGGCCGACATCGAATGGGCCGAGGGGCAACACTACCTTGAGAATCTCTTGGATGAGGGGCTTCAGCCAAACGTGATTGAGCACCGCCCGGCTGACGGCCTCCAGGATGTCGCGCTCATCGACCGGCGAAATGACGTCGGGCGCAATAGACTTCAATGAAGACTCCAGACCCATAGAGCACTTAATAAATTGGGAACGCGATTTTACCAAAGGTGATAAGACCCTTTCAACCCTTAATTTTTTCGCCCATTTAGCGGTCTTTCCGGCACGCGCTTGGACCTGCGGCGTTACATTTTTAACTCTCGTCTTCCCAAGCGTTACTTTTTTGCCGCTCTGAATGGTTTTCCTACACCCGTGAACGACCAGCACTGCAGTTTTTGCCGTTGTGTGAAAATTTTTGCCGGCGAGCTCGTTGGTGAATTGACAGTCGGCCGGCGTCAGCACGGAAAATGACGCATGCACGCGAAGTTACGCGACCTAGCGCATTTCTCTTTTCGGGTAAGCGCTGGCGCTCCGCAGAGCTCCAGAAAACGCAACCCGATCACCTCCGCAGAACATCGTGGCCCTTCAATTGCTCAGGCCTGCGACCATCATCGATACGGAAAATTTACGGGAACAGCGTCCTACGCTTCGATTGGCGCGCGCGAAAGGAGAACCATGGATAAGACTCTCGATGAACTGCTCGATCGGATCGCCGATAGCCTGCCGTGGAAGACCATCGGCATGGTGGGCGACAGTCAGACGATGCGAGACACCTTCGACCTCGTCTTAAAGCTCGCCGGAAGTGACGCCAACGTCTTGATCATGGGCGAGAGCGGGACCGGCAAAGAGATGATCGCGAACGCGATCCACCACATGGGTGCGCGCTCCGAGCAGCCGTTTGTCCCGGTCAACTGCGCCGCGATACCCGAAGAGCTTCTGGAAAGCGAGCTCTTCGGCCACGTCCGCGGAGCGTTCACGGGCGCTGTAAATGCGCGCCAGGGGCGTTTTCAGCTGGCGCATAACGGCACGCTCTTTCTCGATGAAATCGGAGATATGAGCCAGAAGCTCCAGGTGAAACTCTTGCGCGTGCTCCAAGAACGGGTCTTCGAGCCGGTCGGCAGTGATAAAACGGTACGAGTCGATGTTCGGGTGGTCGCGGCGACCAATCAGGACCTCCATCAGGCCGTCGTCGACGGCGCTTTCCGGGAAGACCTTTTTTACCGCCTTAATGTCCTGCCGGTTTTCCTGGCTCCGCTCCGCGAGCGGCGCGAGGACATCCCGCTTCTCTCCGCGCACTTTTTAAGCCTCCACGGCCGAAAGAAGGGCAAGCTCATTCATACGATTGAAGGGGATGCGCTCACCGTGCTCCAGGGCTACGATTGGCCGGGCAACGTCCGCGAGCTCGAAAATCTCATGGAGCGGCTGGTCGTCTTAAACGAAGACGGCTTCATTCGGGCCAAGAGTCTGCCACCATATCTCAGAGAGAAGCGAACAGGGAAGAACGAAATCGACGCTGGGATGACGCTTCCTCTTGACGGAGTCGATCTCGATCGGCTGCTCAAGATCATCGAAGCCAACTTCATGCATCAGGCGCTGGCGCGGACCGGTGGCAACAAGAGCCGCGCGGCGGAATTGCTGAGGCTCAATCGAACGACGCTCGTCGAGCGATTGCGCCGCCAGGAAGTGGCGCAAGGGATGCAGCAGTTCGCGCTGCCTCTCGGTTCAGTCAGAAACTTGACGGCCGGCAACTTTTCTTTGACAGGCGCGCGGCAAAATTTTCCGCTGCGTCAAATGGCGGGTCTAGCCACTGCGGGGTGAAGATCAATGAGCCCGGTCGCTGCCGCGCAAAAAACAGATGGCATATCCCTTGCTCGTTGACCAGGCAATAAATTCCCACTGCCGGAAAAATAATGGAATCGTTGACTGAAATTTACCGCGCGCCCGCCGAGGTCGACGTTGAATGCCTGGCCGATCTCATCTCACGCTTTCACCAAAGCAGCCTCGAGCTCACCGAAGAGTATCGGCGGCTTCAGGTGCGCGTTGCGAGCCTTGACGGTGAGCTCGAAAAAAAGAACCGCGAGCTCGAGAAAAGCCTCTTCGAGCGGGAGCGTGCTCGCTCGTACCTGTTATCAGTTTTGGAAAGCCTCAAGGCCGGCGTCCTCGTGCTCGATCGCGCCCTTGAGGCGACGTTCGTCAATCGCCGTTGGATCGAACTCGCGGGCGATGCCGACCGCGATCATCTCGCAAGCGTCACAGGCGAGCGCTTGCTTCAATTTCTCGATCAGGGTCGCCGGGACGTTCTCCCGCTCGAATGCGAACGGCCGCTTCGGTTGCCTGACGGCGCGACGATTCCGGTGCACCTGACGATCTCTGAAATCGCCGTCGGCGATGATCAGCCGAGCGGCTACGTCCTTGTGCTGCAGGATGTGGGACGCCTCAAGCGCCTTGAGGCGGAGGCCGCGAGGACGCGGCGGCTCGCCGCGCTGGGAGAAATGGCCGCTGAGATGGCGCATCAAATCAAGAGTCCTCTCGGCGGCATCGAGCTTTACGCTTCGCTGCTCAAAGACAAGGAAAACGTCGATGCCCAGCGTGTCGCAGGGGAGATCCTCGCCGCCGTCAATCGTCTGTATACGACGATCTCTCATTTGCTGTCCTTCGCCAACGAACCCTCGATTGCCTGCGATCTCGTGCCCGTGGCGTTATTGGTACGCGACGTGAGAGAGCTTTCCTCTTCGGTTTTTCGCTCGGAACATTGGTCGCTGGCGATCGATATGGAGCGCGATCTCCCGCCGCTCTGGGGCGATCGGGGCCTCCTGGCGCAGGCGCTGCTCAACTTGGTGACGAACGCCAAGGAAGCGATGCCCGAAGGCGGCAAGGTGAGGCTCACGGTCAAGCGCTCGCCGCGCTACACGATGAACGGGCGCATCCACCGCACGCTCGAAGTCGGCGTCAGCGACGACGGCCTCGGCATTGCGGCGGAAAATCGCGAACGAATTTTCGACCCATTTTTTACCACAAAAGCGGCAGGCACAGGACTGGGGCTGGCATTGACCCATAAGGTCGTTCGCGCCCATCACGGCTCGATCGAGGTCGTCTCGGAGCCGGGACGCGGCAGCCGGTTCGTTCTGTTATTGCCCGTCGCGGGAAGCGTGGAGGACCATGCAGAAGCGGATTCTCGTAGCGGACGATGATCCGACGATGCGCGCGGCGCTTGACGAAGCGCTCCGTAGCGCCGGTTATGAGGTGGCCGTTTGCGCCGACGGCGACGAGGCGGCGCGTCTCCTCGAGCGGGGCGGCGTCGATCTCGTTGTCAGCGACGTGCGCATGCCCGGCATCGGAGGCATGGACCTGCTGAAGCGCTTTCAGGGGCTGCCGTTTATTATGATCAGCGGCTTCGCCACCGTGCCCGAGGCTGTCGAGGCGATGAAGATCGGCGCTTACGATTTCTTGGTCAAGCCTTTTTCCTACCGCGAGCTGGTGCCGGTCGTCGAGCATGCGCTGGCGGCAGGCGTTCAAGAGCAAACCGGCGAGCCGGAGACCGGCGACATCATCACGACGCATCCACAGATGCTCGCCCTGCTCAAGTTCGCCTCGCAAGTCGCGAAATCCCATGCCTCGGTGCTGATTACCGGCGAGAGCGGAACGGGCAAAGAGCTTCTCGCCCGTTATATCCATTTGCACAGCCGCCGGGAAAGCGGACCGTTTGTCGCCGTCAATTGCGCGGCGCTGCCGGAAGGACTGCTCGAATCCGAGCTGTTCGGGCATGAGAAAGGCGCCTTTACCGGCGCGATCGCGGCCAAACCCGGCAAGTTCGAACTCGCGCATAAAGGGACTCTTCTTCTCGATGAGGTAAGCGAGATGCCGCTCGCGCTCCAGGCAAAGCTTTTGCGCGTCCTGCAGGAACGCGAGGTCGACCGGCTTGGCGGCAAACGGCCGCTCGCTATCGACGCGCGCGTGGTCGCTACCACCAATCGCGATCTCCGCGAAATGGTCCGCAGCGGCGTGTTTCGCGAGGATCTCTATTACCGTTTAAATGTGATCCCTCTGCGCCTGCCGGCGCTCCGCGAGCGACTTCAGGACATCGAGCCGTTGGCGCGGAATTTCTTCGCCAAGCGCGATTACGCTCGCACGTCGCTTTCGCCGCAGGCGCTCGCCGAGCTTGTGGCGCGCTCTTGGCCCGGAAATATCCGCGAGCTTTTCAATGTGCTCGAGCGCGCGGCGATACTCGCCGCAGGCGGAACGATCGAAACAGCGCAGCTGCTGCTCGACGACGATGCACTGGCGCACATCATGGACGATGTCCGCATCGCCGCGCCTGCGCCATCGGTTCGGCCCGCGACCGCTACGGCGCCGCTCGAGGACGCGCGCGAGATCCCGCCGGGCATGTCGGTGAGGCAAATGGAGGAAAAATTAATCTTTAAAACGCTGTCCGAGGTGCGCAACAACCGCACCGAGGCCGCGAAGCTGCTGGGCATCAGCGTCCGCACGCTGCGCAACAAACTCAAACAATATCGCATGAGAGAAGTTCCTTTGGAGGCGTGAATATGGCGGGCTTTACACTCTTTGGAGCGACCCAACAGCTGCTTTCGCTTTCTATGCGGCTGCGCTCGATGCGCCACGAGCTGTTGGCGGGGAACATCGCCAATGCGGATACCCCCGGCTACCGCGCCAGGGACCTCGATTTCTCCGCGGCGCTGAAGGCGCTTGTCGCGCCCGAAAAAGGCGGCAGGGTCGGCCCCGATGCGCGCCTCCAATTGATTGCGGCTCGGCCCTCAGACGATTCCATGCCCGTTGAAGACGCGCTCGTCCAAGTTCAGGAAGTTGAGGGAAAGCTCGACGGCAACTCGGTCGATCTCGACCGCCAGATCGCGACTCTGGTCGAGAACTCTCTCTCCTATGAGACGAGCCTGACGCTGCTCGGGCGCACCCTGGCCAATCTTCGCTACGCGATCAGCGAGGGAAAGAGATAGCGCGATGGACCTTTATAAAATCCTTACCGCGAGCAGTCTCGGCATGCAGGCGCAGCGGGGCCGCATGACGGTCGTCACGAGCAATCTCGTCAACGCCGAAACGACGCGCACTCCCGAGGGCGGACCGTACAAAAGGCGCGACGTCGTCTTTCAGACGCTGCCGATGGATGAGCCCGACGGCTTTCCTATGCGCATGACGGTCGGTTTCACCGAGCGGCCGAGCGGTCTCGTCGCCGTCGAAGTGGCCGGAGTTCGTGAAAGCGCGAAGGCGCCTAAGAAAATTTACGACCCGAGTCATCCCGACGCCGATGCCGAAGGCTACGTCACTTATCCGGATATCAACGTCATGGAAGAAATGGCCGATCTTATGTCCGCGGTGCGCTCCTATGAAGCGAACCTCGCCGTCTTCAACGCGACCAAAGGACTCGTGCGGAAGTTGCTCGACATCGGCCGGCAGTAAAACGGAGGACGAATAAATCATGGCGATCAAAGAACTTGGCTCGACTAATTTATTGCCGCCGATCAGCGAATCGATCAAGCCGAACCATGCGACCGGCGCGAAGGCCGACTTCGGGAGCTATCTCAAAAACGCGCTCGGTGAAGTCAATCAGCTGCAGCAGATGGCGGACAAGGCGATCCAGAACCTCGTCGCCGACGGCAAGGGCGATCTCCAGGAGACGATGGTCGCGCTGGAAAAGGCCGACGTCTCTTTTCGCTTCATGATGCAGGTGAGAAACAAGGTGCTCGAGGCCTACCAGGAGATCATCCGGATGCAGGTCTGACGCGCGCTTGTCAAAGCGTTCATCGACTCAATCGTTCAGACAACTAGGTGAGGCGTGCTGCAAGAGATTCTCAAGATCATCGGCGATATTCGCGAAGCGCTCAAGCGGCTCCTGGGAAACTTATCGCCGGAGCAAAAACGTCTAATCGTCATCGGCGCGCCGATTTTTCTCATCGTCGCTCTCGCTGGCAATTATTTTTTCAAGCGCGCCTCGTACAGCCCGCTTTTCACCAATCTGTCTCCGCAGGACGGCGCCGCGGTGCTGCGTGAGCTGGAAGCCGACAAGATCCCGTTTCAGATCAGCGCCGAAGGGACCTCGATCTCCATCCCGCGCCAAGTCGTCTATCAGACGCGGCTGAAGCTTGCCGGCAAGGGAATTCCCATCGGCGGCGGCGTCGGCTTCGAAATTTTCGAGAAGAGCTCTTTCGGGATGAGCGAATTCACGCAGCAGGTGAATTATCTGCGCGCGTTGCAAGGCGAGCTCGCGCGAACGATCAACGCGCTCGCCGCGGTACAATCGAGCCGCGTGCATCTCGCGCTGCCGTCGCGGTCGAGCTTTCTGGGAGCGGAAGAGAAGCCTTCGGCATCGGCGGTCATCGAGCTGAGGCCGGGGAATCACCTGAGTTCGGATCAAGTCGACGGCATTATCCATTTAATAGCGACTTCGGTGCCGAAGCTGACGCCGGATCATGTCACCGTGCTCGACACTTCAGGGCGACTGCTCCGCGCGTTGCCGGCGCCCGGCGCATCGAGCGAGCCCGAGGCGTTGCACCAGCTAAAAGTCCAGTACGAACAGGAGATGGAGCGCCGCATCGAGACGATGCTCGATCCGGTGCTGGGTCCCGGCCGGGTCGTTGTGCGCGTCAACGCGCAGATGAGCTTTCAGGAAACGCAGCTCGTGCGCGAGCAGTTCGATCCGAATAATCAGGTGGTCCGCGCGCAGCAACAGCTCGATGACGCGTCAGTCAAAACTCCGGCGAAAGGCGTGCCGGGTGTCCAGTCGAACCTTCCCGCAGGCGACGTCGCCAAGGAAAAAGAAAAGGAAAGTACCTCCAAGCGCACTGGCCAGATGGTGAGCTACGAGGTCGGCAAGACAACCAGCCACATCGTCGAGCCGCGCGGACAGATCACGCGCACATCGGTCGCGGTGCTGGTCGACGGCAAATACGAAAACGGCGCTTATGCCCCGCGTGCGGCCGACGAACTCGAAAAAATCAAGGGCATGGTGATGAAGGCGATCGGCTATGACGACGCGCGCGGCGATCAGGTCGAAGTGGCGAACATTCCTTTCAAGGGTGAGCCGCCGCCCGCGGTGGGCGCGAGTCCATTGCCGACGCTGCCGCCCCGAGCGGACTCGTGGCTGACACTCGGTGCCGTCGCGGGAGCCGCGATGATCATCGCCCTGCTGCTGATCCGCCGCTTGGCAACGAAAAATCGGCGCGTTGTGCGAGATGCGACCGGTCAGACCCATTTGGTGCGCGAGATGGCCGCCGTGTCGGATAAGATCGTCGTCGCCGCCGATCCGCGTCGCGAACAATTGGTCCAGATCGCGCGCGATTACCATGACGCGACGGTGAGAATTATTCGCATGTGGCTCCAGGAGGAGTCCGGCCAACGGCCTTATTCACCCGGAGGCAACGGCAAACACGCGGAGATGAACTGATGCGCAGCGATCCTCGAGCTTCGAATGTACCCGGCCGACCGCTCACAGGCCCGGAAAAAGCAGCGGTGTTGCTGGCGATCGTCGGTGAGAAAGCCGCGACGACTTTGGCCGGAGCGCTCGAGGAGCGAGAACTCGTGATGCTGCGCCAGGGCATTCACCGGATGGCACAGATCGAGAGTGAGCACGTTGAACAGGTTTACGAGGATACCCGCAAGCACCTGAGCAAGGCCAACATCGATATCCTGCCGCAGGAGACGTCGGAGTATCTCATGCGCGTTCTCACCAAAGCGATGGGGCCGGAAAAGGCGACCCATATCATCGGACGCATCTTTCACGAGTCCGACGAATCATTCGGTGTCGACGCGCTGCACGAGATGGAGGGCAAAACCCTCGCGCAGTTTCTCCAGGACGAGCATCCACAGACGATCGCCTTTATTCTTGCGCACCTCTTTCCGTCCCACGCCGGAGAGGTTTTCTCGCTATTGCCGGAAGATAAGCAGGAGGATGTCGCGTACCGGATCACGCGGCTCGGCACCACGCCCCCGGGCGTCATCGAAGAGGTGACCAATGTTCTCCGCCACGAGATCCGCCAGGTGCAGGGCAAGCAGGTGGGCGGCCCACGCCCGGTCGCGGAGATCCTCAATTACGTCGACAAAGGCACCGAGGAGCGTGTGCTCATGGGTCTCGCCAAGGTCGAACCGGACCTCGCCGAAAACGTGCGCCGGCTCATGTTTACCTTCGAAGACCTGAGCCGGATCGACGATCTCAGCACGCAGGTTTTGATCCGTGAGATCGAGCGCGAAAAATGGGTCATGGCGCTCCGCACCGCGAGCCCGTCGCTGAAAAAAAAGATCTTCGCCAATATGTCCGAGCGCGCCGGAGCACTGCTTCGCGAGGAATTGGAATCCATGGGGCCGCTCAGGCTTCGCGACGTGGAGGCGGTGCAGCGCGAGATTCTCGATTTGGCGCGCAAGCTCGAAGCCGAAGGCAAAGTTTATCTCACGTCGGGCAAGAACAAAGAGGACATCCTTGTATAAGCTCGTGTTAAAAGACGCTCTCGACGCAAGCGAGGTCCACCCCTACTTCGAGTGCGACTTCAGCCCCATCGCGGCGCCCGCCGACAGCCTATCAATGGATGAACCCGACGAAAGAGAATTAGCAACCTTACGCGATCTTGCGCCGCTCGTCAGCCTCATCGCGGCCGAACAGCGGGCCGAATCGATTCTAACAGAGGTGCGACGTGAGGCGGAAACGATCAAACGCAAGGCCGAAGAGGAAGGCCGAAGCCTCGGTGCGGAGGAGGGCAAAAAACAGGTGTTCCCGGCGCTCACGAGCCTCGCCCAGGCCGTTCAATCGCTCATCGTCTTCGAAGAACGCATGATCACGCGATTTACGCCGGAGATCGTTCGGCTTGCGTTGGAAATCGCCGAGAAAATTATCGGCCGAGCGGTCGAGGCCGACGCGGGAATCGTAGCGTCGGTCTTGGAGCGAGCGAAAAAGGAGATCACCGAAGCGCGTCTCATCCGTGTGCGTCTAAATCCGTCAGATCACTGTATTCTCGCGGAGCTCAGACCCGAGCTTGTCAGGACACAAGAAAAAGACGGCCGAAAAATCGAAGTCGCGCCTTCGGATGATATCGCCAGAGGCGGCTGCCGCATCGAGACCGAGATCGGCGTCGTCGACGCGACGATCCCGACGCAGCTCGAAGAAATTCAGAGACAGCTCCTCGAAGAATAGCAATGGCGCTCGATCCCCTCGCACCTTATCACAGCCGAGTTAGGACGCTCACACCTTTTCGGGTCTCCGGGACGGTGACCGACGTTGTCGGACTGTTGATTACGAGCCGCGGTCCCTGGCTTCCGGTTGGCGCTGTCTGCAAAGTTTATCCGCTTCAGGGTGAAAATGCGGCGCTCGCGGAGGTCGTCGGATTTCGCGGCGAGCACACGCTCCTCATGCCGCTCGGAGAGCTGCGCGGCGTGGGGCCCGGAAGCCGCGTCGTCGCATTGCACAAAGAAGCGCATTACTCCATCGGCGAAGGACTGCTTGGCCGAGTCATCGACGGTCTCGGCCGCCCGATCGATGGCGGCGGCACGGTTGCCGGCGCTCATTCCTATCCGATCTACGTTTCCGGCTCCAATCCCTTGGACCGCGAAGGCATCGGCGAGCCCATCGATGTCGGGATCCGCGCCGTCAACGGCTTGGTCACCTGCGGCAAGGGACAGCGTGTCGCGATTATGGCCGGCGCGGGCGTCGGCAAGAGCACTCTACTCGCAATGATCGCGCGCAACACGCGCGTCGATATCAAAGTCATCGCGCTGATCGGCGAGCGTGGGCGTGAGGTCGAAGATTTCGTCGAGCGGGGGCTGCCCGCGGAGGACCGTGAGCGCACGATCGTCGTCGCGGCCACATCCGCCGATCCGCCGCTGGTGCGCGTGCGCGGGGCCTTTCTCGCGACGGCGATCGCGGAATATTTTTGCGATCGCGGCCAAGACGTCCTGCTGCTGGTCGATTCGCTCAGCCGCTTCGCCATGGCGCAGCGCGAGGCGGGGCTGGCGGTCGGCGAGCCGCCCTCGACGAAGGGATATACACCCTCGGTCTTCGCGCTGCTGCCGCGCCTCATCGAGCGCGCCGGCACGTGGAAAGGCAAGGGTAGCATCACCGCGCTCTACACGGTGTTAATGGAAGGCGATGACATGCACGAGCCGGTGAGCGATGCGGTGCGCTCGCTCACCGACGGCCACATCCAGCTTTCGCGTCGGTTGGCCGAGCAGAGCCATTATCCTGCTATTGACGTCCTCTCCTCCGTAAGTCGAGTGCGCTCCCAAGTGACGGCGCTCGAGCAGCGGCGCCTCGTCGCCGAGATCACCCGACTGCTTGCCGCTTACCGCGACGCCGAGGATCTGATCCAGATCGGCGCTTATGTCAAAGGTCGAAACCCCGACGTCGACCGAGCGCT
>DATJFG010000143.1:0-39926 GCA_035495775.1 Verrucomicrobiia bacterium | reverse complement strand
GCATCCGCCGCCGAGCCGTTCATGCTCGAATATGGAACGGTGAACCCGATTTATTATCTCACGCCGAAATTCGACGTGCCCGTCATTCCGGTTTCGTGCTGCCTCCTCGCCGATATCGCCGAATGCCTGCGCTTCGGCGAGGCGGTCGGCGAGGCGGTGCGCGAAAGCTCGCGGCGCGCGGTCGTCATCGCGAGCGGCGCGCTCTCGCACAAGCTCGTCCGCGGGCCGGAGACGTGGCCCAAGGACGAGGACCAGAAGCTCGATCAGCAATTCATCGACATGGTGACGCACGGCCGCGCGGAAGAGATCAAAAAGTTTTTCCCCTCTTTTTGCAAAACGACGCAGGCCGAGATGGGCGGCCGCCACGTCGCGATGCTCCTCGGCGCCACCGGCGGCACCTTCAAGGGAAAACTACACGCCTACGGCCCGTCATCGGGGACGGGGAATCCGGTGGTGAGTTTGCTGCCGGCGTGACGTTTAAGCTCGTGATGCGCGCCTCGATTCTAGCGCTCCTTGCCATTCTCATCTGTGTTGGATGCGCCGCGCACCGGGATGAGGCGGATCCGGAGTTGACCGCTTCGGTGCGTAAGCGTTTCGGTTCGGACCTGATGGCAAAAATCGATTCAGGGAAGATCCGCTTCGAAGGCGGGGATGGATCTTCGGTCGAGCGCGCCGTCCGGATCATCGGCGCCGCGAACGACAAGCAAGGCGTTTCGGCGGAGTATTATTTTATCAGCGGCCGGCACGGCGTGCCAGGAGCCGATTGGCAAGCGGCCGGACAACGAACATTCAATGACAACAAAGGAAGACAATTCGACGCCGTCGTCGTGCAAGTCAGCGGCGAATATACCCCGCAGACGTATTATTTCGATATTACGGAATTCAGGCTGAGTGAGCAGCGCTGAAATGAAATTCGATATTTATGGCCGCTTCGAGCTGGAAGTGCTGCGCGAAAACGACAGATGGATTATCTATCGCGTTGGCTTTGGGGTCCGTTCGCGCGATGACGGCGTAATAATTCCTCCGTCTTTGCAACCAGAAGAAATCGCGATTTATCTCGACGATCTATTTCATGAACTTGCAGGTCGCGGACAAGCAGTTCGTTTGTTAGCTTGAGTCCAGCAGATCGCTCACCTTGACACAGGTACTTCGGGACTTTACAACACTTCAATGATCTACCCTGAAATCCGCAACATCTTGAGCCCCGATCTGGAGCCGCCGAATCTGCCGGAGGATCCGACCGACTGCGAGGTCGCGTTTCAGGTGCTCGTCGGGCCGAAGGACGGTAGCGAGGAAGAACTATTCAGCTTCACGGTCGTGACGCCGGTCCGGCTCGCGCAGGCCGTCGAGCCGCGCTGGGGCCACGGCCAACTCGTCGTGTTGAAGTTCGACTGGCAGCTCGTCGCGCACGCGATCGCGCAGCTCTTCGCGCACTGCGGTCGGCCGACGTGGAACGAAGTGAGAGCGGCCCTGAGTAAGGAACTGATCGGCGGAGAGAACGGCGGCGGGACGGTGGTTAACTAACCTTCGGTCTACAACCCCATCTTCTTGAGCGTATCTTTCGCCGACGTGCGGCCCGCGGGCGCGTCTTCGGGCAGATAGATCATCACGCCGCCGCGCACGGGGCGGATGACGATCACGCCGTCGTTCGCGAGCTGGGTCGTCCACTTGATGGGGTCGTCGTTGAAGTAGGAGCGGAACGCGTCGTTGAAGCCCGAATAGATCGTGTGGATGCCCTTGTAAGGGTCCTTCCGCAGCGTGACGATCGCCTTCTTGACGAATTCCGCCTGCGTGAGTTTCTCGCCTTGATCTTCTTCTGCCATGTGAAAACCCCCTAGCTTTTTTTGCCGGTGATTTTCCGAACCAGGCGCGCGAGCGGATCGTAGAACTCGTCGACGACGCGCTCTTTCAGCGGAATGATGGCGTTGTCGGTGATGTGGATGTGCTCGGGGCAGACCTCGGTGCAGCATTTGGTGATGTTGCAGAAGCCGAGTCCCATTCTTTCCTTCAAGAGCTCGCGCCGGTCGTTGGTATCGAGCGGATGCATCTCGAGCGCCGCGTAGCGAACAAACAGGCGCGGCCCGGCGAAATAGCGCTTGTTCTCGTCGTGGTCCCGGATGACGTGGCAGACGTTCTGGCAGAGGAAGCACTCGATGCATTTGTGAAACTCTTGAACGCGGTCGATGTCCTCCTGCTGCATGCGGTAGGTGCCGTCCGCCTCTTTCGGGCGCGGTTTGAACGCCGGAACGCGCTTGGCCATCTCGAAATTGAAGCTCACGTCGGTCACCAGATCGCGGATCAGCGGGAAAGTCTTCATCGGCGCGACCGTGATCGGCTCGCTGGTATCGAGGCTGTTCATCCGTGTCATGCACATGAGCCGGGGCTTGCCGTTGATCTCCGCGCTGCACGAGCCGCATTTGCCCGCTTTGCAATTCCAGCGCACGGCCAAGTCGCTCGCGTGGCGCGCCTGGATCGCGTGGATGACGTCCAGCACGACCATGCCTTCGCCGGCGGGGACGCGGTATTCCTTGAACGCGCCGCCGGCGGCGTCGCCGCGCCAGACCTGCATGACGAATTCCTCAGCCGCCATTATTTCTGCTCCTCGAGAAGCTGCTTCAGATCGTCCGGCATCTCCGGACGCGCTTCTTGCGAAAGTGTCAGCTCGCCGTTGCGTTTGCGTATGACGACATTGACTTTGCCGAGGTTGGGGTCGGTCTTCGGGTAATCGTCGCGGGTGTGGCCGCCGCGGCTCTCCTTGCGCTCGAGCGCCGACCGCGTGCACGCCTCGGAGATGGCCAGCATCGTTCTGAGATCGAGCGCCAGGTGCCAGCCGGGATTGTACTGCCGGTTGCCTTCGACCGCGATGCGCTTGGTCCGCTCCTTGAACCGGTCGATCTCCCCGAGCGCCTTTTTGAGCTCGCTCTCGGTGCGAATGATACCGACGAGCGACTGCATGCAGTCCTGCAGCTCCATGTGAATCGAATAAGGGTTCTCGCCGCCCTCGCCATGGAATGGCGCGAGCAGCTCCTGGCTGACCGCGGCGATCTGATCTTCTCCGACCGCGGCGCGGCCGGTGAGTTTTTTCGCGTATTCCGCCGCGTGGTGGCCGGCGCGCCGGCCGAACACCAGCAGGTCCGACAGCGAATTGCCGCCGAGGCGGTTCGCGCCGTGGAGCCCCGCCGCCACCTCGCCGGCGGCGAACAGACCGGGCACGGTCGTCGCGGTCGTGTCGCCGTCCACGCGCACGCCGCCCATGATGTAATGGCAGGTCGGGCCGACTTCCATCGCTTCCTTCGTGATATCGACACCCGCCAGTTCTTTAAACTGGTGGTACATCGAGGGCAGCCGCTTCTGGATGTAGTCGGCGCTGCGGCGCGACGCGATGTCCAAAAAGACGCCACCGTGCGCGGTTCCGCGGCCCGCCTTGACCTCCGCGTTGATCGCGCGCGCGACTTCATCGCGCGGCAGGAGGTCGGGCGTGCGGCGGTTCTTTTTGTCCTCGTACCAAGCGTCGGCCTCCTTCTCCGTCTCGGCGGTCTCGGCGCGGAAAAACTCCGGGATGTAGTTGAACATGAAGCGCTTGTCTTCGGAGTTCTTGAGCGTGCCGCCGTCGCCGCGAACGCCCTCAGTGACGAGAATGCCGCGGACACTCGGCGGCCAGACCATGCCGGTCGGATGGAACTGGACCATCTCCATGTCGATCAGGTCGGCGCCCGCATCCATCGCCATGGCGATGCCGTCGCCGGTGTATTCCCAAGAGTTGGAGGTGATCTTCCACGCCTTGCCGACGCCGCCGGTGGCGAGCACGACCGCTTTGGAGCGAAAGGCGATGAAGCGGCCGCTCTCGCGCCAGTAGCCGAACGCGCCGCAAACCTTATCGCCGTCCTTCAAGAGCCGCGCGATGGTGCATTCCATGAACACATCGATACCCTTGTGCACGGCATGCTGCTGGAGGGTACGGATCATCTCCAGTCCGGTGCGGTCGCCCACGTGCGCCAAGCGCGCGTAGCGATGGCCGCCGAAATCGCGCTGGAGGATGCGGCCGTCCTTGGTGCGGTCGAAGAGCGCGCCCCATTCTTCCAATTCGAGCACGCGCGCGGGCGCCTCCTGCGCGTGGATCTGCGCCATGCGCCAGTTGTTGAGGAGCTTGCCGCCGCGCATCGTGTCGCGGAAATGGACCTTCCAGTTGTCTTCGGGATAGATATTGCCCATAGCGGCGGCGATGCCGCCTTCGGCCATGACGGTGTGCGCCTTGCCGAGAAGCGATTTGCAGATGAGTGCCGTTTTGGCGCCTTGCGCCGACGCTTCGATCGCGGCGCGGAGGCCGGCGCCGCCGGCGCCGATGACGATGACATCGTATTCGTGCGATTCGTATTTTCCGTCGGTAGCCATTTAAATGATCCGTATGTCGTGAATCACGCCGGTCGCCAACAGCCGCACGTAAACGTCGCTGAGGGCAACCCAGATGAGGCTCACCCAGGCGAACTGCATGTGGCGCTCGTTGAGCTTGGTGAAAATCTTCCAGAGATTATACTGCGTCGGCGCCTTGGAAAAACTGTCCAAGTGACCGCCGCATAGATGCCTGCAGGAGTGGCAGGAGAGGCTATAGAGCGACAACAAGAGCGCATTCAGCGTGAGCACCAGCGTTCCGACGCCGACACCGTAGCCGTCGGGGAAATGGATCGCCTCGAAGGCGTCCCACCAGAGGAAGGCGAGAACAACTAGAGATAGGTAAAAAAAATAACGGTGGATATTCATCACGATCAGAGGAAAGCGCGTCTCGCCCCAGTAGCTCTTCGGCCTATCGCGCACGGCACAGCCGTAGGGGAGGCCGAAGAACGAGCGATAATAGGCTTTGCGATAATAATAGCAAGTCAGACGGAAGCCGCCTGGAATCCAGAGAATCAACAAGGCCGGTGAAAGTACCCACCATTTGCCCAAGAGGCCGTAGCTCACGTGCGCGCAGGTGTCCACTAAACACGGAGAGTAAAAAGGGGACAAGTAGGGTTCGTAATAATAATTGCCTTGCTGGAATGCCGCCCAGGTGGCGTAAACGACGAAGCTCCCGAGGACGAGAAAAACCGTCAGTGGCTCGACCCACCAGGCGTCTTTTCTCAGGGTTTTGACGTTCTGCAAAGTTGTCGCGCCGTTGCTCACTTACCGCTCCTCTTGCTCTTCAGGCGAACGTTCACCCGACATTCGGTCGAATGCAGACGTAGAACTGCCTCACGTACGGCTGGTGCCTTTTGATCATGAATTTTTCCTGAGGGATGACTCGTTAATTCTATAGCAGAAAGACTAGCGGTTTGCACGTCCCGGGAAGACGCGCCGCGAAGCCTATGGGAGTCCGTCCCTCAAGATTTTTTTAACGAGTCGGCATTGAATAGGCAAACCGTTCGGTTCGCGAATGGAATGTGAGGAAAAAAGTGAAAATGGAGCAGCGCGGCCGCCGTTTGCGGCGTCCGTTAAAAGATTAGCTTTACGTCGCGTATGGTATGGTCACGGTGAACGTCGAACCACGTCCGGGTTCACTCGCCACAACGACTTTGCCGCCGAGAAACTCGGCGAAGTGTTTGACTATGTATAGTCCTAAACCCACGCCGCCATAGAGGCGCGTCTCGGAGCTGTCGACCTGATAGAATTTCTGGAAGATCGCGTCGAATTGCTCCTTCGGAATGCCGACGCCGGTATCCGCCACCGCGAGCTGGACCCATTTTTTCCGATGATCTCCCTGTACGCTCATCGCGACGGTCACCGTCCCTTGAGGCGTGAATTTGATGGCGTTATTGATGAGGTTCGCCAAAATCTCCTTCAATTTCCCGCCGTCGGTGACGATTACCACCGGGTCGGCGGGAATTTCCCACTGGAGCGCCACCTCCTTTTTCGTATGCGTGAGGGCGTAGTCGGCCTTTAAATGAGCGAGCATTTCGGTGAGGTTCACGAGATGGCGTTCAAGGACCAGCGAGCGGGACTCAAGCTGCGTGATCTGCATGATCGCATTGATCATATTGAGCTGGTCATTGGCGCGCGTCAGCAGCTTTTGCAGCGCATCGTCCTGTTGCGGATTGATTTCTCCCAGCATCCGTTCCTTAATCATGCCTGCGTACCCCATGACGACGCTGAGCGGCGTCCTGAGTTCATGGGACATAACGGCCAGAAACTCGCCCTTGATTTTGCTCGCCCTTTCGATCTCGTCGCGGGAGTTTTTCAAACGCTCGAATAGCTCCCGGTTCTCCATGGAAATGCCGATTTGTTGCGCGATGGCGATCAGGAGGTCTTTGCTCCCGACGTCGATCCGGCCCACCTGCCGGCTCGCTAGGTACAGAACGCCGCGTACGTCGTTGTGCATCCTGAGCGGCAGCACCGCCGAGGAGTGAAATCCCAATTGCTGTTGAACTTTCGTCGCAAAATGAGGCTCGGCATCGATGTCGGGCGCTACGATTTCGACGCCGTTTTGGACGACCCATTCGAGGGCGCCTTTCAGCAGTCCGATCTCCATCTGCTTGGCGTGGTCATCCGGTATCCCGCGCTGGCCGGCGATGAGCGAGGCGCCGGTTTCCTTTTTCCACATGCGGATGAGGGCGGCATCCACGCCGGTCGCGTCGACGACTTTTTCGAGGACGCCGTTGATCGTTTCAGTTATTGATTCGCTCTCATTCAGAGGGGCGAGCGCCGCATAGACGTCGGGAAGGAGTTGAAAACCGTTCAAGGTCTGCTCGGCGGACGGCGCGTCGTCGTCGCTTTTGGCGTTCGTCGATGCCGGAGCGCCCGCGGGAGCCGACAGTACCGCGGCGGCCTCCGCAGCAAGAGCGGTCAGACAGTTGGCCTCATCGAGGCTGAAGGCATGCTCCTGTTTCGTATACACACCGAGGATGCCGAGCACATCGCCCCGAGCGAACAAAGGAACGCCTAAATAAGATACCCAGCCTTGCTTCCGATAAACTTGATTGGATACTTGTCCGTCGGTTTGGAGATTGCGGACGATGACCGGTTCTTTGGTGGACAAGACCTTCAGCGCGCGACCGCCGAGCGCCTGGCTTTCGTCGATCGTCCATTCCGTTCCGTCCCGGGTTCGCGTTGCAACCGGCTCGAGCTCTCCAGATCCTGCGCTCACCAGCCGTAGGGTCGTTGCATAGGCGAATGGGAATAAAACCCCGGTCTTCTCCAACAGCAGCTCGCGTACGGAATTTGAGTCGGAAACGGCGCCGATCTCGATGACGCTGTCGCGCAAAATGCGCAATGCTTCGAGCTCACTGACGCCGCGCTGCTCCATCGGCCGGCTACGCACCGCGCCGGCCTGGCTCCACGGCATTTTCATGAGCGGGCCGCTCCCGGAATGTTGAAACAATGCGTAAAGACAACCGGCGAGAAAACGCCTGGCGCAAAAGCGCCCGTCGGTTTTTTGGGGCGGCCTGGCTTCGCGAACAGCGCGCGCGCGACGCCCGGCGCTGGGAACATGGCGGCGATTGTTAAACGCATCCTAGCGGTTCCATCGGCAGGTGGACAGAAATCTTTAGTGCTCGAAGCGAATGAATCGGCCTCGACGATAATGGCCAACGAAACTCCGTCATTCCGACAAATACGCCGAAACTGCTATACGCGTGCGATTTTACGACGAATGTCTCATCGATTGCAATAAAAAAGTCGAGCGCTCGAGCCGCGGCTTCTCTTTGATTCGCGGTTGTGTTAGCAGGGAAATTCCATGAATCCCCTCGAAACACTCAATCATGCCATCGTCGGCTGCCGCCGCTGCCCGCGGCTGGTCCGGTGGCGCGAAGCCGTGGCGAAAAAACCGCCGCTGAGGTATCGGGGACAAAGTTATTGGGCGCGGCCTCTGCCCGGATTCGGCGATCCGAAGGCGCGGCTATTGATCGTCGGCCTCGCTCCGGCCGCCCACGGCGGCAATCGCACGGGGCGGATTTTCACCGGCGACCGCAGCGGCGACTGGCTGTACGGCACGCTCCATCGGTTTGGTTTTTCGAGCCTGCCGGGATCGCTCGATCGCGACGATGGATTGAAGCTCACCGACTGTTACATCTCCGCCGCCGTGCGCTGCGCGCCGCCGGACAATAAGCCGCTCCCCGACGAATTCGAACGCTGCCGGCCGTATCTCGTGCGCGAGCTTCAATTGTTGCAGCAGACCCGGGTCGTTATCGCCCTGGGAAAAATCGGCTTCGATGCGTTTCTCAAAGCCTATGTGGAGAATGGCGGGACGATGCCGAAGCCGCGGCCTCAGTTCGGCCACGGCTCGCTCGCCCGCCTAGGCGCCGTCACTCTGCTCGGCTGCTATCACCCGAGTCAGCAGAACACGTTTACTGGCAAGCTCACGCGCGAGATGTTTCACGATGTTTTTAACCAAGCCAAAAAGGTTCTCGAGGGCCGCGAAGCGTTTGCGAAGACGAGCGCGGCCAAATAAGATTTAAGATCATTCATGGACGATTACCGGGAACTGGAAGCCGCCCTTAAGCGGCGCGTCGAAGGCGAGGTGCGCTTCGACAAATATTCGCGGCTGCTCTACTCGACCGACGCCTCGATGTATGAGATCGAGCCGATCGGCGTCGTCGTGCCGCGCCACGAGGGCGATGTGCAGGCGGCGGTCGAAGTCGCCAACCAATTCAACGTCCCGGTGCTGCCGCGCGGCGGCGGCACGGCGCTGGCGGGCCAGACGGTCGGCCACGCGATCGTGCTCGATTTTACCAAGTATATGAATCGCGTGCTCGAGGTGAACCGCGAGGAGCTCTGGTGCCGCGTCCAGCCGGGCGTGGTGCAGGACGAGCTCAACGCCCACGTCCGCGGGCAGGGGCTCCTTTTCGGCCCCGATACCTCAACCTCCAACCGGGCGACGATCGGCGGGATGATCGGCAACAACTCCGCCGGCGCCCACTCGCTCACCTACGGCAAAACCATCGATCACGTTCTCGAGCTCACCGTCTGTCTCTCCGACGGAACTCTGGCGACCCTAAAAAACGTCTCTGCGGACGAGCTTGAGCACAAGGCGAATGCGCACGACGGTATCGAAGGACGGGCGTATCACGAAGTTCGTGCAATGGCGGAAAAGCATCGCGATGAAATCCTCGCGCGCTATCCGAAAATTTTGCGCCGCGTCTCGGGCTATAATCTGGACGAATTCGTCAAGCCGCAGCCGTTCAATCTCTCGCGCATGGTCGTCGGCTCCGAAGGGACGCTCGCGTGCGTGGTCGAGGCGAAGATGCGCCTCGTCCCCAAGCCCAAGTGGACGGCGCTCGACGTGATTCATTTCCATGACGACATCGAAGCGCTCCGGGCTTCCTACGCGATTCTCGACACGCATCCCTATGCGCTCGAATCGACGGACCGGCTCGTTCTCGATCTCGCGCGCGGCAATATCGTGCAATCCAAGCGCCTGGGCTTTGTTCAGGGAAATCCAAGCTCGCTGCTGATGGTTGAATACGCCGGCGAGACCGAACAAGAGGTCAAAGACCAGGTGATGAAGCTCGAAGCCGTGCGCAAGGCGCAGGGCATCGGCTACGCCGCGACTCAGGCATTGAAACCCGAGGAGGTGCGCGCGGTATGGGGCGTGCGCAAGGCCGGCCTAGGGCTTCTCCTCGGCATCAAAGGCGACAAAAAGCCGATCGCCTTCATCGAAGACACCGCCGTCGAGCCGGCGCAGCTGCCGGAATTCATCCGGCGATTTCGCGAAATCCTGCACAAGCACGACGCTGTCGCCGGCTATTACGGCCACTGCTCGGTCGGCTGCATGCACATCCGGCCGTTGATCAACTTAAAACAGGCGAGCGAAGTTAAAAAAATGACGGTGATCGCCGACGAGATCACCGATCTCGTCATGGAATTCCACGGCGCGCTCTCCGGCGAGCACGGCGACGGCCTCGCGCGCAGCCACTTCAACGAGAAGCTCTACGGCCGCGTTCTCTACGACGCCTTTCGCCGCGTGAAAAAAGCGTTCGATCCGAAGAACCTGATGAATCCAGGAAAGATCGTCGAAGCGCCGCCGATGACCGAGTCGCTGCGCATCAGCCCCGAGTACAAGGCGTGGCAGCCGGAGACGATGCTCGATTTCGGCTCGCAGGGCGGCTTCGCCGCGGCGGTCGAGATGTGCAGCGGCATGGGCGAGTGCCGGAAAAAGCTCGACGGCACGATGTGCCCGTCCTACATGGCGACGCTCGAAGAGGAGCATTCAACGCGCGGGCGCGCCAATGCGCTGCGCGCCGTGCTCTCGGGGAAAGTGCCGAAGGAAGAGTTCACCGGCGAGCGGCTGCATCAAGTGCTCGATCTCTGCCTCGAATGCAAGGCCTGCAAGGCGGAATGTCCGTCGAACGTCGACATGGCGAAGCTCAAGTACGAGTTTCTTCACCACTACCACGAGGCGAACGGCCTGCCACTCAGAAACCGCCTCTTTGGCCGCATCGAACAATTAAATCGCTGGGGGTCCCGCTTCGCGCCGGTTGCGAACCGGATCGCGAGCTCGCGCCTAAACCGCTGGCTGATGGAGCGGCTCGCCGGCATCGACGCGCGGCGGCCTCTGCCGGCTTTCGCCGAAACCACTTTTGAAAAATGGTTTCGCGGCCATGCGGTCGAAGGAAAAGGAGAGAACGGCACGGTTGTGCTCTTTCACGACACCTTCAACACTTACAATACGCCAAATGTTGCGATCGCCGCGACGCGCTTTCTCGAGCGCACGGGCTACCGCGTGAGATTGGCGGACAAGCGCTGCTGCGGCCGGCCGATGATCTCCAAAGGCATGCTCGTCGAAGCGCGCGAGAACGCCGCCTGGAACGTGGAGCGACTCTACCCACACGTCGAAAAAGGAGAGGCCATCGTCGGTCTCGAGCCGTCGTGCCTGCTCACGCTGCGCGACGAGTATCCCGATCTGCTCCGCAGCGAAAAAGCGCGGGCGGTCGCGGGAAAGAGTTTTCTGTTTGACGAATTCATCTCCGCCGAGCGCAAAGCCGGAAGACTGGCTTTAAAATTCGCCGGCAACGGGAAAAAAGCGCTGCTCCACGGCCACTGTCATCAGAAAGCGCTCGTCGGCACGGCGCCGACGGTCGAGATGCTGAAGTGGGCGGGGTACGACGTGACGGAAGTAGATTCCGGCTGCTGCGGTATGGCCGGCTCATTCGGCTTCGAGAAAGAGCATTATGACGTCTCGCTGGCGATCGCCGAGCGCCGTCTCGCGCCGGCCGTTCGCGCTGCCGCCGCCGATGTCGAGATCGTCGCCGCCGGCATCTCCTGCCGCCAGCAGATCGACCACACCGCCGGACGGAAGGCGAAACACCCGGCGGAAGTGCTGTGGGAGAAGCTGAATACTCCTAACTCAGCACTCAGCACTCAGGACTGATTCATCCCGCCAGCGTGTACTTCTGCTCGATCGCCTCGCGGATGATTTTGCGGCTTTCTTCGGGCGAGACGCCGTTTTCGCGCTCCATGTTTTCCGCGACGCCGGCGAGATCTTCGTCTTTAATCGCGCTGCGAAACCAGCGCGAATAATCGCCCTTTTTTAAATGATATTCCCAGGTGTCGTCGTCGACCCCTTCGCCCAGCTGCATGAAGGTGATGAGGTTCTGCGCCTTCAGCTTGAGCTTGCCTTGCGGGCCCTTGAAGTAAAAGCTCCGGTCGGGTCCCAGATCGCCTTCGGCATACTTGCGGAAGTGCCGGCGGCGCTCGGTATGGCCGGGCAGAACGCGCAGCTTGAACGGCGGAGTTTCGTCTTCTCGCATCCATAGTAAACCTTCGCCCTGATCGAGCTTAACCGGCGACATCGCCGGCGGCGTCTGGTCGACGAGTTTCCCGATATTGGCGAGCGTTTCCTCGGCTTTCTCGCCGACCGCGATGACCGTATTCACCGAAGCCAAAGCTTGCGGCGCGACGGAATGCGGATGGATCGTGATGAAGGCGAAGCGGTCGAATTCTTTGGGCAGCGCCTGTGGCGCGGCCTCCCACGACGCCGGCAGCACGTGGTGCATTTCGTCGATGACAATCCAGTGCGGATGGCCGACTTGCGTGCGGAGGTCTTGCAGGCGCGGCAGCAGCGCCAGAAAAAAACGCGGCCGATCTTTCAACCTGATGCCGGTCAAATTGACGACGGCGTTCTCCTGGGGGTTCCTCAAAAGCCGCATCACTTCGTCGATATTCGGCGGCTGCTTTTCCGTGCCCACGGCCACGGCGCCTTCGAACGATTCGTAATCGCCTTCAGGATCGATCACGCAGAATTGATAGCCCTGATCTTTCAAGCGCTCGAGAAACGCGGTCGTCACCGTCGATTTTCCCGAGCCGGATGGGCCGGTGATGAGCAGATTGACTCCGTACGGGCAAAGCCGGACATCGTCGCCGGATTCGCGATGGCCGAGAAGGATTTCATGGCGCTTCAGGCGATCGATTCGCGACTTTAGATCCTCATTGACGATCTCATCGATCAGCTCGACGACGCCGCGGCCGTTCTCGGCTTCGGTCACCAAATCCGCGCGATCTTTGAGGGTCGGCAGCGCGTTGGCGACAGCCGCCGCGCATTCGGCGAGTTTCAGCAGCGCGTGATCGTTCTCGGCATCGCCGACGGCGACCACGTTGTGCGGCGAGATGCAGACGTCCTGCAGCGCAAGCGCGAGGCCGGTCGCCTTGTTGACCCCGGCGGGAAGGATCATGACGGCGCCTTTATTGAAAATGACCTGCATTTCGAGGCCCAAATCCCGGATGACGCTCAGCACAGTCGTCTCGTGCGGCTGCACCGTCGCGACGATGACGTGCCCTATGGCGAGCGGCTCGATTTTCTTTTGTTCGAGCGCGCGGATGAATTTATCCGGCGGCGAATCGCCGTTGTATTTTTTCTCGCGCGTCGCGGGATTATAGATCAGCGCGCCGTTCTCGGCGACGATCCGTGCGCAAAGCTTCGCCTCGGGAAAGATGCGCAGCAGGTCGTCGAGCTCGCGGCCGCTCACGAGCATCAACTTACGCCCGGAGGCGATCAGACGCTCAAGGGCGCCGATCGTCTCGGGCGCTACGCGGCCGCCGCGCGCCAGCGTTTCGTCGAAATCACAGGCTAAAACGAGATAGCGCATTATCGACCGCTCCTCTTTACAGGATAGGGAACGGTACGGGTTTTTCAATAAAGCGTTTACCTGATTGTGGAATCGCAACCCTCGAAGTATGCTTTATTGCCATGACGGCGGATATCGCCCTGGCGAAGGCCAAGGTTCGCGATTGGGCGGAAAAGCATTCCCGCGCGGCGCTTTATGACGATGAAAGCGCGGCGCTGCTCGATGTCGCGTCGGGGAAATCGATCCGATTTCCATGGCGCGACTTTCAGGCGTTCGAGGAAAAAATCCACCCCGAAACCAAGGAGCCTTATCTCGTTTTCTTGTTCGACGACGGGCGGCAAATCGCGCTGGTCGATCCCGGCGGCGTAGCTTTCGAGCCGTCCAGCGCGAACACCGGGCCGCTCAAGGATCCGCCGCCGGTCGTCTGCCTGAGGGATTTTTTAACCCTCAAACAGCGTATCGATCACTATCTCTACGAGCACCGAGACGAGCCGCCCCCGAAAGAGGCGCTCGACCTCGTGATGCTTTGTATCGCGATCCTCGATGGCGCGCGCGCCGCCGGCTTCGACGTCGGCGATCTCGAGGGCGACCTGGAAAAATCATTGAACGAACTTGAGCGCAGGACCTCAAAGCACTGAAGAAATAAAGATGGACGGCGAGACCTTCGTGCGCGAACTCCTGGAGGCGATCGAGGCCTTTTGCCTTTCGCTCGACGGCGCACCGCCCGCCTACAGCTATATTCCGCTCAAGACCGACGCCGAGCGCATCCGCGTGATGAAAAGCCGGCTTTACAACGAGCTCCGCGCGGCCGATCTTTTCGGCATGTGGCTGAAGACGACACCGGAGATCGATGTCAAAACGGTGATGGCGGAGTCGGCGCACGAGGAGATGACGCATGCCGGGCTGCTCGCCAAGCGCATCGGCGACTTAGGAGCTGACCCTTTCGATTACAAGCCGCTGCCGGCGCAGACGGCGATGTTCAACGCGATCGAAGGTTTGTCGGATACGTGCGAGCGCATCGCCGGTTTCTCGCTCGCGGGAGAGACCGTCGCCAATTATTTAATCCAGATGTGCCTCAAATCGCCTTCGGTGCCCGATTGGATCAAAGAGCCCTACCGGCGCATCACCGAGGACGAAGAGGGGCACGGCAGCGTCCCGCAAATCTTCCTCAAGCGCTATGCGACGACCGCCGAGCGGCAGGAGCGCGCGCGCCGCGCCGTGGCGATGCGCATGGTACTCTTCCGCGAATACCTCGCGAGCCTCGACCGCTGGGCGATGGGCACGGCGGAGTGGTAGGGATCAAGTGGGAAAAATCAAGGCGCTCCGCTGCGCCAAATGCGGACGGGAGTCTTCTTCTTGGACGGTCTTCCATTGCGCATCCTGCGACGCTGTCTTGGAAGTTCAAGTCGATCTCGGAAATCTGACGGACTCATATTTTTCAGAGATTCGCGAAAGAAAAGACCGGACCATCTGGCGTTGGTTCGAATTTTTTCCGGTTGAATCGCGCGCGTCGATCGTTTCTTTAGGCGAAGGCTACACGCCGCTCGTCGAATCCCCCAGGCTCGCGGAAAAGTTGGGACTTCCCCGGCTCCGACTGAAAAACGATTCGCTTCTGCCGACGGGCTCGCTCAAAGATCGCAGCAACAGCGTCGGCCTGTCACGGGCGAAAGAACTCGGCTTCTCGACCGCGGCAGTCATTTCGACCGGCAATGCCGCGGCTTCGGTCGCCGCTTATGCGGCGGCTGCCGGCCTGAAGAGCGTCGTCATGGTTCCGGACGGGACATCCTCTGCCAAAGTGCTGCAAGCCGTTGCCTACGGCGCCACTGTCGCGGTGGTTCAAGGAAGTTTCGACGGTGATGTCGCGCGCCTCTACAAGGACGCGCTCAAGGAATTCGGCTGGTACGATTGCCTGTCGAGCAACCCGTATCGCGACGAGGGGAAAAAATCATATGCGTATGAAATGCTTGAGCAACTGGATGGGGAAATCCCAGACTGGGTGATCCATCCGACGGCTGGCGGGACTGGTCTTTATGCCATGTGGAAGGGATACAACGAGCTTTTGCAATTCGGCTGGATCAATAAACTGCCGCGCTTGATCGCCGCTCAAAGCGCCGCCGCCGCTCCACTTGTGCGCTCTTTTGAGAAAGGACTGGTGGATGTTGAGCCGGTAGAAGCGCGAGATACGATCGCCGAAAGCATCCAGGTTGGAAATCCTATTTCCGTAGGGTGGCGCGCACTGGAGGCAATCCGCGCCTCCAAGGGGACCGCTGTCGCGCTGAGCGAGGATGACATCATCGAAGCGCAATCCGATGTCGCCCGCTATGCGGGGATTTTCGCCGAGCCCGCGGGATCAATCTCAATTGCGGCCGCGAAAAAGCTCAGAGCCGATGGAGTGATCCGGAGAGACGAATCCGTCGTGTGCAATATTACAGGTCACGGCCTCAAGCAGCCCGAGGCGGGTCGCTTCCCGGGGGCGGCGCTCAAGCCGATCGCGCCGACTCTGGAAGCTCTCAAGCGGCGGGTGGATAACGCGTAGGGGCGGTTCGCGAACCGCCCCGATATCAAGTTTTGAACCCGTGCTCTTTGTACCAGCGCTCCGCGCCGGGGTGGAGCGGCACATCGCGCGGTGTCGCGGCAGTGTCCTGCCCGAGCTGGCCGATGCCGGTGAAGGAATCCTCCCAGAAGATCTCATCCTTGCGCGCGGCGATCGCATCGCAGATTTTGTACGCGTCCTCGTCCGCCAGCGATGCGCGCGTGTAGAGCGGCCAGCCGCCGTAATCGAGACATTCGTGATCCGATTTCAGATGGGGAAAACGCCCCGCCGGAATCTTGACGCGGCGCCAGCCGATCGCCTGCAGATCCTCGAACGCCGGCTCGTCGAGTGGAATCGGCTTCATGCCGGCGGCGAGCGCCTGCTCGAACCAAAGAATCAATCCTTCATCGAAGATGGCGTCGATTGAACCGGCGGCGAGAGCGTCCAGGCGCCTTTTGTCCCCCGGCCCGCCGTTCAACTGCAAGCTGCCGCCCCAGGATTGCAAATCCTCCAGCGTAAAGCCGTAAGCCGCGAGCGTTTGATCGACCAACACGCGCGTCGAGTGCGCTTTGTCTTCGCGGATCGAGAGGCGCAGCGGATAGCGCTTCTCCTTGATCTCCGCGAGCGAATTGAGGCCGGTCCGAGGATGAACGACGTAAACGAAACGGTCCCATGACGGATAGATCGCGAGCACGCGCACCGGCAGAGGCTCGGGAAATAGGCCGGTGCCGCGATAGGCCTGGGTTAAAAAGCCCGAGGGGTTCACCATCGACATCTCGAGCTCGCCGCCGCAAACCGCGTGCGCGAGATGTGGCGCGCCGGTCGCCATGCGAAGCCACGGCCGATAGTTGTCGGCCGAGCCGCTGCCCACCGCGATCATCATGTCGCGGTTGCCGTAATAGGGCGTCGTGGGATCGCCGGCGATGTGCAGGCCGATCTCCCACATGAGTTTACAGCGTTGAAAGTTCGCGCCGCGCGGCAGCGGTTCCATCAAAATAACCTCCAAGTTTCAGGTTTCAAATTTCGAGTCTGAGCGTCATGGAAGCACGAGACCTCTCTACTTGAAACCTGAAACCTTAAACTAAACTTTTTTATGGCGCGACCGTGCCGGGTCGCTGCGGCTCCTTGCCTTCGAGTTCCGCGGTGATATCGCCATAGAGGCCGTAGGGATTTTTCACTGTCTTTTTGTATTCGTCGGGCGGAACATTGCAGTAAACCTCAAGCATATTGCCGTCGGGATCGTAAAAATAAATGCTCTTGGTAATACCGTGAAAAACGACGTGGCGGAATTTCACGTTGTTCGCTTTGAAAATGCGATAGGCCTCCTGCAGATCGGCGAACGATTCGAGCTCGTAGGCGACGTGCTCCATGCCGATATCGTCGGCCTGTGGCATGCGCGCGCCTTCCGGCGCCTGGCGTATCGCCAGCACGTGGTGATTTTCCTTGACGTCGGGGCTGAAGAACAAAAAGCCCGCCTGCGGCGCCTCGCCGACCACCGGCAGTCCGAGGACTTCGGTGAAGAAGCGGCGCGAGCGCTCCAGATCTTTGACCTTCAGCACGAGATGTCCGGTGCGTTTGATTTTGATCGCCATGGTTCGTCTCTCCTTTATTTTCCTTCGATGCCGCAGATCTCGGCCGCTGCGAGCGCATAGACCTTGGCCGCCTGAACGAGATCGGCGATTCTCATGGCGCGGTTTCCCGCGCCGCTGTACGGATCGCGCTGGCGCGGCGGGCCGTAGCAGACGGCTGGAATGCCGACCTCATTAAAGACGTTGAGATCGCGCCACATGCTGGTCTCCGCCGACGGCGGCAGCGGCGGCGCGCTGCCAAAGACATAGCGGTGCGCCGATTCGATTCCCTGGATAAGCGCTTCGGCGTTTTGCGCGATGTGGCCGCGTGAGTATTGAAAAACCGACACCTCGCATTCGATGCCGGTCGCGCGCAGAGCGCGCTCGACATCCTTCTTTACCGACTCGGGCTTCTTATCCGGAACGATGCGGACGTCAAGGTAAATATCGCAGCAAGGATACGCCTGGCTCAAGCCCGTCGTGCCGCCTTTGCCGCGGACGTTCATGATCTGGGCCTTGGGGACGATCGAGCCGCCCTCGAATTTAAGCGTTTCTCTTTCCTGATAGTGCGCCGCCCATTGTTCGAGCGCGAGGATCACATGCGCCGTCTTGGCGAAGGCGTTCGGGTTTTCATGGATCGTCGCGCCGCGCTCATAGCGCGGCGTGTAGACTTCTCGTCCTTTGACCCGGACTTTGAGCCAGACCGCGCCGCATTCCGCGCGCACGATGCCGAACCCGGAGGTCTCGCCGACGAGCGCATAATCCGCCGTGACGCCGCGGTCGACGACCCATTTGCTGCCGAAGCCTTCGCCCGGGTGGTTGACGCCCTGATACTCGTCGATCGAAGGCCCGCCGGTCTCGAAAGCGACGGCGGTGAGCGTCAAATCTCCTTTCAAGCGAATTCCCGCGCGCTTGAGGGCCCTCAACGCGATCATGAACGCGCAGAGCTGGGCCTTGTCGTTGATAATCCCCTTGCCGTAGATAAGCTCTCCCTCGATCCAGCCGGTCTCGATTTTCTTATCGGCCTCGGTGGCGTCGGCGGTGAGCTCCGGACCGACGTCCATGTGGGCGTTTAAGATGAGACTGGTTCCGTCGCCGCTGCCGGGGATGCGCGCGACTGCGTTGACGCTCTGCTCGGTGATGAACTGGAGTTCGCCGCGAATGCCGCATTGCTCGAGCCAGGCGAGGACCGCTTCGCCGACCCGGCGCTCTTTGCCATGCGGGCTCGGCATATTGCCGAGGACGAGGCAGAGATCGACGAGATCATTGCGATCGGCATCGATCGCGGCGACTATGCCGTCGTAAATCTTGTTGGTTGCCATCGAGCCGCCTTCCTCCCGGCAACTTACTTCGAGGAGTGCCGTTCGTCAACGAGCGCTTGCCACGTCCGTGCTCATCGAATATGGTGCCTCCGTGCCATTGAAAACTCCATGTTGAGAAGGAGCTGTCGCCATGAGTAAGCCGGCAAGAAAAGTGGAGAAGCCGCGCGCCGAGTACGGCTCGGACGTGATCGTCGATATGCTGAAGGCGTTCGAGATCGAGTACATCGCGCTGAATCCCGGCGCGACTTTCCGCGGATTGCATGATTCGCTCGTCAACTACGGCGGCAATCGCCTGCCCGAGATGATCCTCTGCCCGCACGAAGAGATCACCGTTGCTCTCGCTCACGGCTACGCACGCGCGTCGGGCCGCGCGATGGCCGCGGCGGTGCATAACATCGTCGGACTCCAGCACGCGTCGATGGCGATCTACAACGCTTGGTGCGACCGCTTGCCGGTGATCGTCATGGGCGGCACGGGACCGATGGATACGGCGCTCCGCCGTCCTTGGATCGATTGGGTTCACACCGCGCTCGTACAGGGGAATTTCGTGCGCGATTTCGTCAAGTGGGACGACCAGCCCGGCAGCGTGGAGGCGGTGCCCGACGCGTTCATCCGCGCCTACCGGCTTGCAACCACCGACCCGATGGGCCCCGTCTATCTCTGTTGGGACAGCGAGGTGCAGGAGAAAAAGCTCGACGGTGAAATCCCGATGCCGTCGCTCGACCGCTACCCCGCGCCGCTGCCGATGCAGGCGCCGGAGGAGGGCTTCGCTAAAACACTCCAGTGGCTTCTCGCTGCCAAGGCGCCCGTCATCGTGGCGGACTCGGTTGGACGACGTGAGGCGGGATTCAACGCGCTCGTGGAATTGGCGGAGCTGCTGGCGATTCCGGTGCTCGATCAGCAGGGCCGGTTTAATTTTCCGGTCAAGCATCCGCTGAATTTAACCGGCATGGCGAATAAGATTCTGGGCGAGACCGATTTGTTGTTGGTCCTCGATGTCCCGGATATGGAAGGATCCGTGACGCAGCGAGCGCAGGAGGCGGGCAGGCGCCGGCCGATCCCGCTGCTTTCTTCATCGGCGAAAGTCATCAACGTCGGCCTCGACGATCTGCTCATCCGCGCCTGGTCGCACGATTTCAACAAGCTGCGCGAGGTCGATCTGTCGATGCTCGCGGACACCTCGGTGTTTCTCCCCGAGCTCGTGCGGCGAATCAAGGCGGAGAAGGAGAGTCTTAAGAAAAGTGAATCGACGATTTCACACCGGCGCGAGCGCTGGGCGAAGCTCCACGCCGAGCGCGAAGAAAATCTCGCGCGCGAGGCGAAAAAGAAATGGGATGAAAAGCCGATCGCCACGACGCGCCTTTACAGCGAGATCGCCGAGGCGGTGAAGAATGAAGACTGGGTGCTCACCAACGGCACGTCGCAGGGAAAAGAAAATCTGTATATGCCCGGCGCGAAGTTCAATCAGATCCTTGGCAAATACAAGGGCGGCGGACTCGGCTACGGTCTCCCCGCGTCGCTCGGCGCGGCGCTCGCGCACAAAGGGTCGGGCAAGCTCTGCGTCGACATTCAGCCCGACGGCGATTTGCTGTTTACGATCAGCTCGCTCTGGACCGCGGCGCACTATGAGATCCCGCTGCTGATCGTGGTCAACAGCAACCGCTCCTACTACAACGACGAGGAGCACCAGGAGCGCATGGCCGTTTTGCGCAAGCGGCCAGTGGAAAACAAAACCGTCGGCATTCGCATCGAAGAGCCGGCGGTCGATTTCGCCGCCAACGCGAAATCCTACGGGGTCTGGTCGACCGGCCCGGTATCGGAGCCCAAGGATTTGGCGAAGGCGCTGCGCGATGCGATCAAGGTCGTAAAAAGCGGCAAGCCGGCGCTCGTGGATGTCGTGGTGCAGATGCGGTAACGATTTCGAGGTCGCTACGGTTCGCGTCTCTCGCGATAGCGACGACCCCCGCCATAGGCGCGGCCGCTTTGCTTTCATCATGTTCTCGATTTACGCAGACACCCGTGGCGTAGAGTCTATTTCCAGGATGGCGGAAAACTGGCGATGCGGCAGTACGGAATGTTTCAGCGCGGCTGTTCAGCGTGGAATTTTTTGTCAACCACGTCAAGCGCGAGTTCATACTCTTTCGCCGTATGAATGCGGGTGAAAGCCCGCGTCGCGTAAAATTGCCCGGGCACGTCGATAAACCGGACGCCAGCTTTTTCCAGCGCGCCGGTAGCGTCGCCTTTGGATTGCACCATCTCCTTAAGCCACGGCACGGCTGTTTTGTTATAGATTGCGAAGAATGGCTCGGCGCCGCGGAAATGGCGCGGGATCACGGCCGCCGCCTGCGGGTCGTCGTTGCTGAGCAGCCAGGAGACCATTTCCGAGGTAATGAAGGGCATATTGCTCGCCGCGACGAAAATCCCGCCCGGCAGACGTCGGAGCGCGGTCGCGATTCCTCCAATCGGTCCGAGTCCCGCCTCGTCATCCGCGAGCAGCGACACGCCGTCGGGCTCGACGCCCGGATTGCCGCGCGGAGCGACGAGCGCAAATTTGGCAAACGGAAACTCCGCCAGCGTCCACGCCAGCCGCTCGATCAGGCGCTCTCGCGCAGCCTCGGCGGCCGTGTCGTTCGGGCCGAAGAGCGGGCTTCGTCCGCCGGTAATAATCACAGCGCTGATTCTTTTTGCGTTTTCCACCATCTCCTTGATCCATCGCTCCAGCCGCCGAATATGATATAAATGCGGCCTGAGCGGTTTGCCGTCAAACAGGCGAAACGGGCTATTTTTAAACGTCTTGAGGCGTCAGTCAATAGGGTCGCCAAAAAAAATGAAAAGCATTGTAAAAGGCATAGGTTTTCCGGCCTCCGACATGCCTCAAGTGCCCAAATGACCAGATGAAAGGAGAGCCCAAGATGGTGAAGATAAGACTTCTCGCGGTGTTCATCGCCGGCCTGTCGGCGCTCCACACGACACCCTCCGAGGCGCAGACGCGTCAACTCGCGCGGGTGGCGGTGTCGACCGCTACGCCGCACAATACGCCGCTCTGGGTGGCGAAGGACAAGAAGATCTTCGACAAATACGGTTTCGACGTCCAGTTGATATTCGTGAGCGGCGGCGCGCTCGTCGCGCAGATGCTCGCCGCAGGAGAGATCCAGGTCGCGGCCGGCGCGCCGGCCGCGCTGATCAATCTGGTCGCCGGAGGCGAGAGGGTCGCGTTGTTCCTCGGTCTGAGCAACACGTCGCCCTTCACGCTCGTGACCCAGCCGAGCATCAAGAGCGCCGCCGGGCTCAAGGGAAAACGCCTCGGCACGGCGCGCTTCGGCGGCTCGTCGCATATCTCCGCGCTGATCGCGCTCGAACACCTCGGCCTTAACGCCAAGCGCGACAACATCATCATCCTCCAGACCGGGCTTGATCCCGAGCGCATGGCCGCATTGGAGGCGAAGGCGCTCGACGCCGCGATGCTGCAGACGCTCGCGACGAAGGCGATGCTGGCTAAGGGCTATACGTCGCTGCTCAATTTGAACCAGGCGAAAATCCCGTATCAGAACACGGTGCTCGCTGCCAAGCTCGATTGGGCGCATTCCAAGGCCGGGGAAAACTTTACCCGCGCCGTGATCGAGGGATACGGCTACGTCTTCAACAAGGAGAACAAGCAGGCGGTGAAGGAAGTGATCGCGCGCAATTTGCGGTTAAGAAACACTGAGGAGGCGGAAACCTTTTACCTCGAGGCGCTGGAAGAATTGGATAGAAAACCCTATCCGACGCTGGAAGGCATGCGCACGGTGCTCAAGTATGTGGCCGAGCAGAATCCCAAGGCAGCGTCGGTCAAGGCCGAAGAGATCGTCGACACCGCAGTGCTAAAGAATCTTGAGAACGAGGGCTTCTTTGATAAAGTTTATGGGGGAAAGAAGTGACGCCGGAAAAGAAAAAGGGGCCGATGACGGCCCCTTTTAACTTTTCATTGGTTGCGGGGCCGGGATTTGAACCCGGGACCTCAAGGTTATGAGCCTTGCGAGCTACCAGACTGCTCCACCCCGCGATAAGGTGTAAAGAATCATTACTACATGGCGACCCCCCGAGAGTCAAGTTAACGCATGGCTGAGAAGGAAAGAAAGAATCCGCTTCCGACGGTCGACATCTTGATCGAGATCGAGGGCGGCATCGTCCTTATCGAGCGGAAAAACTTTCCGCATGGCTGGGCGATTCCCGGCGGCTTCGTCGATTACGGCGAAAGCCTGGAGACTGCGGCCGTGCGGGAGGCGAAAGAAGAGACCTCGCTGGACGTCAAGCTGATCGAGCAGCTTCACAGCTACTCCGATCCCAAACGAGATTCCCGCTTCCATACGATATCGACCGTCTTCATCGCCGCGGCGCAGGGCACGCCGAAGGCCGAAGACGACGCCAAGACCGCGGCGATTTTTCGCGAAGAAAATCTGCCGGCGCCGATCGCCTTCGATCACGCGCAGATTCTTAAGGATTATTTCCGTTACAAGAAAACAGGCGAGCGGCCGAAGGTTTGAGCTTCAGCCGAGCTTCTTGACGGCTTCTTCGATCCGAGCGCAGCCCTTTTCGATCTCCTGCATCGACGTGGCGTAGCTGATCCGGATATTCTCGCTCGAGCCGAAGTCTTCGCCGGGAACGGCGAGGACGCGCGCGACTTCGAGGAAATATTCGACGACGTCGGCGGGCGTCGCGAGCGCTTTGCCTTTGTAGTTCTTGCCGAACAGCGCGCGCACGCTGGGGAACACGTAAAACGCGCCCTGCGGCTTGAAGCACTTAAGGCCCGGAATCGAGTTCAGCCGCGGTACGATGGCATCGCGCCGTTTCTTGAATTCCGCCACCATCATCGGGACCTCATCCTGCGGCCCGCGGATCGCCTCGACTGCCGCTGCCTGGGCGATGGACGTCGGGTTCGACGTGCTCTGGCTTTGAATCTTGCTCGCGGCCGCGATCGCTTCCTTCGGTCCCAGGGCATAGCCGATGCGCCAGCCGGTCATCGCGTAAGTCTTCGAAACCGCATTGGTGATGATCGTCCGGTCGCGGAGCTTGGGGTTGAGTGCGCTGATCGTGTGGAACTGAAAGCCGTCGTAGACGATCTTCTCGTAGATGTCGTCGGACAACACGAGGCAGTCGTGCCGCTCCAGAACGCGGGCCAAGGATTCCAGTTGATCGCGCGTGTAGGCTGCGCCTGTCGGATTGGAAGGACTGTTCAAGACGAACATGCGAGTTTTCGGCGTCAGCGCTTTTTCGAGCTCGGCGGCCGTCATGCGAAAGCCGTTTTCTTCTCTCGTCCGGACCAGCTTGGGAACTCCGCCCGCGAGCAGCGCGATGTCGGAGTAGCTGACCCAATAAGGCGAAGGGATGATGACCTCGTCGCCGTCGTCGATCAGCGCCTGCATGAGGTTATAGAGCGCATGCTTGCCGCCGCAGCTCACCAGGACTTCGTCTTTCGTATACGTGAGGCCGTACTCCCGCTGGTATTTTTCGACTATCGCAACGCGCAGCGGCTCGATGCCGCGCACGTCGGTATATTTCGTCATGCCCTTTTTGAGCGCTTCGATCGCCGCGTCTTTAATACGCTGCGGGGTATCGAAATCGGGCTCGCCGGCGGTGAAGTTGACGAGATCGACGCCTTCGGCGCGGAGCACCTGCGCCTTCGCGGCGAGCGCCAGCGTTACCGACGGCTTGATTCCCTGCGTCTTTTTTCCGATCTTCATGGGAAGCGTCGTCTCCTAAAATCTTTCTTTTAATTTTTTTGCGACAAGCGCCGGCACCAGCCCGGAGATATCCCCGCCCAAGCTGACCACCTCTTTGACCAGCCGCGAGCTGATGTAGAAGTGGTCCTGGCCCGTCATCATGAACAGCGTTTCGAGGCCGGGCTCGAGCTCGCGGTTCATCATCGCCATCTGGAACTCGTACTCGAAATCCGATATCGCCCGCAAGCCGCGGATGATGACCTTGGCGCCGCTTTTTTTCGCATAATTCACCAGCAGCCCATCGAAGCTTTCGGCGGCGACGCGCCGGCCGAAGCCTTTGAAGACCTGGCGGATCATCTCGAGCCGCTCTTCGAGATCGAACAGCGAATGATCTTTGTCCGGATTGCGCGCGATCGCGACGATGATCCGGTCGAAGACGCCGAGCGTGCGCTTGACGAGGTCTACGTGGCCGTTGGTGATCGGATCGAACGAGCCGGGATAGACAGCGATCTTGGTCCGCGCCATTTTTTCTACTCCTCAACCCGCTCCGCGATGTATTGAAAGAACGAGAGCTGCGTATCGCCGTAGCGTCGCCGGTCGCTGAGCACGAGCGCCCCGTAGTGCTCTTCCAGGTTGTCCCGTACGCTGTGCTCCGCGACGACGGTGCCGTTTGGGTCGAGCAGACCCTCCTTGGCGATCTCCTTCAAGGCCTCTCCGGCCAGACCTCGTTCATACGGAGGATCGAGCAGGATGAGATCGAATTTTTCGCCGCTCCGCGCGAGCGTACGCACGGCTTTAAACACCGGCGCCGTGATCACACGGGCTGCCGCCGCGAAGCCGAGCGCCTGCACATTCTCGGCGATGACATCGGTCGCCGGGCGCGCGATGTCGACCATGACGGCGGCCGCGGCCCCGCGGCTCAGCGCCTCCAGCCCTAAATTTCCCGTGCCGGCGAAGAGGTCGAGGACGCGTTGTCCGCTCAAATTACGGGGAAGGATGTTGAACAGTGCCTCTTTTACCCGATCCGCCGTCGGACGCAGTTCGCGTCCTTTCGGCGTTCGGAGGCGGCGTCCCTTGGCTTGTCCGGCGATTACACGCATGTCGGCGCCCGTCGAAAGCTAAAATAGTTGCTTTCGCCGATTTTGTCTATCTCAATCCGCGATCTTAAGGACGATCTTGCCGAACTGCTCCCCGCGCTCAAGCCGCTCGTGCGCCGCAGGCGTTTCCTTGAGCGGAAAAACGCGATCGATGATCGGGCGCATGCGCGTGTTGCAGAGAAAATTCAAAATCTGGCGGAACTCCTCGCGGCTCCCGAGCGTCGAGCCGAAGACGCTCAGGTGGTTCCAAAAGATCCGGCGAATATCCGTCGGCGGCGAGGCGCCGGCGGTGGCGCCGCAGGTGACCAGGCGGCCGCCTTTGGCGAGCGCGGCCAAGCTTTTCACCCAGCCGTCGCCGCCGACGCAGTCGACAACGACATCGACGCCGCGCTTCTTCGTGAGCGCGCGGGTTTCCGTGGCGAAATCGCTTCTCGTGTAGTTGATCCCATGGTCCGCGCCCCAGTTGCGCGCCATTTCGAGCTTGGCGTCGCTGCTCGACGTCACGATCACATGGGTGCCCATCTGCTTCGCCACCTGGAGCGCAGCGCCGGCCACGCCGCCGCCGATGCCGAGGACGAGAACGTTCTCCCCCGGCCTCAAGCGCGCATTGGTGACGAGCATGCGCCAGACGGTCAAAAAGACGAGTGGGAACGCCGCCGCCTCCTCGAATGAAAGGCCGATCGGTATCGGATAGCAATTTTGCGCCGGTAATCGAACGTATTCGGCGTACGTTCCCTTGAGTCTCTCGCCGAGCACGCGCAGATGAATGCACATAAAATCGGAGTCGGTGAGGCAGAACTCGCACTTGCCGCAGCCGGTGGCGGGATAGAGGCAGACCGCGTCGCCTTTCTTGACATTGGCGACATCCGCGCCGGTCTCGACCACGACGCCGGAGCCGTCCGCGCCCAGGATGTGCGGCATCTCGACGTCCATGCCGGTGAGCCCCTTGCGGTTCCAGAGATCGATGTGGTTCAGCGCCGCGGCTTTGAGCCGGACGATCACGTCGGTAGGGGAGAGGAGCCGCGGCGGCTCGGCTTCTTCGTAGCGGAGCTGATCGACGCCGCCGTAGCCGTGGAGTCTGACTGCTTTCATGATGAGCCGCCAAGCCGTCGGCATTCAGCCGGCAGCGTTACGATGCGTATGAGTTTTTAAAGAATGAGCTGAAAGCTACGCCGAAAACGACGTGCCGCAGCCGCAGGTGCCCTTGACGTTAGGATTGTTGAACTTGAAGCCCGATTCCTGCAAACCGCTGACGTAATCGATGACAGTTCCGTTGAGATATTGCGCGCTCTCAGCGTCGATGTAAATTTTGAGTCCGTCGAGCGTGAGCACGATGTCGCCGGCTCTTTCCTGCTTCTCGAAATCAAGGCCGTACGAATAACCCGAGCAGCCGCCGCTCGTCACCGCGATGCGGAGGCCGTGATCTTCGATGTTCTCGCGCGTTAGGATTGCCTTCACCTGCCGGACTGCCTGCTCCGTCAAGTTCAGCACGGGCGGGGGCGCGCTCTCTTGTGCCGGTTGATGCGTCACGTGCTCTAGGCTAGATGCTTCGCGGCGCGAAGTCAAGGAAACAAAAATCCGCTTGACCGCGTCCCGCGCGCTCATGACCGCGCCTCGAAGAGGGCGCGGACGAAGCTCTCCGGCTCGAAGCTCTGAAGATCGTCGACGTCCTCGCCGACGCCGATGTACTCTACCGGAATGCGGAGCTCTTCCTGAATTGCGACGACGACCCCGCCCTTGGCGGTGCCGTCGAGCTTCGTGAGCACGATACCGGTCAAGTCCATCGCCTCCTGAAAGACGCGCGTCTGCTGCAGGCCGTTTTGCCCGGTGATGGCGTCGAGCACGAGCAGCGTCTCGTGCGGCGCGCCGGGTTGCTCGCGCGCGATGACGCGGCGAATTTTCTTGAGCTCTTCCACCAGATGGACTTTGTTGTGGAGCCGCCCGGCGGTATCGATCATGACGACGTCCGAGCCGCGCTTTTTCGCCGCCTGAAGACCGTCGAAGACGACCGCCGAAGGATCCGATCCCGCCTGGTGCTTGACGATATCGGCGCCGACGCGCTCGCCCCAGATCTCGAGCTGCTCGACGGCGGCGGCGCGGAAGGTATCGGCGGCGACGAGCAGGACTTTTTTGCCGTCGCCGCGGAATTTCGCCGCCATCTTGCCGATCGTCGTCGTCTTGCCGACGCCGTTGACGCCTAAAAAAAGCATGACCCACGGTGTCGCCGAGAATCGGAGCGCAGCTTTCGGCCGGACCTCTTTCAGAATGTGGACGATTTCGCGCTCGATGAAAGCCGAGAGATCTTTGACGCTCCTTCCCGCGACGTAAAGATTCGCAGAGTCGGCGAGTCTCTGGGTCGCTTTAACACCGACGTCGGCCGACCAGAGAATCTCCTCCAATTCGGCGAGGCTCTCGGCGTCCCATGCCCGCTCGGACTGAAAGAGCCCTTCGAGTTTTTGCGCCCAGCCCTCGCGGCTTTTCGTGAGGCCGTCCTTCAGGCGTTGAAAAAACGAATCCGCCATAATTTACAATTTTTATCACGCGGTGGTAGCCGCGACAACGAAAAGGAATTCCGATCGATGAAGGAGGATTCGGAGCGGTCAGCTCATGTTGACCGAGACGACCTTCGAGACGCCGGGCTCTTCCATCGTAATGCCGTACAGCACCTCGGCCGCCTGCATCGTGCGCTTGTTGTGCGTGATGACGGTGAACTGCGAGAAGCTGCTCATCTCCTTGATCATCTCGTTGAAGCGGTCGAGGTTCGCGTCGTCGAGCGGGGCGTCGACTTCGTCGAGGAAGCAGAACGGGCTCGGCTTGGTGAGGAAGATCGCGAAGAGCAGGCTCACCGCCGTCAGCGCCTTTTCGCCGCCGGAGAGAAGCGTGATCGACTGGAGCTTCTTTCCCGGCGGCTGGACGACGATTTCAATGCCCGTCTCGAGGTAATCGTTCTCGTCGGTAAGCACGAGCTTGGCGCGGCCGCCGCGGAAAAGCCGGGGGAATATCTCCTCGAATTTCTGGTTGATCTCCTCGAAGCTCTCCTTGAAGCGCAGCCGGCAGACGCGGTTGAGCTTGGAGATCGTCTGCTGCAGATCGGCGATCGATTTCTCCAGGTCCTGTTTCTGCTGGCTCAAGAATTGGAAGCGGCTCGTAAGCTCTTCGAACTCGCCGATCGCCGCGAGATTCACCTCGCCCATGCGGTCGAGTCGCGCCTTGAGCTCGTCGATGTCGATTTTGAGATCGTCCGACAATTCCGTGGCCGCGTCATCGGGAGTCATCTCTCTTAAATCGCAGTCGTACTTCTCGCGGATGCCGTCGAAAAGGTGCTGGAGGTTGAGGCGCTCTTCGGAAAGCGTGATGAGGAGCTGGTTTTTTTCTTCCTGGCGCCGCTGCCCCACCGGCCGCAGCTCTTTGACGCTCTCTTCGAGCTCGATCAAGCCACGGGAGATCTCGCGGTATTTCAGGCGCTCGCGTTCCAAATCCGTTTCGAGCGTTCCGAGCGCCTTTTTGCCTTCTTCAACCGAGCTTTCCGCAGCCGCCAGCTGGGCGCCGATTTCGTCGCGCTTCTGCTTCACCGCGGAGATCTCGGCCTCGGCGCCTTCGAGCTGCCGCGAGAGCTCGTCGTGCACCTTAAGGCGGTTTTCGAGATCGATATGCGTGTGATCTTTTTTCTCCGAAAGGGTAGCGCCGCGGATGCGCGAAGCGGTCGCCTCAGCGTCGAGGCGCTCAAAATTTATCTCGAGCTCGGCCAGCGAGCGTTGGTTTTCCGCCAACGTTGTTTCACGTTCGCTTCGCTCGACGGTCCAACGCTCGATATCGCCGCTGCGGCTAGCAATCGTCTCTCCAATGCTCTGGAGCCGCTCGACAAAATGTTTCGCTTCCTCGGCGATCGCCTGACGCGTTTCTTCGAGATGGCGGACTTTCTGCTCGGCTTCGAGCAGCTCATGATCCAAGCGCACCCGGTCGATCTCCAAGCGATGGCCCTCTTCGACGAGCTGGGAGCGGTTCGCCTCGGCCGCAGCGATGCGGCTCTTCAACTCGCCGGCGGATATCTCCTCTTTTCGGAGCTCCTCCTGAAATTCAGTGATGAAGGCTTCCAGCTCTTTGATCTGCCGCCGCTGGGCGAGCAGGCTGCCTTCGAGCCCGTCGAGACTGCCGCCGGTCACCACGCCGCTCGGATCGATGACCTCGCCTTCGGGCGTGACCAGCGTGCAGGTGAAGCCGTTGCGGTTCCACAGCGTCAGACCCGATTTCAGATCGCGGACCATGACGACGTTGGCGAGCAGATATTCGGCGATCGCTTTGTAATCGTCCTTGACGGAAACGACTTCCATCATCGGCGCCACGACCTCGGGCTGGCCGAGGGGAAGGGCCTTTTTCTCGCGGCGCGACACTTCGCGCGGGATGAAGCTGCCGCGCCCGACCGATTCGCGCTTGAGATAATCGATCGCTTCGAGTCCTTCTTCGTGGCTCTTGACGATAACGTACTGTAATCGGTCGCCGAGCACGGCGGTGAGCGCCTTCTCGTACGCTTCGGGCGCTTCGATGACCTCGGCGACGAGTCCGTAGATGCCGTTGGATGTTGACTCGTTCTGGCGCCTCAGCATGATGCTGCGGACGCCTTGCTGATAGCCTTCGTAATTGCGCTGCAGCGTCTGAAGAGAGGCGAGGCGCGAGCTCGTCTCCTGAACTTTGCCTCGTAACAGCTCGATCCTGTTTTGCTGTTCGTCGCGCGCGGCGCTCCATGAACGGATCGATTCTGTGAGCGTCCGGTTTTTTTCCGCTACGTCGCTTGCGCGCTCGGCGGTGCTGGCTCCGGTAGCTTGCCGCTCGCGGAGCTTTTCCCGCCAGGTATCCAGAGCAGTCGCCGCGGCGGCGTCGTCGCTTCGGCTGCGCGTCAGATCATTTTCGATCTCGGCGCGCTCTTTTTCCTCGCCTGCGAGCTCGTTGCGCGCGTGCGCCGCGCGGTTGGCGAGCTCGATCAGCGCGGACTTGTCTTCCTCGACGGAAGTTTCGACGGCGCGGATGCGCTGCTTCAAATTTTCCAGCTCGGATTCTTTGTCCTTGAGCAACGCCTCTTCGAACAGCGAGAGCTGGACGAAATGCTCGCGCGCTTTTTTTAGCTCTTCAATCTCGCTGGTGAGGGCTGTGAGCTTGCGACCTGCTTCCGCGACTTGGGCCGAAGCGCGCGCTTCGTCTTCATCGAGTCCGGCGCGTTCTTTCTTGAGAAATTCGATCTTCTGTTCGTCGCCTTGGATCGCGACTTTTCGCTGGTATACCGTCTCCTGTGCCTGCGATATCGCGCGATCGCTCTCCATGAGGGAAAGGCGCACCGATTCCGCCTCGGACTCTTTGGCGTTGAGCGAAGCGGTGATTTCGATCAGGCTGTCTTCCGCTTCCTTCAGCGCCGCTTCGTGCGCCGCGATCTCGGTTTCGAGCGCGCGCCGCTGTCCGTTCGCCCAGGCGAGCTCTTTCTGCCTGAGATCCTGCTTGATCGCGCGGTAGCGCTCGGCTTTTTTCGCCTGCAGCTCCATGCTGCGGATCTGCCGCTCGATCTCGCGCACTATGTCGCTCACACGGAGAAGATTCTGCTGCGTGCGCTCGAGCTTGCGTTCGGCGATCTGCTTCCGCCCTTTGTACTTGCTTGTGCCCGCGGCCTCTTCGATGATCACCCGGCGCTCTTCGGGCTTGGCGTTGACGAGCTCGTCGACGCGGCCTTGCTCGACGATCGAGTAGGCCTTGCTGCCGACGCCGGTGCCGAGGAAAAGTTCGATGATATCTTTCAACCGGCTGGCGACTTTATTGATCTGGTATTCCGATTCGCCCGAGCGAAAGAGACGGCGGGTGATCATGATCTCGCTGAAGCCGCTGTATTCCACGGGGCCGCGGCCGTCCTCGTTCTCCAGAACGAGCGAGACCTCGGCCATGCCGGTTTGCGCGAGGCTGTCGCTGCCGTTGAAGATGACATCTTCCATCTGATGGCCGCGGAGGTGGCGCGCGCTCTGCTCGCCCATGACCCAGCGGAGCGCATCGACGACGTTCGACTTGCCGCAGCCGTTAGGTCCAACGATCGCCGTAACCCCACGCGGGAACTCCACCACCGTCCGTTGCGCAAACGACTTAAACCCATGCATTTCCAGCCGTTTAAGACGCATCGCCGGTCACTCCTTGAAGGTTCAATAAGCTTGATTTTGCGCGGCTTTTCACTCTATTCCGCAACTATTTCATAAGCGGAAAAGAGTGTCAAGAAAAATTACAAGATAATGGGGCGTCCAAAAAAGTATACACAAGATATTGTCGAGAAAGGAAGCGGACTGCAAATACTGTAAGGTTCTGTAAGGTACTGTCTATTCCAACAGCTCGGTATTCCAGTATGACACGTCGACGGCGTTGAGGAAGGGCAGCCACTCGCGATAGCGCGACAGGTTGAAGGTCTCCTGCATGAAAGGCGTCCATTTGGGCTTGTAGGGCCTGTGAAGCAACGCCATACCTGCCTCATGCGGCGTTCTGCCGCCCTTGCGACGGTTGCACTCGTGGCAGGAGCAAACGACGTTCTCCCAGGTCGAGGTGCCGCCACGCGAGCGGGGAATGACGTGGTCGAGGTTGAGCTCGTAGCGTGGCAATCGCCGGCCGCAGTACTGGCAGGTGAGCTTGTCCCGCGCATAAATATTATAGCGGCTGAAGCGGACGTGCCGCTTCGGCACACGGTCGTAGCCGACCAATAAAATCACGCGCGGGACGCGGATGACGCGGTTCACCAGACCGATCGACTCATCGTTGACGGAAACCGATAGATGGCTCCAGCTCTCGAAATCGAATGTCTGATACTGGTCGTTCACCGCGCGGGCGATGCCCTGATAAAGCAGAGTAAAGGCGCGCCGAACCGAGGTGACGTGGATCGGCAAATAGGAGCGATTGAGGATGAGAACCTTGGTATTGAGGATCGAATAACCAGGGGCCGCTACGGCAGCTTCCATAATGCTTGGGCTAAAAGATACCGGCCGGGCGGCGTAAAGTCAACAGAACGAAGTTCTGAAGCTTGAAATGCCGCGCGCTTTGGCATATAAAAGCCTACAAGTTGTTGCATGGGTCTCGATGTCGAGGAGAGATCCCGCCATTTCATCTCCCGCCGCACGGACGCGTCCCCAGCTAGAAGAGAGCTTGTGAAACAGGAAATCTATATCAACAATACTCCGCAGGAGAGCCGCATCGCCATCGTCGAGGACGGCGCGCTCGCGGAATTTTTAGTCGAGCGCCGGCAGGAGCGCGGCATCGCGGGAAATATTTACAAAGGCAAAGTCGCCCGCGTGCTGCCGGGCATGCAGGCCGCATTCGTCGACATCGGCATGGACAAGGCCGCCTTTCTCCACGTGTCTGACTTCTCCACCTCGTCGGAGATCGGCGCGTTCGCCGCCTCGGAGAACGAGATCATCGTCGAGCCGCCGAAGCCCGCGCATCCGTCGCGCCGCCTGCCGATCGAAAAGCAGCTGACCCACGGCCAGGAGATTCTCGTGCAGGTCGCCAAGGATCCGCTCGGTACCAAGGGCGCGCGCATCACCTCGCACGTGTCGCTGCCCGGGCGCTATCTTGTCTTCATGCCCAACGTGAGCCACGTCGGCATCTCGCGTCGCATCGAGGACGACAAGGAGCGAAAGCGCCTCAAAGAGATCGCGCTCTCGATGACGAACGAAGAGGGCGGATTCATCCTGCGCACGGCGAGCGAGGGGCGCAACAAGCGCGAGATCCAGCGCGACCTCGCGTTTCTCACCAAGCTTTGGCGCGGCATCAAAAAGAAAGCCGAGGGCGCGCCGGCGCCGTCGCTGATCCATCAGGACCTCGATCTCGTCACGCGCACGATCCGCGATTTCTTCACGACCGAGACGCACCAGGTCTACGTCGATCAGGTGAAGGAGTACCGGCGCATTCTCGAATTCGTCAGCCACTTCATGCCGCGGCTGAAATCGAAGGTGACGCTCTATACCGACCCTGAGCCGATCATGGATCACTTCGCCGTCGAGGCGCAGATCACCAAGGCGCTCGAGACCAAGGTGTGGCTCCGCTCGGGCGGCTATCTCGTGATCGGCCGCACCGAGGCGCTGACCGCGATCGACGTCAACACCGGGCGCTTTGTCGGCCGGCGCAACCAGGAAGACACGATCTTCCGGACGAACTTGGAAGCTGCCGAGGAGGTCGTGCACCAGCTCCGGCTCCGCAACATCGGCGGCATCATCGTCATCGACTTCATCGACATGGAGAAAGAGGGCAACCGCAAGCGCGTCTACGAGACGCTGAAAGAGGCGATCAAGAAGGACAAGGCGCGCACGAATATTTTGAAAATCTCCGAGCTCGGCTTGGTCGAGATGACGCGGCAGCGCACGCGCGAGAGTTTGGAGAACATGCTGCTCGCGCCGTGCTCCTATTGCGCCGGGCACGGGCGCGTGAAATCGAACGTGACGGTCGCCTACGAGATTTTACGCGCGATCAAGAAGGAGAAGACCCATCTCCAGGACGGCAAGCGGATCGTCGTGCGCCTCCATCCCGACATCGCCAACTTTCTCTACGACGACGAGAACCAGAGCCTCGATTTTCTCGAGCGCGAGATCAATCACAAAATTATCTTGAAGGCCGCCGACCGGCTGCGCCACGATCAGTACGAGATCTCGACCATCTGATTATTTCTTCGGCCACGCCATGATCTCTTCGTCGCGCCGGAGCTTCTGCGCATCGTAGACTTCCTCGTGCACGAAGTCGGAGATTTTGCGCCGCGGCTTCGCCTTGGGCCACGCCTTGGCGTGCCCGATCGGCATGACCCAGAGAAGCCGCAGCGGCTCCGGCACTTTGAAGAGCTCGCGCAATTCGTCTTTCACCTCGTCGCGCACCGACACCCACACGGTGCCCAAATTCATGCTCGCCGCCATCAGCATCATATGCTCGACGGAGTTGGCGATGCTCGCCTGCAATAACTTCTCGCGGTCGCCCGGCTGGCGCGTCGTCAAGTAGACGCGCATCGTGCGCGGGTCCGCGCAGCAGAGGACGAGCACGCTCACGTCGCCGACGTAGTCTTTCTTGAGCCCCTTGTAATTCACCGGGTCCTCGCGCTTGCGCGCGCGCCACTCCTCGTCGTAGATCCTGCGCACGCGGCGCATTTTTTCGCGGTCGCGCGTGACGACGAACTCCCACGGCTGAGTGTTCGCGCCGGACGGCGCCCAGCGCGCCGCCTCGAGGATCATCTCGAGCTGCGCCCCGCTCACCTTACCGCTCTTGTAGACGCGCACGCTGCGGCGCGTGCGCACGACATCCAACAAAGCCTTGCTGTCCATGACCGCTTGTATACCAGTAGAGCCCGGGTATTTGCGAGCGCCTTGACGAATGATCTAAATATCTATATATTTAGATAATGGATCTCGCGCGCACCTTGAAGGCTCTGGGCGACTCGACGCGGCTCCGCATCCTGGCCGCGGTCGCCGAGGAGGAGCTGACGGTCGGCGAGATCCGCGAGGTCGTCGATTCGGCGCAATCCGCCGTGTCGCGGAACCTCGCCATCCTCCGCGACGCCGGCTTTGTCGCCGACCGGCGCGAGGGGACCAACGTCTACTTCTCGCTTAGGCGCGACATGCCCGATTCCGCGCGGCAGCTTTTCGACTCCGCGGCGCCGCGCTTCGCCGAGCTGCCCGAGGCCAAGGAAGACCGCCGCCGCCTCAAGCGCTGCCGCGAGCGGCGCGCGCGCCGCTCGCGCGGCTACTTCGAGAGCGTCGCCGGCGACTGGGAGCGCATCCGCAAAAGCTGCTTCGACGACCGCCTGGGCTCCGTCGCGCTCGAGAAGCTCGTGCCGCGCGGCCTCGTCGTCGCCGACATCGGCTGCGGCACCGGCTCGCTCACCTTCGAGCTCGCCCGCGTCGCGAAAAAAGTCGTCGCCGTCGACCTCTCCGCCGAGATGCTCAAGCGCGCGCAATCCATCGCGCGCGAGCGCGGCGTCGAGAACGTGGAATTCCGCCGCGGCGACGCGGAGAAGATTCCGCTCGACGTCAGCTCCGTCGACGCCGCCTTCTCGGTCATGGTGCTCCACTTTTTAAAAGACCCCGCGCGCGCCGTGGCCGAATTGGCCCGCGTCACGCGCCCAGGCGGTCCGGTCGTTTTGCTCGACCTCGTCCCGCACCAACAGGAATGGATGCGCGCCGAGATGGCGCACCGCTGGCTCGGCTTCGAGCGCAAGACGATCGAGAAATGGCTCCGCGCCGCCGGCTGCGGCGAGATCGAATTCGAATTGACCGGCAGCTACGCCGGCGAGAAGGCGAAGCGGAACGGCAAGCGCGCGGTGGAGATCTTCGTCGCGAGGGCGACCGCGCCGGCGCTCGCGGTCGCAGGGAAATCGGACGGATCAGTCGTATCCGACCGATCGGTCGGATAAAAACAATGCAAAGCACGGCAGAAAAACTGAAAGACCTCCTCTCCCAGCGCATCCTCGTCATCGACGGCGCGATGGGGACAATGATCCAGGCGCTGAAATTGGACGAGGCCGCGTTCCGCGGCGCGCAGTTCGCGAATCACACGCGCCCGCTCAAGGGCTGCAACGATCTCCTCGCGCTCACGCGCCCGGACGCGATCGAGAACGTCCACAAACAGTTTCTCGCCGCCGGCGCCGATATCGTTGAGTCCAACAGCTTCAACGCCAACGCGATCTCGCTCGCCGATTACGCGCTGGAGGATCAGGTCTACGCGATCAATCTCGCCGCGGCCAAGTGCGCACGGCGCGCGGCCGACGCTGCGAGCACATCCGACAAGCCGCGCTTCGTCGCCGGCGCGATCGGCCCGACCAACCGCACCGCCTCGCTCTCGCCCGATGTCAACAACCCGGCGTTCCGCGCCACCGATTTCGATACGCTCGCGGCGGCGTACTACGAGCAGGTGCGCGGCCTCGTCGACGGCGGCGTCGACCTGCTGCTCCCCGAGACGACTTTCGACACGCTCAACTTGAAGGCGTGCCTCTTCGCCATCGAGAAATTCTTCGCCGAAAAAAATATCCGTCTCCCGGTCTTCGCTTCGATCACGATCACCGACCGGAGCGGCCGCACGCTCTCGGGCCAGACGCTCGAAGCGTGCCTCACCTCGATCGCGCATTTCCCGCTCTCCGCCGTCGGCCTCAACTGCGCGCTCGGCCCCGAGCAGATGGTGCCGTTCATCGCCGACATGGCGCGCCTCGCGCCCATTCCCGTCTTCGCCTATCCCAACGCCGGCCTCCCGAACGAGTTCGGTGGCTACGACATGGGACCGGAGGAGTTCGCGAAATATTTTTCCGAATGGGCGCGCGAAGGCTGGCTCAACCTGGCCGGCGGCTGCTGCGGCACGACGCCCGAGCACATCGCCGCTGCCGCGCGCGCCGTCGCCGGCGTTGCGCCCCGCGTCGCTCCCGAGCGCGACGGTTACACGCGTTTGAGCGGTTTGGAAAACTTGACCATCCGCCCCGACTCCAACTTCATCATGATCGGCGAGCGCACCAATGTCGCCGGCTCGCGCCGCTTCGCGCGGCTGATTCGAGAAGAAAAGTACGAGGAGGCGCTCGCCGTCGCGCGCGAGCAGGTCGAGGGCGGCGCGAACATCCTGGACGTCAATATGGACGAGGGCATGCTCGACTCGGCGAAGGCGATGGCGACGTTTCTCAACCACATCGCCGCCAACCCCGAGATCAGCCGCATCCCGATCATGATCGACAGCTCGAACTTCGCGGTCATCGAGGCCGGGCTCAAGTGCGTGCAGGGAAAATCGGTCGTCAACTCGCTGTCGCTGAAAGAGGGCGAGGAGGAGTTCCGCCGCCGCGCGCGTCTGGTGAAGAACTACGGCGCCGCCGTCGTCGTCATGGCGTTCGACGAGCGGGGACAGGCGACCGGCGTCGAGCACCGCCTCGCGATCTGCGCGCGCGCGCATAAAATATTGACCGAGGAGATCGGCTTCGACGAGGGCGACATCATCTTCGACTCCAACATCCTCGTCGTCGCGACCGGCATGGAGGAGCACAACGACTACGCCATCAACTTCATCGAGGCCGCGCGCGAATTGAAGCGGCGTTACCCGCGCTGCCACATCTCGGGCGGCGTCAGCAACATCTCGTTCTCGTTCCGCGGCAACGACGGCGTGCGCGAGGCGATGCACGCGGCGTTTCTCTACCACGCGATCAAGGCCGGCATGGACATGGGCATCGTCAACGCCGGCCAGCTCTCCGTCTACGAGCAGATCCCGCCGGAACTCTTGCAGCGGGTCGAGGACGTTTTGTTCAACCGCCGCGCCGACGCAACCGAGCGCTTATTGGAATTGGCCGAGAGCTACAAGGGCAACGGCAAGAGCGCGGCGGCGGCCGAGGCGTGGCGCGAGGAGTCGGTGGAGAAGCGGCTGGCGGAAGCCGTCATCCGCGGCGTGCTCGATCACATCGATACGGATTTAAAAGAAGCGCTCGCGAAATATCCGCGGCCGCTCTCGATCATCGAGGGGCCGCTCATGGACGGCATGAACGTCGTCGGCGATCTCTTCGGCGAGGGGAAGATGTTCCTGCCGCAGGTGGTGAAGAGCGCGCGCGTGATGAAAAAGGCGGTCGCCTATCTGACGCCGCTCATGGAGGCGGAGAAAAAATCCGCCGACCAGGGAAAGGCGCGCGCCAAGCTCGTCTTCGCGACGGTGAAGGGCGACGTGCACGACATCGGCAAGAACATCGTCGGCGTCGTGCTCGGCTGCAACAACTACGAAGTGATCGATCTCGGCGTCATGGTGCCCGCGGAGAAGATCATCGACACCGCGGTCGAGGTGAACGCCGACATGATCGGCCTCTCGGGCCTGATCACGCCGTCGCTCGACGAGATGGTGCACGTCGCGCGCGAGATCGAGCGCCGCGGCCTCAAGGTGCCGCTCTTGATCGGCGGGGCGACCACGAGCAAGCGCCACACCGCGGTCAAGATCGCGCCGGGATATTCGCACGAGACGGTGCATGTGATCGACGCCTCGCGCGCCGTGCCGGTGGTGGGCGCGCTGACCACGCCCGAGGGGCGGAGGGAACTCGACGCGAAAAACCGCGCCGAGCAGGAGGAGATGCGCCGGCAGTACGCGGCGAAGACCGCGGTCCAGCTCGTCACCTACGAGGAGGCGATAAGAAAGAAGCTCCACATCGACTGGGACGACGCGCAGATCTACACGCCCGGGTTCAAGGGGCGGAGAGTGCTGCGCGATTTTCCCCTGAGCGAGCTCGTGCCCTACATCGACTGGTCGCCGTTCTTCCACACCTGGGAGATGCGCGGGCGCTACCCCGATTTATTGAACGATCCGGCGCGCGGTCCGGCGGCGCGGGAATTGTTCGACAACGCGCGGAAATTGCTGGATGAGATCGTCGCGCAAAAACTTTTTAACGCGCATGGCGTCTACGGCTTCTTCCCGGCTCACAGCGACGGCGACGACATCGCCGTCTACTCCGACCAGACGCGCGCGCGCGAGCTGCTGCGCTTCCACACGCTGCGCCAGCAGAAGGAGATCGCCGGCAAGCCGCAGCTCGCGCTCGCGGACTTCGTCGCGCCGCGCGAGAGCGGCCTGGCCGATTTCATCGGCGCGTTCACCGTCACCGTCCACGGCGCCGACGAGCTGGCGCGCCGCTATGAAAAGGACCACGACCAGTACAACGCGATCATGGCCAAGGCGCTCGCCGACCGGCTGACCGAGGCGTTCGCCGAGTGTCTCCACCGGCGCGCGCGCGCCGATTGGGGCTACGGCAAAAACGAGAATCTATCCTACGAGGATCTGATCGGGGAAAAATATCAGGGCATCCGCCCCGCGCCCGGCTACCCGGCGCAGCCCGACCACACCGAGAAGGCGAACATCTTCGAGCTGCTCTACGCCGAGGAGGCGACCGGCGCCGCGCTCACCGAAAGCTTCGCCATGACCCCGCCCGCCGCCGTCTGCGGCCTCTATTTCTCCCACCGCGAGGCGCGCTACTTCGCCGTCGCCGCGATCGGCAAAGACCAGGTCGAGAGCTACGCCAAGCGGAAGGGGATGGCGGTGACAGAAGTAGAAAAATGGCTCGGGCCGGTGCTGGGGTACGAGCCGGGCCGCTCATAAAGGCCCATATACTTCGTTCCGCTCGCCCCGCTTCGCGCCGACGTACTGGTAAAGTACGCCTCCGCTCGCGGACTTTCGCGCGCCTCGTCTCTGGACCTTTCTGATCGCCCGGCGGCAAATCACGGCCATTTTTTTCTTGTTAACTCATCTCAACGATTCTAAAATGTTCTACCTTAGTTATTCGAGGACGTATGCAGTCCCTCGCCTTTAATCTAACGATCTCCCAGAAACTCCGGAGAAAAGTTCAGTTCGCCCTTGCCGTGCTCCCGGTAGGTCTGATGCTCGGGACGCTTGCATTCGTCTTTCGTGTTGCTCTCTGGCTTGCCATCGCCCTCGACCTTGATTTGCTAGACCCGGTAAAGAGCCAATCGAACGGATTCCTCTGGCTCGTCATGTTTCTCGCCACAATGATCGTACTCATGGTTTCAGGCTATCTCGTCGGCTGGGTCTTGAACGCATTCATCTGTCAATATATTTTCCGTTGGCCTCGGGCCAAGGTGCGCTTGGTTTTCTTGAACTCCCATGTGCCCGCCGCCTGGCTTGAAAACGACGCGGAAAAGCTAGCGATCCAGTACCGCAATAGCTGGGAGG
>DATJFG010000142.1:0-14582 GCA_035495775.1 Verrucomicrobiia bacterium | reverse complement strand
CCACGCCGGCGCCTTCCAATCGCCGATCCCTTCCCAGCGGTCGGCGACCCAGGTGATCGAGCTCAAATCGACGCCGAACTCGTCCTCGAGAATGCCGCGCGCCCAAACCGCCGTCGTCGTGAACCAGGTCTGGATGCCGATACGCCTGCCGTTTAAGTCTTTCGGCGCGCGAATCTGCGCGCGCTTGTTGACGTAAATATACGAGTGGCGGAACATGCGCTTGACGAAGATCGGAATCGCCGTGTAGCCGAAAGTTTTATAGGCGAGGTCGGCGATGTAAAGGCCGCTGTAGAACTCGGCGATGTCGTAGCCGCCCTGGACGACGGCGCGCGGCCGGCCCGGGTCCTCCGCGACGGTAATGTCGAGATCGATGCCCTCCGCCTTGACCGTCCCCTCGATCAAAGCGCGCGCGCGGTCGTAGGGACCGCAGATCATTCTGAGCTTGAGGGCCATCTTTATTTTGGCGGCGCGTAGAGCTGGAGCAGGTTGCCTTCGGTATCGAAAAAATAAAAGCCGCGGCCGCTGGCGCGCTCGACGGTCGGAATGTTATAGACCTTGACGCCCCAATCTTTCATCTTATTTGCCGCCAGCTCGAAATCTTCGCCGCTGACGACGAACGCCTGGTGCGTCGCGCCGTCGTCCTTGAGCGCGTTCTTCTCGACCGGATTGGGCCGCTGGAATAAGACGACCATATCGTCGCCCGAGCGCAGATCGGCGCGGTTTAGCTTCTCCCCCATGTCGTCGCGGTTGAGCTTCGCGACCGTCATGCCGAGCACTTCGGTATAGAATTTCACCGCCCGCTCCATGTCGTTGACGGGAATGCCAAGATGGTAAACGCCTCGCGTCTTGATCATATTCACCTTCGCGCCGTTGCGCTCATACCACCGGATGATATCTATCATCAAACCGGTGGCGATCAATAGAAAGGGAACATCGCATGGCGAAATTGGCCGATCCGTGGGGACATCACGACTGGGATTCGGCGGACTATGTCTCACAGTGGGCCGAGCGGCAGAAGGGGAGGGAGGCCGCCCGGCAGGAGGCGTTCGCGGCGCTGGCGGCCGCGCTGCCGTTTAAGAAAGATGCGGCGATTAAGATTCTCGACGTCGGCGCCGGATACGGCGGCCTCGCGATGTATCTGCTCGCGCGCTTTCCCAACGCGACGGCGGTATGTCAGGACGGCTCGCAGGCGATGGCCGAGCTGGGCGCCGAGCGCATGAAGGAGTTCGCCGGCCGCTTCAGCTACGTCATTGCCGATTTCAGCAAACGGAATTGGAGTCGGAAAATCACCGACCGTTTCGACGCGGCGGTCTCTTCGATCGCGATTCACAACGTCCGCGACACGACTACGATCCAACGTATCTACACGGAGATTTTTCCGCTCCTCAAGAGCGGCGGCTGTTTTCTGAACTTCGACCGCATGCGGCCGTCGCTCGAGGATCAGCTCGTATATGTGAAAGAGGCGGGATTCGAGCGCGTGAAATCGTTCTGGCAGGCCGGCAAACGCGCCGTGATCGGCGGATTTAAGCCTTGAGCATCACGGATAGCGCTTCGCCATCTCGTTAAAGAAGCCTTCTTTTTCCAATTCCTGCAAGAGACTCAGATCGACGAACTGCTCGGGCTTGGCGGTTTTCGCCTTCGGATACTGCCCGGTGAACTCGTCGAGCAAAAACTGAATCCCCTTGAGCGTCGGGTAGGGCTTCTTCGGTACTCGCTTGACGAACCAACCGACCGTGGTGTCGAGAATGTCGGCGTCATTGGTGCGGAGGTACTTCGCGATGATCTTCTTGCTTTCGGCCTGCTTGCCGTGAATGAAATAAATCGCCTCCACGTAACCTTTCAGGGCCGATTTGGCGATGTCGCGTTGGCTCTTGATGAAAGAGCGCGTAGTCGCGAAGCCGTTTCCCTGCACCTCCAGCCCCAGATCCATCATGTCGAAAATTTCCGTGAGCCCCTCCTTGCGCGCGCGCGGGACCTCCGACGGCGTCAGGATGGTCGCGTCGATCCGGCCGGCCTGAATCGCCGCCAGCCGCTCGACCGCTCCACCGGCGGCGAGCACCGCGACGTCTTTGTTGGGCTCGAGATTCAATCGCTTGAGAAGGATGAGCGCGGCGTTGTGCGAGGCGGAGCCGAAGCCGCTGACGCCGAGTTTTTTTCCCTTCAGCTGCTCGACCTTCCCCATGTTCGGGCGCGCGATGACGGAATAGGCATAAGCGTTCTCGGTCGATCCGATGAGCACGAGATCGTAGCCTTGCAGGTCAGCCTGCACGACTGTGCCGATGTTGACGATCGGCGGATCACCAGCGACAAGCGCCTGCGTCGCCAGCTGCCCGCCTCGAAAAAAGACGAGCTCGGCATCGAGCCCATAGTGCTTGAACAGCCCCGCTTCTTTAGCGACCCATATATGGATCTGATTATAGGCGATCGCCGGATAGCCGATCTTGACCTTCTTGGCTTCCTGGGCAGCAGCAGAGGAGAGCCAGCCGGCGCAGATGAGAGCGGCGCAGAAGAGGATCCTGGATTTTGTCATGGAGAATTCCTGACGTTCGTGGCTTACGTGCACTTCTATAACGAAAGCGCACGGGCCGTCAATTGGTGGGCGAAGGCGATGTTGATTTATTTCTTTATCCAGTCGCGCGCGTCGAGCGACTGGCCCGTGACTTTGGCGGATTCATCCGAGGCGAGATAGACGAACACCGGCGCGATCTCTTCCGGCGCGGGCAGCGTCTCGGGATCTTCTTCGGGGTAGGCTTCCGCGCGCATCGAGGTGCGGGTTCCGCCGGGGTTCAGGGCGTTCACGCGGATATTCCACTCCTTTAATTCTTCCGCCAGAACCTGCGTGAATCCCTCGATCGCGAATTTCGAGACCGCGTACGCGCCCCAGCGGCCCTTACCGATTCGGCCCACGCCCGAAGACACATTGATGATCGATCCTTTGCGCCGGGCCATCATCAGCCTAAGCGCCGCCTGCGTCAACGCGAAAACCGAAGTGAGATTGATTTGGATCACTTCTTCCCACGCCTCGGTCGGATAGGTTGCGATCGGCGCGCGGGGCCCGAGAATGCCGGCGTTGTTCACGAGCACGTCGAGGGCGCCATAGCGCCGCTCGATTTCGCGGATGACCCGCTCGCCGGCTCCGTCCCTCGCGAGGTCGACCGCGATGAAGCTGGCCTCGCCGCCCGCGGTGCGGATCTCTCCGGCGGCGCGCCCGAGGTCCGCTTCGCTGCGCGCGCAGAGAAAAACTTTCGCGGCTTCCCGCGCGTAGGCGAGCGCGACGGCCTTGCCGATACCGCGGCTTGCGCCGGTGACGAGCGCGACCTTACCGGTTAGTTTTCCGGCGGGTTCGTTTGCCATTACGATTCGACTATAACATAGTCGATGGCTGGGTTCGCCGGGTGAAAACTTACAAGAAACTTCTTCTCTTTGTCATGATCGCGCTCGGCGCAGCCGCGATCTTAAGCCCGTGGATTTTCTCTTTTTGGAATTCCCATGTGGCCTCGCCGCGCCATCGCCCGGTGTTCGAGCAGATATTCGGCGGCGTTTTCATCGCGGCGGGGCTCGTGCTCGTGCTCGCGTCGCCGTCGCTTCTGCGATGGCGCTTTCTCAGCGAGGCGGGATTCGTCGCCAAACATCGGCGCAACATCTTCTACGGCTTTATCCTCGCCGTCGCGTCGATGGCGATTCTGGGATTCATCATGGATCTCTCCGGTGCGCTAACGCCGGGGCTTTCGGATCCGATGCCCGCGATGATCCGCGCGTCGGTGAAGGCGCTCGTCACGGCGCTCATGGTGGGATTTCTGGAAGAGCTTTTTTTTCGTGGAATCCTTTTTCGAGGCCTTCTCGAAGACTCGGGTGTCGCCTTCGCCTTTCTGGGCGCCAATCTCATTTACGCGTTGTCGCATTTTTTCAAGCCGCCGGAAGATTTCGCCGCCGCCGGGATCGATCCGCTCGCAGGCTTGCGCTTTCTCGGGCTTTGTCTCACTCCGTTTGTCGATCCGGCGGCGATTCTTCCCGGAGTCATCGGTCTTTTCGTCATCGGCACGGTATTGAGCTACGCCTTGCTGCGGACCGATTCGCTTTATCTCTCTATCGGGTTGCACGCGGGCTGGGTCTTCGGCATCAAGGTGCTGCCCCTTTTCGGAGACTTTACGCGTGAAAGCCTCGGCTGGGCGTTCGGCGCAAAGCCGAAGATCGTGAGCGGGATGGTGACGTGGATCGGGATAGCGCTCGTCGGCGTGATCGTTCACTTCGTGACGCGAAAGCGCGCGTGAGCGGTCTATTCCTCTCCGACTAAAACGCACTGTTCGGGCAGCGCCAGTGCAAAAATCTTTTGACCGGCTTCATATCTTTGCGCCGGCGGCGCGACGACGCGAAGATTCAGCCGCTGCTCGGGGATCTCGACGATGTAATCGTTCGCATCGCCGAAGTAGACGCGGCGCGTGATCGTGCCGGAGAATAGATTCAGCCCGTTGCGTCGCGCCGCTTCCGCTTCCGCGGCGCTCGCCGTCAGCGTTACGTTATGCGGCCGGATGCAGACGAAGACCTCGTCTCCTCGGGCCAGCGCCCCCGCGGAGGTTACCCGGAGCTTCAGTCCATCGCCGAGAGCGACGGTGCGGCCGTCTTCGAGCTTGCCGCGAAGGATATTCGTCTTGCCGATAAACTCCGCGACAAATCGCGTCCTCGGCCGGTCGAAGATCTCCTCCGGCGCCCCGAGCTGAACGATGCGGCCTTGATGCATCACCGCGATGCGGTCGGATGTCACCATCGCCTCGGCCTGGTCGTGGGTGACGTAAACGGTCGTGATGCGAAATTCCTCGTGCAGGCGGCGGATCTCGAACCGCATCTCCTCGCGAAGATTGGCGTCGAGATTGCTGAGCGGCTCATCGAGCAACAGGATCTGCGGCTCGACCACGAGCGCGCGCGCGAGCGCGACGCGCTGCTGCTGGCCGCCGGAAAGCTCGCCGGGATAGCGCCCGGCGAGCGTATCGAGACGGACCAAATGGAGCATGCGGTCGACTTTTTTCGCGATCTCCGCGCCGGCGAGTTTTTTGAGCTTGAGGCCGTACGCGACGTTTTGAAACACCGTCATGTGCGGCCAGACGGCGTAGCTCTGGAAGATCATCGACATATTGCGCCGCTCCGGCGGGATCAGCACGGACGCGGACGAGACGACTTTGTCGTTGACGCGAATCTCGCCCCCGTCGGGCTGAAGAAATCCCGCGAGGAGTCTCAGCGTCGTCGTTTTGCCGCACCCCGACGGGCCCAACAGTGAGACGAACTCGCCGTCGCCGATCTCGAGGTCGAGGCGGTCGACGGCCGCGGCCTCGCCGAACTTCTTTGTCAAGCCATGAAGAAAGACGGTCGCCAAATTATCCTCTGCCGCCGGCGAAAAAGTCCCGCCCGGCGAGCCACTGCACGGAAAGAATAATTAAGAACGAAACACCGAGAAGAAGAATGCCCAAAACGGCGATGGCGCCGATCTGCCCCTCTTCTTTGAGATCGAAGATGACGACCGAGACCACCTTGGAACTCGGCGTGAAGAGCAGGATCGAGGCGCTGAGCTCGCGGATCACGCCGATGAAGATAAAGGACCAGGCGGCGATCAATCCCGAGCGCGCGAGCGGTACCGTGACGTCCTTCAACGCGCGCAGGCGGTTGGCGCCGATAATGCGCGTGGCGTCTTCGAGCTCGGGATGAATCGTCTTGAACGTGCTCTCGGTCTGGGAGAAGCCGATCGGCATCTCTTTGGTGAGAAACGCGACGAAGAGAATCCAGATCGTGCCGTAAAGCATGATCGGCGGTCGGCTGTACGCGATGAACAGACCGACCGCGAGCACGATGCCGGGAATGACGAGCGGGGCGAGGACGAAGAACGAGAGATAGCGCGCGCCGCGGAGCAGCTGGCGATTGGTGATATAGGCGAGCAGCGTCGCCAACAGCGTTCCCACGGTCGCGGTAATGATCCCCAGCTTGAAGGTGTTGACAATCGCGGCGCGCGTATCGCTGTATTCGAAAAACGTGAAGGAAAAATTTCCGAGCGTAAAGTTCTCGCGCGTAAGCGGCATCGCCCAGGCTTTCGACAAAGCGGCTTTGAGAAGAATCGCGTAGGGGAGAAAGACGCTGAGCGATAAGATGGCAAGCACCAGCAACAGAGCGGGGATGCGCAGGTATCCGAGCTTGAGCAGGCGCTTCTGCCCGCCTTTCCCGCCGACGGTGCTGTAGCCGCGCCGCCCGAGCAGCTTTTTCTGCACAGCGATCAGCCCGATGGTCGCGAGCAGCAGCGGCACGGAGAATGCCGCCGCGAGGTCAAGGCGCGGCGGGTACTGAAATAAAGCCCAGATCTGTGTCGTGATCGTATGGATGCCCGCGGGGAGGCCGAGGATCGCGGGCGCGCCGAAAAGCGACAGCGAATGGAGAAACGCGACGATGAAACCGCCGATCAGCGCCGGCGCCGTGAGCGGCAGCGTGATCGTGAGCGCGATTTTCCATCGGTTCGCGCCCAGGATGTTCGCCGCGTCCTCCAGATCGGAGGAGATCAGCTCGCAGACGTTGGCGATCATCGAGAAGACATACGGGAAGCTGTAGAGCGCCATCACGAAGATGAGTCCCTCGATGGTAAAAATATTGAACACCGCGGAGTCCAAGCCCGACACGGCGCGATACCAGTTGTTGAGCAGCCCCGCGTTCGGCCCCGCGAGCAGCATCCAGGCGAAGGCGCCGAGGAACGGGGGCGTCACGAAGGACGCCATCACGAGCGCGCGGACGGCGCGCTTGAACGGAAGATCGGTCCGGGTGACGAGCCAGCCGAGCAGCGACCCGACGGCGACGGCGATGATACCCACCCAAAACGAGATGATGACGCTGTTCCAGATCGCCTTGAGGTAGGCCTCCTCGGTGAACACCTCGAGATAATTTCCGAGCGAGAAGCCGGTTTCGTTGTAGAGGCTCGCGATGAAAATCGAGCCGAGCGGGAGGAGCATGAGGAAGACGACGAAGAGAGCGGCGCCGATCCAGACGGTCAGCGACGGGTCGAAGCGCTTGAGACTGAAGCCGCGACTCTCGGCGACTCGCTCCGCGACCCTCGTTCCGGGAATCGACATCGTGGGCTAAAGCCTACTTAGAAAACCGACACTGAAGCTCAGGCCGCCCGGCTACGCGCCGAAATATTCCGTAAACCTCTTTTTGAGCTCGGCGTTTCGTTTTTCCAGCTCATCGGCATCCACGGCCCAAAGCTTTAAATCCTTCAGCATCGGCTTGTCCTTGGGATAGGTCACCTCGGGATGGCCGGTGTAAAGGCCTTCTTTGTCGGCGAGGATCTGCTGATTTTCCTTCGACAGGATAAATTCCGTAAACAGGCGCGCGGCGTTGGGGTGCGGCGCGTCCTTCGCGATCGCCGTCGGCGACACGACGAGCGGCACGCCCTCTTTAGGATAGACGATCTTGATCGGGTTCCCCTGCTTCATGGTTTTATAATAAAAATATTCCGCGCCGTTGACGCCGAGCGGGCGCTCGCCCGAGGCGACGACCTGAGCGGGATCGTTCGCCGACTGGACGATGTGGAGCTTGTTTTTCGCGAGTTCCTGAAAATATTCCCAGCCGAGCTGCTTCACGACCGCGAGCACATGGGTCATGATGATGCCGCTGTAGCCGGGATGCGCCGTGACTTCCTTGCCGCGCCACTTGGGATCGAGAACGTCTTTCCAAGTTTTGGGCGCGTCCTTGTCGTTGATGATCCGCGGATTATAGGCGATGACGGACAGCGTCGCGCGCATGCCGAAAAAGTATCCGGCGGGGTCCTTGAAGCCGGCGGGAAAGACTTCCGCGGCCTTCGGCGTATACTGCGCGAGCAGCCCTTTGCTCTTCAGCAGGACAAAATGGCCGGCGTCCGAGGTATGGATCACATCGACGTTTTTGATCGAGGCGCCCGCTTCCTGCATGACCATTTGCAGCACGCGCTGCGAGCCGTTGCGGTTGACGATGACCTCGATGCCTTTGTACTTGTTCATGAAATAGTGGGCGAGCGCGGTCGAGGAAGGGATAGCGAGCGAAGTGTACCAGACGACCTTGCCTTCTTTGCGCGCCGCCTCGATCATCGCCGCGTCTTGGGCCGATGCGAGAGTGGCGCAGAGCGATAGGACGACCGAGAACGCGACAGCCACGGAACGTTTCATCGTTTTCCCTCCCTGGTGCGCCGGAGACTAACAAATCGAGCCGAGCGGCTCAAGCGACGCGAATACCTCGCGGCGGCGGCCGTCAAATATCTGGACATGTCCCGCTCTGTTCGCTACCATCTTTTGGCGCGACTCTCAATCCCGCCTTTTCTATGCCACCTGCGAAAATAAACGTACGCGAAACGCTGCGCATCTCTTTCAAAGACGGCATCTTCGCCTCGATCATGAGCGGCGTGACCGATCCCTATTTCACGCCGTTCGCGCTCGCGCTCGGCGCGACGGCGCAGCAGATCGGCTGGGTAAGCGGCTTTCCCCAATTCTTCGGATCGCTCTCGCAGCTGTTCGCCGTGCAGGCCGTCTACCGCATCGGCGGACGGCTCAAGCTTCTCGTCGGCACGGTGTCGATTCAGGCGACGCTTTTGCTATTGATCGCTCTGCTGGCTTGGATCGATTCGCCGCACCGCATCGCGCTGTTCGTCGCTTTGCTCATCCTCTTTGTCGTCGCCGGCGCGCTGGCGGGCCCGGCGTGGGGCAGCCTGATGACCGAATATATTCCGAAGGAAAAGCGCGGGCGCTACTTCGGATGGCGGAACCGCATCCTCGGCTTCGTCCACGTCGGCAACATGATCGCCGCCGGCCTGCTGCTTTACCGGACGGAGACTTATTCGCCGGTCGTCGGTTTCGCGATTATATTTTCCACCGGCGCGCTGGCGCGCTTCGTCTCGGCCGCGTACATCTCGCGGATGCGCGACGTGCCGCAAAAGCGCGACCCGGGAGCCGATTTCACCTTCTATCGGTTCATCGCGCGGTTTCGCCACAGCAACTACGTCAAGTTCGTCGCGTTCGCGGCGATGATGACGTTCGCTTCTTATATTTCGGCGCCGTTTTTCGCCGTCTTCATGCTGCGCGACCTGGGATTCAGCTATTTCACCTACATGGTCCTGCAGGTCCTGGCGACGCTCGCCGGCCTCGTCGCGCTGCCGATGTGGGGGACGCACGCCGACGCGGTGGGAAACGCGCGCGTGCTGAGGCTCAGCGGATTTTTCGCCTGCCTGATTCCGCTCTTCTGGCTCGCCACACGAAACGTCGTGTATCTCGCCTGTGTCCAGATGCTCGCGGGTTTTGTCTGGAGCGGATTCACGCTCGCGGCGACGAACTTCATCTACGATGCGGTGACACCGCCCAAGCGCGTCCGCTGTATCAGCTATTTTCACGTGCTGAACGGGGCGGCGATCTTTTCCGGCGCAACGCTCGGCGGCTTTCTCGCGGCGAAGCTGCCGCCGCTTCAGGGCCATTCGCTGTTGACGCTATTTTTGATTTCCGGGGCGTGCCGTCTCACGGTCTATTTCACGCTGTTCAACCGCTTCCGGGAGGTCCGCGCCTCGCGCGAGGTGTCGATCCGGGAACTTTTCTTCAGCGTCGTCGGGATCCGGCCGCTGATCGGAATATCGCGCGATTGATCAGGGCGCCAGCAGGTTCGAGAGCGTCTCGATTTTTGGGAGGTGTTCCAGCTCGCGCACGATGCGGACGATCTCGTCGACTTTATCCTTTTTTATCGCGAGCGCGGCGTTGGCGCGAAACTTCTCTTCGATTTCTTCCGGGGGCAGCGGCGACTCGAACCCGCCGCGGGGATAGGGCTGATTTTCCTCGACCCAGCGTCCGTCGATTAATTTGATCCTGACGTGGCCGGAGAGATGGCGCGGGTAGTCGATCGTCCGGTCGAGCTCGTAGCGCACTTTGTCGGCCACGCGCAAGATATTTTCGTCGCGGATCGCCTCGTCGGTGAACTCCGCTAGTCCCGCCTTGCCGCGGACGAGCATCACGGCGATGCTGTAAGGCAGCGCGAATTTAGCGCCGTAGCCGCTCACCGGCCGCTGTTTGTCCTTGAGCGGCTCCCAGAGCCGGTGCACGGGCCCTTCCGCGGTGCGGCAGACGACTTCGGCGATACGCTCCGGGTCGAGCGAATATTTTTGTCTCAGGCGCAGCGCGCAGTCCATGTAGGGGTGGGAGATCGAGCCGCACGGGTAGGTCTTGAACGTGAGATGGGGGATCTCCCAGACCCCGCCGATCTCGTCGAGCTTGCCGAGATCGGGATCGCTCGCGCCGAACGCCTTATAAAAATTATGCGTGCCTTCGAATACCGTCGCGGGCCCGCGAAAGCCGCGTCCGGCGAGGAGCGCTGCGACCACGCCTGAATGCGATGACCAGCCCGGATGAAGCCGTTTCGTCCAGGTGCCGTCGGCGAGATATTCGATGATGCCGGAGCTCTGGCTCGCGCAGATGCCAAAGGCATCGACCCATTGCGCCGGCTCCAGGCGATAAAGCTTGCCCGCCGCCGCGGCGGCGCCGAAAGTGCCGCAGAGCGCGGTCGGATGAAAGCCGCGCGCATGGAATTTTCCCGGCGCCGCGAGGCCGATCTTGCACATCACCTCGATGCCGGCGATCGCGGCCTCGAGCGTCGCCTTGCCGTTGGCGGCGGTCGCTTCGCCGACGGCGAGCGCCGTCATGGCGCCGGTCGAGCCGGTATGAACGATCGCTCCTTCGCGCGTGTCATCGTAGTCGAGGCCGTGCGCCAGCGTGCCGCTCGCGAGCACCGCGTTCGCCGCGGCGACTTTTTGACCGGCGCCGATGAGCCGGCTTTCAGGGTTGCCACCGAGCGCCAGCGCCGTGTCGAGCACGATGCGCCCGAAGTCCATCGTCGAGGAGGCGAGCGCGATCCCGAGCGCGTCGAGAAAGACGAGCTTCGCCTTTTGCCGCACGTCCGGCGGCACGTCCGCGAGCTCGAGCGCGTGGACGAAGGCGCCTAGTTTTTCTGAGCAGCGCTCCATTTTTTGTTTCCCGCGCGCTTGGCCGGCTTCGGCCGCCCGCCGAGCGCGCGGATGAGCGGCGTAATACTTTTAAGTTTGGCCAGATCATCGACTAGGCCGATCGCCTCGTCGATGTCCGCCTTGGGAAGGACGAGGCCGCAGCAGTCCCGGAACTTTTCCGCGAGCTCGTCCCATCGCATCGGCTTTTCGGGATGGCCGCGGGCGACGTCGGCGCGCTCTACGAGCGTCCGGCCGTCCTTCAGCCTGATGGTGACGCGCGAACGCACCTGATCGTAGCCCAGCGCCTCGAGCTCGGGATCGACGACGAGCGTGACTCGCTTCATCATCTCGACGACCCGGCGGTCGCGTACCTTGCGGTCGGTGAATTGGGCGATCCCCGCCTTGCGTTCGGCGATCGCGATCGCCATGCAGAACGGGATGCTGAATTTCCCTTCGAGCGCGGTCTTCGGCATCGGGTAGATAAGCGCGTTGGGCACGTTGGAATTGGTGCCGACGACCACCGACTCGATGTCGTTGGCGCGGAGATCGTTTTCTTTGACGAGATCGAGGATCGCGTCCTGAGCGGGATGGGACAGCGAGCCGGAAGGGTAGGGTTTGATCGAGATTCCCGGCTCGATCATGAAATACGGACTGCCTAGGCGGCCGGCGATCTTGCTCGCATCGCCGCCGCCCGCCATGGCGTTGAAAAGCCCGCGGCGCGCCTCGATGATGTTGACTGCCGACGTGAAGCCGCGGGCCGCCAGTTCCGCGGCGGTGACGCCGTTCTCGGCCGCGCGCCCCGCGTGAAGCGGCTTGGTCATCGTGCCGAAATTCTCTCTGAGGCCGGAAGCCATGCTCGCGGCCAAGCCCAGCGTCCGCAGCAGCGGCTCTTCTTTCAGGCGTAAAATTTTCCCCACGGCCATCGCCGCGCCGAGCCCCCCGATCGTCGCGGTCGAGTGAAAACCGGATTGATAGTGGCGCGGATCGATTGCGTCGGCGATGCGGCACTCGACTTCCACACCGAGAATATAGGCGAGCAGCATCTCCTTGCCGGAAATGCCCTCGCGCTGGCCGATGGCGAGAGCGGCGGAGAGCACCGGGATCGTCGGATGCGTGAGCAGGCCGTAAACCGCTTCCTTCGAGGTCGAGAGCTGCGTGTCGTCGTAATCCATCGCGTGGCCGGACGCGCCATTGGCGAGGGCGGCTTTCGCCGCCGGAGCGCTGAAGCGCGAGCCCAGCACCGTTGCTTCGGCGGCGCCGCCCATGCGGCGGATGTAGCCGTGCAAGATGCGCGATCCCCTCTCCGTTGAGCCGGCGACGATCACGCCGAGGCCGTCGAGGATAAAGCCGCGGGCGCGATTGATCACCTCGGGAGCGAGGTCGCGGTAAGAGGTTTTATCGACAAAGCTCGCAACTTCTTGCGTCAAACCCATGCTGCTCTCCTCAACGCGTATTCTCCATCGGAATCGAGAGCTAACATGATCGACGGTCGTTTTCCAGTCGACATTGCAATGGGACAACCCCCGGATTACAATAAACCATCATGTTCGGTCTCGGCATTTGGGAGCTGCTGCTCATATTGATCCTGATCCTCGTCCTTTTCAGCCGGAAAATCCCGGAACTCGGATCGGGTCTGGCGAAGGGTATAAAGAATTTCCGCCGCACCATGAACGAGCCCGACGAGATCGACATCACGCCAAAAGACGAACGGAAAGAAAAGGATAAGAGGAGTCGCTAAGCTTCTTCGGCGGTGAGGACGCGATAGCCGAAGCTCTGCGCGCCGTTGTTGGTTTTCAAGAAGACGATCGAAAAGGACGCGGACTCATCGGGCTGAATTTCGAATCGCTTCACCGGGCTCTGCTTCTGTAAATCCAAAATTTCCTGCTGGGTGAGATCGCGGATGATTTTCGGCGAGATCGCGTTGCCGATCGTGATCACCTGCCGCTCGAGAACTTGGCCGTCGCGGCCGAAGGTGTAACCCTCAACCTTCACCTCGCGGACTTTGACGCGATTGCGGTTGACGGCGACGCCCGACAAGAGAAAGACCTCGCGGTTTCCTTGGATGCGCTGAAAGCGGGTAAGGTTGGTCTGGAGCACGATGCCCTGTCTGAGATAGTCGTTTTTCGAAATCGATGAGCCGATGAACGGGAGCGTCCTGAGAACATTCTCGATCGCCTCAGGCCTCGACTGGTGCACCAACGTCACGATCGCGCATGAAAGCAGTACCATCGCGCCGAGAAGGAAAAATGGCGTTACGGAAAGCGGCCGCTTCGCCGGCGCCGTCCGCTGACCGTCATCTTCGCTGACCGGCTGCCGTTCGCGTGCGAAGACAAACGCGGGCTCGGCGGGATGATGTTGAAGCCGCGGCGCATGTTTTTCAGCCCGCGGTGCAAACTCTTCCGCCGCGGCGCGCTCGGGAAAGAGGCTCCAGTCCTCTTCACCGGCGTGGGCTCTCGACGCGGCTTCGTCTTCGCGCGGTATGGGCCCATTGGTATCGGAAGCCGACGCCGGCAGCTCGGAAATTTTCTCCTCGTTTTGTTGGGGTGCTTCGTCATGAGCGGTCGCTGACGGAAAAGAGAAGCTCAGCTCTTCCGTTCGAACGGAAGCCGCAGGCGGCGCATCGTCGTGGTCACGCGCAGGCTTCGACGCGTTTTTTGCGCCGAGGTCGAAGACATGTTTGCACCGCGAGCAGCGGAAGACGGGTTTGGAGGTCGCAAACGCATCTTCGGAGACGCGATAGGTTGTGTGGCAACCCGGACATTGGACCAGCATGGGTCTTTCGCTTGGCTTAGCTATGGCGCTTTCGTGTGGATTTAAGCCGATTTTATGGTAATTTGAGAAAATTTCAACCTTCAATCCTACGGTTGACCCTTGAATAAAGAACGTTCCGCCGCGTCAAAACAATCAGGGCTTGCTGTGGAGCTAAGCGAGCTGGACCTTGTCCGCAATTGCCAGAAGGGCGATGTCGAGGCTTACGAGGAGCTCGCAGCCAAATATTACAGACGCGTTTATATGGTCATTCTCGGCATTGTGCATCACCGGGAAGACGCCATGGAGGTGGCGCAGGAGACTTTTTACAAGGCGTTCAGGAACATCAAACGCTTCCAGGGCGGTTCGAGCTTCTATACGTGGCTCTACCGCATCGCGGTCAATCTCGCGATCGACTTCCAGCGCCGGCAGAAGCGCGGCGCGGCCGATTTAAAGGAAAATATGGACGAGGTCGTCGTCGAGGCGGAGACCGTCGGCAGCGATCCCTTTCGTGAGCTCAGCGACCGGGAGCTGGGAAACCGCCTTCTCGATGCGATCAATGAATTGACACCTGATCACAAAGCGGTCATTTTGATGAGGGCCGTCGAGGGACTTTCTTATAAAGAGATCGGACGCATTATGGGCTGTTCCGAGGGCACGGTGATGAGCCGACTGCACTACGCGCGGAAAAAGTTGCAAGAGAAACTAGCCGGTCATTTATGACGAAGGAGTGCGATCAAATTCAAGAATGGCTCAGCGCCTGGATCGACGGCGAGTTGCCGCCGGCCAAGAGCGCCGAAGTGAGGCTGCATCTCCAGAGCTGCGCCATTTGCATGGAGCAAAGAGCGCGGCTCGA
>DATJFG010000141.1:0-2593 GCA_035495775.1 Verrucomicrobiia bacterium | reverse complement strand
CTCCTTCGACGACATCGAGGCCGATTTAGCGCGGCTTGAGCCGGACGTCGTGGGAATTTCCTCCCTGTTCACGCCCTATTACCGCGAGACGCTGGAAATTGCGCGGCGCGCCAAGAAACGCCTGTCGGCATCCGTCGTCGTCGGCGGCTCGCATGCCTCAGCCGCGCCGGCATCGCTGCTTTCATCCCCACACGTCGATTATGTCATCCGCGGCGAAGGCGAGAAGGCCTTCGTCGACTTTTTGAACTTTTTGTCCGGCGAAAAAACGATCGAGTCGGTCGCGAACCTCTCGTATAAGAAAAACGGCGGCTTCGTTTTCAATCCTATCGAAGACAACGACCCGGTCGACGATCTCCCCTTTCCCGATTTGAGCGACTCGCCGCCCGCCCGATATATGCTGGCGGGAAAGCCGATGACGTTCATGATCACCTCCAGGAGCTGCCCCCACAGGTGCTCTTTCTGCTCGGTGCACACGACGTTCGGAGCGAAGTACCGCCTGCGCTCCTTGGAAAATGTCCTCGATGAGATCGAGCTCCGCTACCGGCAGGGCTACCGCGTGATCGATTTCGAGGACGACAACCTGACGTACTACAAAACGACTTTCAAGGAGCTTTGCCGCCGCCTCATCGCGCGCTACCCGCACGGCGCGCTGGAGCTCGTCGCCATGAACGGCATCAGCTACTTGAGCCTCGATGAGGAAACGCTCGAGCTCATGGCCGCAGCGGGTTTCTCGCGGCTCAATCTCGCGCTCGTGAGCTCGGATAAAACCGTACGCGAGACGACCAAGCGGCCGCACACGCTGAGCGCCTATCTGAACGTCGTCGAAAACGCTCATCGCCTCGGCTTGAAAATCACTTCGTATCAGATCCTCGGCCTGCCGAACGAAAGTCTCGCGAGCATGATCCAGACGCTCGCCTTCAACGCGCGCCTGCCGGTGCTACTCGGCGCCTCGCCTTTCTATCGGACGCCGCAGGCGCCCATCGCGCGCGATGTCGAATTCACGGCGGACGATTATCTCCGCTCGCGCCTGACGGCGATGGCGGTGGAAAGCAGCGGCTTCGATCGCGAAGACATCTATACGCTCTTCATCGCCACCCGTATCGTCAACTTTATAAAAGGGCTGCCGCTCAGCGCGCCGGTGAGTCTTCGCGAGCTGCTCGAGCACGATTGGACCGGTCCGCGGGAGCGGATCGGCATCGCTGCTCTAAGGGAGCTGCTGGAAAGTCATCGGCTGAGCTTTTGGACCAAGAGAGGAGCCGTGGAGAATAAAAAATTCCGCGCGCGCGTGTTCATGCAGCTTATGGCAGAACTCCGGTGCATCGTGACGTTGCAAGGCATTCCGATTTCAATCGGCGGCTGCGGCCGAATATCGCAACCTCCTTCCTATAACCTCTCGATTTGACTGGCTAAATCAACTCCTCGTAAGAAATTACTCGCCTCAGGTATTAACCCCCACGTGCCAGCGGCCTTTAATAGGCTAAAATAAAGCATGAGTTGGGACACGCCGGCATGGGTCGGAAATACGTTGCATCGCCGCTGGGTCCTCTGGACCGGCGGCGTCATCGCATTTCTGTTGCTGCTTCTTTTCGTCCTCGCTTACATGATCGACGAGCCGCTCAGGCGCAGGGTCGAGCGCGACATGAACGCCCAGTTGAAAGATTACACGGTGAGGATCGGCAAGCTCGATTTCCATCCGATCGGGATGTCGCTCGACCTCGAAAAAATGTACCTGTATCAAAATGCCCACCCCGACCCGCCGATCGCTTATATTCCGGACCTGCACGCGAGCGTCCACTGGAAGGCGCTGCTGCACCGCCGACTGGTGGGCGATTTTGAGATCACCGACCCGAAGCTGTATTTGAACCTCGCTAATTTCGCCGCGGAGGCGAAGAGCCCGACGCCGGTCAAAGACAAAGGATGGCAGGACGCGCTCTATGCCGCCTATCCTTTGCTCATCAACCGCTTCGCGGTCCGCAACGCGGACATCACGTATGCGGATCGAGGTCCGTTCAAGCCTCTACACTTGACGAAGGTTAACTTTACGGCGGAGAACATCCGCAACGTCAAATCGGAAAAAGGGTTCTACCCCTCGCCGGTGGAATTTGAAGCGGTCGTCTTCGACACCGGCAAGGCGGAATTCAAGGGCCAAGCCGATTTCCTGGCCGAGCCGAACCTCGGCATGAAAGGCGATCTGGCACTCGCGCAGATCACGCTCGATTATTTCAAGCCGATCACCGAGCGGTATCAATTTGACGTGCGCAAGGGGACGCTCTCGGCGGCCGGCTCGGTCGAGTACAACAGCGAACTGGCGAACGTCCTTCTCGACACCGTGACGATCAAGGGTTTCGACGCCGACTATCTCCACCAGGACGCCAGTACCGCGCCGACAGAAAAAGTCAGTAAAGAAACCGGCAAGGTCGCGCGCCAGACTGCCAATAAACAGGACCTCGAATTCAAGCTCAAACGCTTGGAGATCGACGGGCGCGTCGGCTATATCAATCAAGTCGCGAAGCCGGCTCCCTATCGCGTGTTTCTCGACAACGCGAAAATCGTCCTGGAAAATCTGAGCAACCAGTTTAAAGAAGGACCGGCG
>DATJFG010000140.1:0-4275 GCA_035495775.1 Verrucomicrobiia bacterium | reverse complement strand
ACAGCGGTTTCAGAGCAAGAATTATTCAGGCGACGCCTTCCATCCGACGGACGAGCGCCTGCGGCAGGCGGCGAGCGCCTGTGCGCAGGTCGCGAGCGCAGCGAAGCCCGCATCCGCGAAAACCGGTCAGGGATCGATCAGTAAATAATCGAGCCCTGCTGAATCTCCGCTTCCGATCCTCGTACTCCTGCGGCTGATCCGCTCCTTGCGATAATAGTCCCCGGGCTTTCGCGCTCTGACGCGAGGGCGTATGATCAAAGATGTGAAAGCATTCGGGCCGATGGCGCTGCTGATCCTGTCCGTGACCGGCGCCGCGCACGCGGCCGATCCCTTCGCGCCGATCCAGGAGCGCGAGAGTCAGTTCCGCCAGCAAAAACAGCTCGACGAGCTTCGCCGCGATCAGCAGATGCGCGATCTGAAACAGCAGCAGGATACGACACGTCTTCAGCAGCAGGTCGATAGTCTTCGTAACCAGCCCGATAATCTTCGAAACGACCCGCGGGCCAATACGCTTCAGCCGGCGGACTTGGATCGCCTGCAGCTCGATTTGAACCGGCTGCAAAACGAGCAGCAGCTAAAGCGGCTCCAGGCCGAGCAGCATATCCTGCAGATCGAGAAGCAGGGCGACACGGCCCGTCGCCAGCGCCAGGCCGCGGAGTTCACGCGCCAGCAGCAGATCGACCGTCTTCAGCAGCAGCAGAAGCTCGACGACATCGAAGAAGAGGTGAGACGGTTTGAGCGCAGATAAGAAACGCTTGCCTTTGAGACACCCGTTCTTACTTATCAGTCAAGTTTCGCCAGTTGGCCAGCGTTAGCGCCAGCCCCGCCGCGGCGATGCCCGCGGCCATGAAATACATCCCGGAGTACCCCGTCATTTCGACCGCGCTGCCGGTCCAAAGCGCGCCCACGCCGGCGGCGGCCGGATAGGCCATCGAGAACGACGCCATCGATTTGCCGCGCCGCTGCGGATGCGAGCGATGGATCGCGAGCGCCAGCGTGGTCGAAGAGCCGATGGCGTTGCCGAGAGCGAAGACGACGCCGCAGATAATGAGAAGCGTCAGCCCCGAGGCGGCGTTCAGCAGCGCGACCGCGGCCATCTCGAGACCGAAGCCGGCGGCGAGCGACGGGCCCGCGCCGATCCGGTCTCCCAGACGGCCGAGCAGCGGACGGGCGCAGAGGCTCGTCGCGCCGCTCGCGACGAAATACCAGGCGACGTTTTCGACGCCGATCGTGCGCGCGTAAAGGACGAGAAACGCGCTCGTGGCGGGGTAAGTGAGGTTCAACCCGAATAAAAGCGCCGACGGCAGGAACACTTCCCGCTCCACCGCGAAGGGATTGAGGCCGGCGGCGCCGAGCGCCTCCTTGCGGCGCGCATCGGCTTCGGGCGACGCCGCGCCACGGAGGAGAACGCTCGCGAGCACGCCCGCTCCGGCGAATGCGCCGGAGAGCAGCATGACGGCGTGAAAGCCGCCGAACGGCGCGTCGATGAGCCACAGGCCGATGGCGGGAAAGAGAATGTTCGCGCCTCCCTGGACGCCGCTGTAATACCCCGAGACCTCGGCCCGGCGCCGCGCCGGCGCGATCATCGCGAGCAGCGCGTAGCCGCCGGTATTGAGCGCGGCCCAGCCGACGCCGCGGAGCGCGTTCGCGAACAGCGCCGCCGCAACCGTGGGAATTAAAAACAAGAGCAGGCTCGCGCCCAGGACGGCGCAGCCGAAAGCGAGCACGCCCGCCTCGTTGCGAGTGTCGGCCAGGTGGCCGATGAAAGGGCGCAAGAGGACGCTCGTCACCGCGAAAGCGGCGAGCACGAAGCCGACCGTCAAGGGCGAGCCGCCGAGCTGCGTGACGAACAGCGGGATCGTCGGCGTCAACAGCGCGTTGTGCGCGTAGCCCAACAGCTGCGTCAGGCAGAGCAGGGCGAAGGTCTGGCTCCAGATGGAGTCGGGCTTGGGAGTCGTCATTGGAGCGTCGGAGAGCTCTACATAGCACGAGAAACGGCGGAAAAGACATCGCGGCCGGTATGGGCGCGGGTTTCAAGCGGTTGACAGTGTGGCCGGTTGGGACTATGCACGACGATGTGCGGCATCATGCACTCATGTCTTACCGGGGTCAGCCCGTCTGGCCGCCCGAATGGACGTGGACAGGAAGAGGAGATAGCAATTCCCCCCCCCCCGCGGCGAGGTCGGCATTCTGAAAGAAGTACACGTCACTATCTTCGATCCCAACAAACCGACCAGCCCGAAGCCTTACAATCGAATTTATTTATGGATGGAATACCAAGGCGGTGAATATGTCGGCTGTTTATTACTCGATGACGCTTCCATCTGTCGCCAGATCGGCGAGATTCTTTCAGGGCTATGCGGCAAGACGCTAAAAGAAGTCGGTGCGATCGACTTGAGCCATCTTCTTTAACCATCCATCTCGACCAACTCTAATTTCCCCGCTCTTTATCCCGTCACCCCCCAATGTTTTAAAAATAAAATCCGTTCGTGGCGAGCCTGTCGAACCACTCCGGACTTTGCCTTTTAACTTTGCCGCTTTGCGCCTCTTCTGCTACAAAATGGGTCGTGATCCGCCCCGAGTATCGCCAGGCGCTCGAAATGCAGCACAAGGTCCTCGTCTCGCTGTGGGCGATCTTCGCCGCGGCGATTCTGCTCTACCTCTGGATCGCGGAGACTTTTCTCGCCAACCGCCAGCTCGCGATCGGACCCGGCTTCGCCGAGACGGCGCGGATGATTTTATGGCTGCTCACGTTTGCCGACATCGCGACGCTGATATGGTGGAGGAGGCGCTTCTTGAGCACGGAGGCGATTCTCTCGGGCGTGACGCGCTACAAGCTCCTGCAGGCGCTGCAGGAGCACAAAGGCGCGGCCGAAGAGCGCGCCGGCGGGGTCGTCTCATCCTATGTCACCGGGAAGATCGTCGCCTTCGCCCTGGCGGAGGCGGTCGCGATTTACGGCTTTGCGATGGTGCTCACCAGCCGCTTTTTACTCGGGCAGTATATCTTATCGGCGACCAGCGCATTATTATTGTTGCTGGAGTTTCCGTCCCGCCGCACCCTCGACGAGCTCGTCGAGGGCGCCGAAGCGCAATGAAAAATCAACCGGAGTGACGCGCCGCTGAAAATCCGTTCAGAGCCTCAAAAAACCGAACCGGCCGGTCCGCTCGCCCCGCTCCGCCACCGCGACTACCGCGTTTTCTGGACCGGGATGCTCCTCTCGACCGTCGGGTCGCAGTTCACGACCGTGGCGATGTCGTGGCAGATCTACGAGCTCACCAATTCGCCGCTCCAGATCGGCCTTTTGGGGCTCGCGCGCGCGCTGCCGCAGATCGCGCTGCTGCTCGTCGGCGGCCTCCTGGCCGACGCGGTCAACCGGCGAAAGCTCATGATGTGCACGCAGGCGGCGCTCTTTTGCGTTTCGGCGACGCTCGCGCTGCTGACGCACGCGGGCAAGACGTCGCCGGCCACGCTCTACGCGGCGACGATGCTGCTCGCCTTTTTCACCTCGCTCGACAACCCGGCGCGGCAGGCGATGGTGCCGAACCTCGTGCCGCGCGAGATCCTTGCGCGCGCGCTCGCGCTCAACAGCTCGCAGCGCTACATCGGCGTCATCGCCGGCCCTTCGCTCGCCGGCGTCGTGCTCGCGGCCTTCGGCGCCCAGGCCTGTTATGTCGTCGACGCGCTTTCGTGGCTCTTCATGATCGTGGCGCTCGTGTCGATCCGCACCCCGCTGCAGGAGGGAAGGGGCTGGCGCTCGATCTCATTTCACTCGCTTCGCGAGGGGCTCAAATACGTGTCGGGCCACGCGGTGATCTTCCCGCTCATGCTGATGGATTTCGGCGCGATGTTTTTCGGCTCGGCCAAGGCGCTGCTCCCCGTCTACGCCCGCGACATTCTCATCGTCGGCCCGCGCGGCTTGGGGCTTCTCTACGCGGCCAGCGCGGCAGGGTCGCTCGCCGCCGCCGTCGGCTTCAGCTTCTTGGGCGGCGTGCGGATCGACGCCAGCGTCGCGACCATATAAAGCCACGATAGCGCGTCGACGGCATAACAGGCCTGGGGGCCGAACGCGGCAAGAACGACGCCCGCGAGCGAAGGTCCGGCGATGACCGCGACGTAGCGCTGCGAGCTGTTGAGTGCGAGTGCGCGCGCCAGCGTCTCGCGCGGTACGAGGTTCGGCACCAGCGCCTGCCGGGATGGATTGTCGAGCGAGTTGAAGAAAGCGAGCAGGATCGTCGCGGCATAGAGAATTCCCGGCGACGCCCTGCCGCCATGCG
>DATJFG010000139.1:0-4003 GCA_035495775.1 Verrucomicrobiia bacterium | reverse complement strand
CCGCCCCAGCCACCGAACGAACCCTTGGGCTTCATCACCACGATCTGTGTCTCTTTCGGCAGCGCCGACTTGCTGACGGCGAGCGTGTCGCCGTCGAGCCGCCGCGCCGGCAGCCCCTGGATAAAGGCGTCGAGAATGTAGGCGCTGTCGCGGTAGTGCATCGGGATCGCGATCTTCGGCTTAATCTGCGCGAGCACTTCGCGCGCCGTGTCCGGCGGCATGGTAAAGACGCCGCCGATCGGGATCATCGCCACATCGATGCGCCCGATCTGCTTGAGCTGCTCGGGCGTCAGCGTGTGGCTCAAGTCGCCCAGGTGCGCGATGCAGAGAGCGCCCGTGTCGAAGATGAACGCCGCCCCCTTGAGCGCGGTGCCGAAGGCCTGCTGATAGATCGGCAGATTATAGATAAAGACATCCTTCACGTTCACGCTCACGCTGTTCCACTCGGCGCCATAGTTTTTGAGCCCACGCAGGATGATGGGATTGCCATGCGCGAGCTCGACATAATTGTGATTGGGATGTTCGCGCCCGACTGTCACGACGTTCGGCCAAAGATCCGGCGTAGGGTACATGCCGGGCGCAAGCGGATCGGTGACGATCTTCGTTCCTTTGCTCGTCGTGATCTGAAAAAAATTGTGTCCGAAGTATTGAATGACGGCGTCGGCCTCCGCTGCGTAGGCGAGCGAGCCGCGCTGGGTGAGGTCCAGGTCGCGGCACGATGCCGCCGCGAGGGAAGCAAACGAAAGGAAAAATAGAAGCGCGAGCGCGAAGCTCTTCATCGCGTTGCCGTGAGAATGACCCCATCGTATGGGATGACTTGTGAAAAGACAAACCAAGGCGGCTTGACTCCCCCGCCTTTCCCGGGATAGCTTCTGCAGCGGAGTGCGATAGGAGTCGAGCATGAATCAAACCGTCAAAGGTATCCTGCTGGTCATCCTGACCGCCTTTATTTTGCTTTTACCGCCATACGCCGCCGCTCAAACGACATTCAACGTCGGCTATTCGTCTACCAGCGCGAATTATGCCGCGCTCTGGGTCGCGAAAGACGGCGGTATTTTCGATCGCGAAGAGATCAAAGTCGAGCCGATCTTCATCCCGAGCGGCACACTGCTCACACAGGCGCTGCTCAGCGGCGACGTCCATGTGGGTTTTCCCAACGGGGGACAGGTCATCGCCGCGACCGCCCGCGGCGCCGATCTCACGATCATCGGCATGGCCGTGGGAAAAATGATTTTTTCGCTCATGGCGCCGGCGAAGATCCGCTCCGCGGGGGAGCTCAAGGGTAAGAAGATCGGTGTTACCCGCTTCGGCAGCGCGACGGACGTTTCCCTGCACGCCGCGCTGAAGAAATCCGGACTGAACCCCGACAAAGACGTCGTCATTCTGCAGATGGGAAGTATCCCGAACATCATGGCGGCGCTGCAAAACGGATCGCTCGAGGCCGGCGTTCTATCGCCGCCCACGCACTGGCAGGCGGAGAAGCTCGGCTATAAGGAATTGATCAATATCACCGATCTGAATATCGCCTACCCCAACCCTTCGATCGCAACCAGCAAGCGAATGTTGAAGGAAAAAGAAGATGCGCTGAGGCGATTCATGCGCGGTTACGTCCGCGGTATTGACCGCGTCAAGAGCGACAAGCCGTTTACGAAAAAAGTCCTGGCGAAATATACCCTCATCCGCGACGACGAGATCATGGAGAAGGTCTATGACTTCTACGCCAGGGTCATCGAGCCGGGCGGGAGGATCACGACCGAGGCGCTGCGCGGCGCGGTCGAGGAACAGTCGCAGACGAATCCCAAGATCCGTGAGATGCCGCTTACAGCTTTTTACGATGACCGGTTCGTTCGCTGAGGGTTGAGCCATGACAGAGCGATAGATACATTGAATTTGTCGCCGCGCGGATAAATGGAGAACCGCCATGCCGCTATCGCCCGAACAGCTGATCATCGACCTGCAGCAGACCCTGCAAGAGCGCCATCCCCGGCCGCATCCCCTGCGCCAGCTCCTGCTGACCGGGCGGCTCACTAAAGAGCAGCTGCAGGGCTGGGCGAGGAATCTATTTCACGAGTTCCGGAACATCCATCGCTTCTTTGGCGTCCGTTATCAGAAGTGCCCGATCCCCGAGCTGCGACGCATGCTGATCGAAAACATGATCGAAGAAGAGGGCGAGGACATGATCGGCCGCACGCACCCGAGCCACGCCGAGCTCTGGGTGCGATTCGGGGAAGGGATCGGTATCGCGCGCGACGATATGCTTCGCTACGAGCCGCTGCCGGGCATTCGCGCGGCATTGGAGATGTACGTCTCGCTCGTCCAGCAAAGCCACTGGGCGGTCGCGATCGGCACGGGGCTCGTTTTCGAGGGCGGCGGCCCCAAGAGGATGAAAGAAGAGCGCGAGGCGCTGGAGCATTATTACGCCTGGATTCCGCCGCGCGCGCTCGATTTTTTTCGCGTGCACGAATACCACGACGAGGGCCACGGCGATTTCTGTGTCGACGTGATCCGCAAGCACTGCATGGAAGATCATCTGCAAAATGAAATGCGCGAGGCGGTAAAGAACCGCTCCGACATCATGTGGCTGCAGAACGAGTCGATCTATCAGGCCTTCGTGCGCCCGAGCTTGTCTCCGGAAACGATCAAGGAGATCGAAGGTAGATTGGAATAAACATGGCAGAAACTCCAATCGATCTTAGAAGCGACACCGTCACAAAGCCTTCGGCGGACATGCGCCGCGCCATGGCTGCCGCCGAGGTCGGCGACGACGTCTTCATGGAAGACCCGACGGTCAATCGTCTCCAGGCGCGCGCCGCGGAGATCTTCCAGCGCGAAGCGGCGCTCTACGTCCCTTCCGGCAGCATGGGGAACCTCGTTTGTCTTCTCGCCCACACGCGCCCGGGCGAGGAGGTCATCTGCGAGGAAAACGCGCATATCTATACGAACGAGATGGCCTCGATGGCGGGAGTTGCCGGACTCTTGCCGCGGCTCATCGCGACCGAAGACGGGATCATGCGCTGGGAGCAAATCGCGCGCATGATCCGGCCGAAGATGTACGCCCGGGCGCAGACGACGCTCGTGTGCCTCGAAAACACGCACAACCTCTGCGGCGGCACGGTGTATCCCACCGCGCTCGCCCATGAAATCTGCGACCGATCTCATGAAGCGGGGCTCGCCGTGCACCTCGACGGCTCGCGCGTCTTCAACGCCGCGGTTTTCTTGGACGAAGAGGTCGCCGAGATGACCAAAAAATTCGATTCGATCCAATTTTGCCTGAGCAAGGGGTTGGGCGCGCCGGTGGGCTCGATGGTGGTCGGCTCGAAGGCCTTCATCCTACGCTGCCGGAGCCTCCGCAAAATGCTCGGCGGCGGCATGCGACAGGCCGGAGTCCTGGCCGCGGCCGGTCTCATCGCGCTCGAAGAAGGGCCGAAGCGTTTGGGCGTCGATCATGCAAACGCGAAGCTGCTGGCTCAAGCGCTTGCCCGTTTGCCGGGTCTGCGTCTCAATCCGACGCGCGTCCAGACCAACATCGTGATTTACGATGTAAGGGAGACCGGGCTTTCATCGGGGGAATTTCTCAGCGGCCTAGCGCAGCGCGGCCTCTTAGGCGTGCCGGTCGATCAGGAAAAAGTCCGCATGGTCGCACATCTCGACGTCGATCGGCAGGACATCGAGAAAGCCGCGGCGATCATTGCTGATTATACGAATGAGTTGGCATCCGCCCGCGCCGCGGGGCCAAAACGCCGGGCATAAGAAGTGATCGCAGAATGAAAAAGAGGCGGTCCCTCATCGGGAGCCGCCTCTTCGTATTTCTTTTGGAAAAAATTCTCTAACAGGTTTTAGCCCGACAAGGATTTCGATGGCTGCTCGGCCGCACTTTGCCGGCGCCCTGCGGGCCGTCGAAGTTGGGCTCCAGATACTTCCTTCTCATCTCCTTCAGCGATGTGCCGCCCTTCGAATCGAAGAAAAACTCCAGCCCCGTCGCCACACGATACCGCCCCTGATG
>DATJFG010000138.1:0-14159 GCA_035495775.1 Verrucomicrobiia bacterium | reverse complement strand
TCTTTGAATTGATCGAGCCTTCGTCTGCCGCGCTCGCCCAACAGGATGAGCAGTGGCTCGTGCACGATGAAGAAAAGGACGAGACTCGCGGCGAGAAGGATTTTGGCGGACGTCAAATCGCCGAGCGCCAGCCCCGTTGAGAGGGTAAATCCCAGCTCCGCGTAAGCGCCGTGCTCACGCGGCAGCAATAGCGACCGGGGGCGCGCGCCGCTCGCCTGCAGATCTTGAGCCGTGTCGGTCATGGGTCGCCCGGGAACTCTACTCCGGGTGTGCGCACGCTTGGACGAACGCGGCGAAAATCTTTCGCTGCGCCGCTTCGCGGTGCACGAGAAATTCCGGATGCCATTGGACGCCGAGGACGAAGCGGTGCGCCGCGCTCTCGATGCCTTCGATGATGCCGTCTTCGGCGGTCGCGTCCACGAGCAAATTTTTACCCGGCTTTTTCACCGCTTGATGATGCGTCGTATTGACAGTGAGGCGCGGGCTGCCGACGATCTTCCGCAGCTTCGTGCCTTCGTGAATCGCGACTTCATGGCCGCCGCTGTCCTTTACGTTCGATCGCTGATGTTCGATACGTCCCGGGCGCTGCGCGTCGATGTCCTGATAGAGCGAGCCGCCGAGCGCGACATTGATCGCCTGCGCACCGCCGCAGATGCCGAGCAGCGGCATGTCGCGCGCGAGCGCGAGCGCGATCAAGCCGAGCTCGAATTCCGTCCGCTCTTCCTTGATCTCGCCCAACGCCTCGATCGGCTTCTCACCGTAAAATCTCGGATGGATGTCGAAATTGCCGCCGCTCACGACGAGACCGTCGAGATGGTCGACGACCGCGCGAATGTTTTTAGTGGACGGCAAAACCGGCAGGACGAGCGGGACGGCGCCGGCGGCTTCGATGGCCCGCGCGTATCGCTCCTGTATGATGATCAGCGGCTCGCCGGCGCGCGCCGATGCGGTCACATCCGGAGTGATGCCGACGAGCGGGCGCTCGCGGCGCTTCATTTCTGCTCGCCGTAGATTTTCTTGTAGACGCGGAGATTTCTCAGCACGAGCTTCACATAAAGCTGCGTTTCGCTATAAGGGATGCGCTCGATGAACTCATCCTCTTCGGTGCCGGCGAAGCGGGTCTCCCAGCGGGAGACGGCGTGCTCGCCGGCATTGTAGGCGGCGATCGCTTTCACGTAATCGTTCGAGAAGCGCTGCAACAGCTCTTTTAAGTGGTGAATGCCCAACTTTAAATTGACCTCGGGCTCGTAGAGCTTCTCGCGCGGCGGCGCGGAGAGCTTCAGCAGCGCCGCGGTGCGCGAAGCCGTCGAGTGGAGCAGCTGCATGAGTCCGTGCGCCGAGGCCGGCGAGACGGCCCTGGGATCGAAAAGGCTTTCCTGACGAATGAGCGAGACGACGAGATAGGGATCGATTCCATTCTCCTTCGCGAGCTTCTGGATGCTTTCCCAGTAGGCGAGCGGATAACGGTAGCGAGCGAGCTCGTCTCCATAACGCACGAGCGGCGGCTGGTTCGCGAGCGCGACGGCGCGATTGTAGGCGCCGTTCCGCGCATATTCGCGCAGCAGCAGGAGGCGGACCGCGAGCTCGTCTGAGCCGAGTCCCTTGACCTCGTCGAGCTCCGCGGTGGCGAGAGGCGGCAGCGCCAAATCCGCGAGTTCCTGAGCGCGCGAAAGATGAAAGGTCTGCGCAGCGGTGAGCGCGGGCGGCTTAGGCGCCTCAGGCGGAGACGCGTCGATCTTCTTCTCTTCCACCGCGATGCCCATGCGCGCAAGCCGCGACACGGACGCGCCTTTATAATAGCTCTCGTCCGCATCATTCAGCACAGCGGTGTAGAGGCGCTTCGCCTCATCCGTCTGCTCCATCCTTGCAGCGGTGCGGGCCTGCCAGTAGACCGATGCGAGCCGATATTTATTGGCGTCCTTACTCGCCGCCAGGCGCTTGAACGCGGCATTCGCGTTCGCGTCATCTTTGCGCCAGTAATAAATCCATGCCGCGCGCCACGCGCCCTCCTCGCGCATCTGCGCGTCCGTGCCTTGCTTCGCGACACTTTGATACGCGGCGAGCGCCTCGTCGGCTTTCCCCGACGATTCGTAAATGCGCCCCGTGGCGTTCCATGCGAAATCGGCATACTGACTTTTGGGATAGCGCTGCCGCATGAGCTTGAAATATTCAAGCGCCTTCGCGTCCTCGTCGCGGTTCCAATAAATCTGCGCGAGCTGATTCAGGGCAGCGGGCGTCTCGGCGTTATCGGGAAACTTCTGCACGACTTCGGCGAGCACGGGGATCGCCTCGTCGCGCTTGCGCTGCGCGCGATAGAGATTTCCCAGAGCGGCGAGAACGCGGGAGCGAAAACCGCCGCCCGTTGCGTCCAGTAACTTGCGATAGGCTTTTTCCGCATCGGCGTACGCCTGCTCGCGGGTCAAGAGATCGGCTTCGGCAAGCTGCGCTTCGGCCGCCGTCACGGGGAAAAGTTCGGGAAACCTGTCGCGTAGCGTCGCGACCGCCTTGCGCGCCGGCGCGTCCCAGGGGGAGAGCGGCGCCGCACGCCGAACCTCCTGATAAGCGCCGTAGGACTGCTTCCAATCTCCCGCGCCTTCGTAAGACAGAGCGAGCAGATAAGTAGCCTCATCGGCGATATCTTTTTTCGCGCGGCTCGCGCGCAGCGCGCGGCAGAGATCGATCGCCTTGACGTAGTCTTTCTCCGCGACGGCGGATCTCGCGAGCTGGAGGTCGGCATCTGGCAGCCAAAGGCTGTCGGGAAACTTTTGATGCAGCTGGGCGTAGTACTGCCGCGCCGCCGGCGCGTTACCGGTTTTGGCCGCGATCACCGCGAGAAAGTGCAGACTGTAATCCTCGAGAATAAAGCCGCGATCGAGCGTGCGCAGAAAAAGCTCCTCGGCGGAACGCGGATCGTTCGCGGAGAAAAGGGCATAGGCTTTGGAGAAAAGCTCGCGCGGGCTTTGCTCTTGAGAATGAACAGGGGAGGAGACGAGAAAAACGGCGAGCGCGAGCCAAGCGGCGGACGACTTCAACATCAACTTGCGGCTATTTTAATCGAGCGGAGGAGAAGATTCAACGACGATCGCTTGAATGGTGCCGTCCGCCGTGATAGCTCAACCCTATTCTCAAAAGGCGACGTGATGAAAATCGAAGGCAGCTATACCTTCAAAGCCCCACGCGAGCGCATCTGGCAGGTGCTTCTCGACCCGAAAGTTATGGCGCAATGCATGCCCGGCTGCGAAGGGATGAAAGAGATCGGCCCCGACCAGTACGAAGCGATGATGAAGGTCGGTATCGCCTCGGTGAAAGGCAGCTACAAGGGCAAGGTCGCAATCAAGGATAAAAGGCCCCCGGAGCACTACGTGCTCAGCGGCGAAGGCGCCGGCGGTCCGGGCTTCATGAAGGGGGACGTTGCGATCGATCTGGAAGACCATGGAGCCGAGACGGTGCTCAAATACAGCACCGACGCGAAGGTCGGCGGCATCATCGCCGGCATGGGACAGAGGATGATCGGCGGCGTCGCGAAGATGATCGTCGATCAGTTTTTTAAAAAAGTCGAAGAGTTCGTCTAGGCCGCCTTCCTCAAATTTCACTCATCCCGCATTTCAATTTCATTGCAGCTTGCATTGGCGGACGCCAAAAGTTAGTTAGTGGGCATGCCGCCGCTCGTGAGCGTGATCATTCCCACTTACAACCGCAGGGCGATGCTTAGCGATGCGATCGATTCGGTCATCCGACAGACTTACGGCGATTGGGAATTGATCGTCGTCGATGATGGATCCACCGACGGCACGGCCGATGACGTACGGGCGCGCATGCACGCAAGCGTTCGTCTGATAGCACAACGGCGGCGTGGCGTTGCCGCCGCGCGGAACCTCGGCGTCCGCTCGTCGCACGGAAACTATATCGCCTTTTTGGATTCGGACGATTTCTGGCTGCCCCGAAAGCTCGAGCGGCAGATCGACTTCATGCAGGCAACCGCCGCTCAAATCTCGCAGACCGAGGAGCTCTGGATTCGCAACGGTATCCGCGTGAATCCCAAGAAGAAGCATCGCAAGTCGTCCGGCGACGTCTTTCGCGCGAGCTTGGAACTTTGTCTGGTGAGCCCCTCAGCTGTCATGCTGACTCGCAACCTCTTCGATCACGCAGGGCGGTTCGACGAATCTTTCCCGGTCTGCGAAGATTACGATCTGTGGCTCCGCATCGGCCGCGATCATCCGATCCCCCTCTTGAGCGAGCCTCTGGTCGTCAAACGCGGCGGCCATGCGGACCAGTTGTCGCGCTCGACGTGGGGCCTCGACCGATTCCGTATTCGCGCGCTCAAGAAGCTTTTGGACAGCGGAATCGCCGGCGAAAAAAGAATATGGGTGATCGAGGCGATGGAGCGAAAGGCGCATATTTTAGCGGCCGGAGCGCGCAAGCGAGGGCATGAATCTGAAGCTTCAGAATATACTGCCTTACTAGCTGAAATCATTGGAGAATTAAATGTTGGATCAGGACATTCAATCGTACTGCCGAAGCCGGAGCTTTCATCGTCAGACCGAAGTGCGCTGGCTCAGCCTGAGTGACGCCGATCGTGCCGCGCTCCTCGGTTTGATGCAGCAGGTCAAGGCCGGCGAGAACCATTTGAAGGACATCATCGACTGGCTCGAAGAAATCGCTCTGCGCGACGGCATCGCGATCGAAACTTTGCTGCGGGAAAATCTATCGACCATCGTCGATGACCCCCGGCTTGGCAGGAACGACAAGCTCAAGCGTTTAAAAGACGGGCTGCGGCGGCTCCGCTTTCCGCGCCTTGCCGGCATCGAAGACGAAATCCAGCGGCGGATTCGCACGCTTAATCTTCCGAAGGGGATCTCGCTCAGCGTTCCGCAGACGCTCGAAGGCGGCAGAGTGACTCTCACGATCGAGGCAAGCAGCCATGATGAGCTGCGCAAACTCGCCTCGCATACAGCGCGCACTATCGATAGAGAACCTATGAAAGACATTTTCGCGCTGATCCGCGGCGAACCCGCTGAACGCTCGACTACGTATTGAAGCCTAAATGAATCGCTTTCGCCCAGAAGAGGTCATCGTCGAGTCCGGCGCAGAGAAGGGCTCTATTTATCGCAACCTGAGGCACGCTTTGCCCGATGTGCCTTTCATTTTTACTCCGCAACTTTCAGATCACCTTGGGAAAAGTGAATTTTCCGAAGGGCCGCAACTGCTGGCCCCTGGTGACTTCGGCGCGGCCAAGCGGCGGCTTTTTCTCCAGCGTCACCGTGGCGAGTTTCTTAAAAAGTGTCCCGGAAGCGATGGGCAGGTGTGCTGCAATTATTTCGTGATAAACTTTGCGAGCAACTGCCCTATGGACTGCAGCTACTGCTACCTGCAGGACTATCTCGCATCGAACCCCGCGCTCAAAGTCTTCACCAACGTCGAAGACCTCATCGCGGAAGCCGGCGATCTGCTCGGCCGCCATAGAAAGTTTTTCTTCCGCATCGGCACCGGCGAGATCACCGACAGCCTCGCGCTCGATCCCTACATCGGCTTTTCGGCCGAGATCGTGCCGTTCTTCGCCGACCAGCCGAACGCGCTGCTCGAGCTGAAGACGAAGAGCGACTGCGTGGATGATCTCCTCCGTCTCGATCCGAAGGAGCGGATCGTCGTGTCATGGTCGATGAACCCGCAGCGGGTCATCGACGCCGACGAGCACGGCACCGCGTCGCTCGAAGAGCGCATCGCCGCCGCGCGCCGCTGCCAGGCCGCCGGCTACAAGTTGGGATTTCACTTCGATCCCATGATCGAATACGACGGCTGGGAAGCGGATTACCGCGACATGGTCGGAAGACTTTTCGCCGCGGCGGATTTTCGCCGTATCGCATGGATCAGTATGGGCGTGCTGCGGGCGACGCCGGCTTTAAAACGCGCCATGCGCATGCGCTTTCCGACGAGCCGTCTTCCCACCGGCGAGCAAATTCTCTGTCCGGACGGCAAGCTGCGCTACTTTCAGCCGCTTCGCGTGGCGATGTATCGCAAAATGCTCGGTTGGATTCGCGCCGCGGCGCCGACCGTCTTCGTTTATCTCTGCATGGAGTCGCGCGAGGTTTGGCAGCAGGTCTTCGGCTTCGTCCCGGCGTGCGAAAAAGAGCTGGGCAATCAAATGACCGAAAGCCCCACGCTTTAATGCCGGCCTCACACCACACTCCGCCTTCCGATGCGCCGATCGGGCTATTCGATTCCGGCATCGGCGGTTTGACCGTGCTGCAGCAGATCATGGAAAAGCTGCCGCGGGAAAATACGGTTTACCTCGGCGACACGGCGCGCTCGCCTTACGGCACCAAGTCTGTCGAGACGGTGCTGCGCTATTCGTTCGAGAATGCCGACTTTTTATTGCAAAAAGGGGTCAAAGTTGTCGTGGTCGCTTGCAATACCTCGACTGCCGTCGCGCTCGGCGCGCTTAAGGATGAGCTCTCGGTGCCCGTCGTCGGCGTGATCGAGCCTGGGGCGCGCGGCGCGCTTAAGCGGACGCGCAATAAGCGTATCGGCGTCGTCGGCACCGAAGCGACGATTCAGAGCGGCGCTTATACGGAAGCCCTCAAGCGGTTGAACGGAAGCGTGGAGGTCTACAGCCGGGCCTGTCCGCTTTTCGTGCCGCTCGTGGAAGAAGGCTGGCTCGATAACGAGGTCGTCGACAAAACTGTGGAATCCTATCTGGCGGGCTTCAAGCGCAGCGGCATCGATACGCTCATCCTCGGCTGCACGCATTACCCGCTGCTCAAAAAAGCCATCCGGCGCTTCATGGGTCGCGAGGTCCGCTTGGTCGATTCGGCGGAGGAAACCGCTGAGGAGGTTTCGCGACTGCTCAAAGAGAAATCGCTGGAGCGCGACAAGGGCAGGGGAGCCGCGAGCTTTTTCGTGACCGACGTTCCCGACCGGTTCATCAAAGTCGGCCGGCGCTTTCTCGGCGAAAGAGTCGATTCGGCCGTAAGGATCGAAAGGTAGCGCGGTTTTAGGGATGCTGCGGCTTCGCCGCGGCGCCATGACCATGGGCCCGCGCCGCTTCTTCCATCTCCTTATTCAAGACGAGCTGCGCCGCGCGATGCGAGATGCCGAGCAGCACGATCAGGAGCAGCGCCGCGACCGTAAAAACCATGCGGCCGCGCAGTGCCAATGCGGCTAGAGTCGCGCCGACCACCGCCCAATAAATAAAAAAGAGCATAATCGAGGCGACCTCCGGGATCGAAGAGGCCCAGAAGAGGAAAACGGGAAGCGCGCCGAGAAAATTGGTGATCTCTTCGAGGGCGGGATTGCTGCCGCGATTAAGCCAGATCAAACCCACATCCGCGGCTGCGAGGACGAGTCCGGCCGCGGCGCCGATGGTGATGGCTTTTTTATTGATCAACAGGAATTGTCCGTCCGCCGGCTAAGATCAGAGTGTTCGCGGCAACGTGGTCTACCGCGGCGTTAACCAGGGACCCCAGCCTCCCGGCCACGGGTCCGAAGGCCTCATCGGTTCCTCGTCGCGCCTTGGAGTGCCGTAGCCGTATCCTCCCAGGCCATAGCCGTACGGTGGTACCGGGGGGGCTGGCTGCTGCCCATAAGGAACGTTCTCGCGGAATTTCTGCGAGGCATCGCGCTGCCGGATTTGTTCGGCGGAGCGCGCGAATCTCCGGGCGCGCTCGAAATTCCCCAGAGCGCGTTTCGCATGATCTAGGGCCGCTTGCGCCTTCGCCGCGCGGCCGCGCGCGTCTTTAGGATCCGTCGTGCCAGCCGCCTGCGCATCCTTCACTGCCTGGCCCATCTCGTCGATCGCCGCCTTTTCCAGCTGGGCGGCCGAGTGGTCGAGCTCTTCATCCTCTGTATTCTCTGGCCCCGGCCCCGTGTGGCGCGGCACCACGATATCGCCGCGCATGTCGTCGAGAATTCTCGTGGCTGCGCCCGCGTCGTACGTAGGTTCAGGCGTCACACCGATTTTTTTCAGCTGCGCTGCGAACCGGCCGGCGCTCTTCGCATCACGCGCCGCGGCTTCGAAGTTTCTGAGCGCATTTGTGATTTTATCCTGCGCGGCGCGCGCGTTCGCGCTACGGCCTTCGACGTCCTTGGGATCGCCGGCACCGGCGGCTTTGGCCGCCTCGACCGCCGCCTCAAGATCTTCGATCGCGGCGTCTTCCAGCCCTTTGGCCGACGACTCGTACTGGTTATACGCGTCGCGCTCGGGCGAATTAGGGTCGTTGCGCTCGTCGGCCTCGCGCTGCTGGCGTTCTTTGATATTTTTGTACGATTGAGGAACCGGCGGCAGCGGAAGGCCATCCTCGGCGGCTGGCGAAGACGCTTGTCCGGAGTAAACTACCGATTCCGCCGCGGCGGAGAAAGCGAAACTCATGAGGACAACAAAAATAATGGCGTGCAAACGGGGCGATAGCTCTGTTGATTTCATCATCAGATCCACGTTATTCGATTCCTTGTATTCTGCATTGCCGATGCGCTGCTGGTACCATGCCGCTAGTTAGGCTGTCAAGAATAAAGCCGCGGGCACGTGCGATGCTCTGCGAGCTTGTATGAGGCCCCGTGAATCGTGTATTTTGGATGATTATAAATGATCAGTCTAATCAAGAAGATCGTCGGCACCAAAAACGAGCGGGAAATCAAGCGCATCCGGCCTCTCGTCGTCCGGATCGCCGAGCTCGAGCCGGAAGTAGCCAAGCTGTCCGACGCCGACCTCAAGGCGAAGACCGATGAGTTCAAGGCGAGAATCGCCGAGGCGACGGCGGCACAGCGTGCCGAGCTGGAGGAGGCTCAAGGCAAAATCGCGGCGGCCGACGCCGAAGAGCGCGAGGAGCTGAAAACCGAAGCGGAGAACCTCGAAAAGCAGCTCCGCGAGGCCGAAGGCGAAGTGCTCAATAGTATCCTGCCCGAGGCGTTTGCGGCCGTGCGCGAAGCCTCGAAGCGGACGATCGGCCTGCGCCATTTCGACGAGCAGATGATCGGCGGCATCGTCCTCCACGAAGGCAAAATCTCCGAAATGAAGACCGGCGAAGGGAAGACGCTGGTCGCGACGTTGCCGTTCTATTTAAACGCGCTCACCGGGAGGGGCGTCCACCTCATCACGGTGAACGATTACCTCGCGCGCCGCGACGTGCAATGGATGGGGCCGATCTATCACGCGCTCGGCCTCACCGTCGCCTCGATCGTCCACGAAGCGAGCTATCTCTTCGATCCCACGCACATCACCAAGGATTATCGTTATCTGAACCTCCGGCCGATCTCGCGCCGCGACGCCTACATGGCGGACATCACATACGGCACGAACCACGAATTCGGCTTCGATTACCTCCGTGACAACATGAAATTCTCACTGGAGGAGTATGCCCAGCGCGAGCTCAACTTCGCGATCGTCGACGAAGTCGACAATATCCTCATCGACGAGGCGCGCACGCCGCTCATCATCTCCGGCCCGGCGGAAGAGTCGACCGACAAGTATTATGTCATCGACCGCATCATCCCCAAGCTCACGCGCGGCGCGGTGATCCAGGGCGACGCGCTGCAGGAAAAGCGCGCCGAAATCGAGAAGCAGGGTGACTATACCGTCGACGAGAAGAGCCGGACCGCAACCCTGACCGAGTCGGGCGTCGCAAAGGTCGAGCGCCTGCTCAGCATCCACAACCTTTACGATCCCCGGAACATCGACACGCTTCACCACATCAATCAGGGGCTCAAAGCGCATGCTCTGTTCAAGCGGGACGTCGACTACGTTATCAAGGACGGCGAGGTCATTATCGTCGATGAGTTCACCGGCCGCTTGATGCCGGGCCGGCGCTGGTCCGACGGCCTCCACCAGGCGATCGAGGCGAAGGAAGGCGTGCACATCCGCGAGGAGAACCAGACGCTCGCGACGATCACGATCCAGAACTACTTCCGCATGTACAAGAAGCTCGCCGGCATGACCGGCACTGCGGACACGGAGGCTCCGGAGTTCAAGAAAATTTACAAGCTCGACGTCGTGGTGATCCCGACCCATCGCAAAATGATCCGCGTCGATAATCCCGATCTCGTCTACCGCAGCGAGCGCGAGAAATTCAACGCCGTCGTCGAGGAGATTCGCGAGCGCAACCAAAAAGGTCAGCCGGTGCTCGTCGGCACGACATCCGTCGCGAAATCCGAGCGCCTCTCGCGCATGTTGAAGCAGCAGGGCGTCAAACACAACGTGCTGAACGCCGTCAACCACGAGGCGGAGGCGACGGTGATCGCGCAGGCCGGCCGCTATGCGACGGTGACGATCGCCACCAACATGGCCGGCCGCGGCACCGACATCCTGCTCGGCGGCAACGCCGAATTCCTCGCGCGCTCCGACATGGAGCACGAATGGATCAGCCGTTCGGCCAAGCTCCCGCTTCAGGGCGCGACGCGCTATGAAGATACGCTGCGTGAGCTGCGGGAGAAATACGAGGAAGAGGTTCAGAAGGCCGAGAAAAAATATCGCAGAGAAGGCGAGCTATTCGACCAGCAGAGGAGCGATGCGCTCAAGCGCTTGACGGATATTCAGCGGCGGCTGAGAGAGCTTTCGCCGTTTCGCGATCTGCGCGAAGAATACGAGCAAATCTCCGCGGGCGAGCTGATCGAAGCGCTGCACGGTCTCGGCGGCATCCCCGAACGCTATCTCCGCGTCAAACAAACTCTGGAAACCTCGCTGACCGAGGCGGCCGACGGCGTCTCGGCGGAAGCTCAAGAACCGTTCAATGAAGCCCGCACGGCATTCGATCAATCGCTCGCGCGCTGGCAGGAAGGCAACGGGCGCAGGGTGGATATCATGGAGGCGCTAGACGAAACCCGGCGCAACTACGAGCAGCGGGTGAACGATTACGAGTTCGCCGTCGCCAACGCCGTCCTGGCGCGCGGCGAGCACTCCCGCGACGTGGCCGACTACGAGGAAGCGCGCCGGGCCTTCGAAGAGGCTGAGACGCGGTGCGAAGAGGTGCGCGCTCCGTACGAAACGGCGATCCGCGAGGCGCAGAGAAATTACGAAGCGAAACGACAGGAATACGTCAAAATCGTCGAAGAGGTGCGCGAAGAGCTGGAGAAAGCGCCCGAAGCTTATCGTCAGAGCTTCGAGGCCATTCTCGCCAAGTACGAGAAGCTCTGCGCAGAAGAAAAAACAAACGTCGCGGCCGCGGGCGGTCTTCATATCATCGGCACGGAACGCCACGAGAGCCGCCGCATCGACAATCAGCTCCGCGGACGGTCCGGGCGCCAAGGGGACCCGGGCTCTTCGCGATTTTACCTCTCGCTGGAAGACGATCTCATGCGCATCTTCGGCGCCGAGCGCATTCAAAACATCATGGACCGTCTCGGCATGGAGGAAGGCGTGCCGATCGAGCACGGCCTCGTCACGCGCGCGATCGAGAACGCGCAGAAAAAAGTCGAGGCGCACAATTTCGATATCCGCAAGCATCTGCTCGAATACGACGACGTGATGAACAAGCAGCGCGAGGTCATCTACCATCAGCGGAAAGAGGTCCTCAAGTCCGACAACCTGAAGGAGGAGGTCCTCGACATCGCCGCCGGTCTCGCCGAGGAGATCGCCGACCGCTACGCCGATGACGAGAACGACCCGACCGAATGGGATTACCAGGCGCTGGGCGAGGCGCTGTACCATCAATTCGCCTTCCGTCTCGAAATTCCCGAGCAGGATCGGGAGGGCATGACCGCGGATCGCCTGAAGGAAATCGTCGTCGAGAACGTTGTCGCCGCGTACGAACGCAAGGAAACGCAGTTCGGCGGCGAGATGCTGAGGCAGCTCGAGAAGATCATCATGCTGCAGACGATCGACGCGCTCTGGAAAGATCACCTCCTCAACATGGATCATCTGAAGGAGGGCGTTGGGCTTCGCGGCTATGGCCAGAAAAACCCGCTGCAGGAGTATCAAAAAGAAGGCTTCGAGATGTTCGGCGAGATGGTTCACCGCATCCAGGAGGATGTGGCGCAAAAGCTCTTCACGATCGAGATGGCGCGCGAGAGCGCCGTGCCGGAGATGCAGGTGCAGCAGCGGCCGCAGCGAATGGTTTTAAGCCACGGCGGCCCGGAAGAAGCCGCCGCGCGGCCCGCCGCGGCTAAGCGCGACGGCATGAAGGCCGGTCGAAACGATCCGTGCCCGTGCGGCAGCGGCAAGAAGTATAAACGCTGCCACGGCCAGAATTAGCTTTACGCGAAAATGAAAAAGCGCAGGCGATGGGAAGCATCGCCTGCGCCTTTCTTTTCCCTAACACCGATCTTTTAATCGCGGTTCCGCGGCGGCTGCGCCGGCGGGAAGAAGCCCGGAGGTTTGCCTGGGCCTCCACCACCATCCGGCGGCGGCGGAGGGCCGCCCGGCGGAGGATCTGGTGGGATAAGATTCGAGATGTCGTCGAACTGATCCGCGGAGACCGCGTTGTGCGAGAACTGGTCGCATACGATCAATAGATCGAGCGGGCCCATGTCGGTATTGCCGACCTGCGGCGCGACCACGCCGGACGTCGAGCCCGGGCCGGTGACAAAAGCGACGCAGTTGTTGTTCGGCACGCGCGGCAGCCCGGCGCGCTGAAGCTGATCGTTCAAAGCCGTCCCGACGACCCCGATGAGATCGCTGCCGCGGATGCCGGCGATCGCGCGGCTGGTGCGGATCTCGTAATCGGCTTCCTTAAGCGCGTCTTTTTCAACCACGGTCCGCGCGGCCCCCGATACCAGGTTGACGACATTTTTCTTCCTCGGCTGGCCGGGCGTTGCGTTTTCCTCGCGTAGTTGAAGCTGGCTCAGCTCTTTCAGCGTGATGACGCTCTTGTCGAGCACGAGCAGCCGGAGCCCCGACTGCGGGCCGGTGTTGAACGTGTCGAGCCAAAACAGCTCGTCCTTGAACTTCACCGACTGAGTCTGCGGCCTCGCTTCGTGCCGCACCGTCGCTTCACCGCGCACGGTTGTGACGACGCCGACGGCGGCGTTGACGGAGGATGAAGTGGAAGCCAAAGCTGCGAGGATAACAATGAAAAGGTTTGTCTTCATCGATTACCTCTCATTAAAAATGACGCCAGGTCACCCCTAAAGAAATGACCTCCCTGCGGAATCGATAATCGGGAATGGTCGAGCGATTGCTGTTCCACAGGTGCTCGAGCGAAACCGTTAAATGCGGGGTTACGTCCTTAGCTAAACTGAAAAGCGATAGAAACTCCTGGTCCTTTCGAATCTTCCCAAAGACGCTATTTTGACCGCCGTCGTAATGGCGTCCGTGAAATTCAAAGTTGTTGGTCGCGCGTATCTCCCACGGTAGAGTGACCAGGAACCCGGCGACCGCTCGATGGCCCTGGTACTTCCAGTCCTGTCCGTAAGCGTCTTCCCGGTCGTAATTATAACCGAAGTTAATTCCATACCGCTGGCGGTCAAAATACATGTAGTGGATCAAACCGACGCGATGGTTAAAAGCGTCTCGACGTTCTTCTCTTACGCCAAGAGGCGTGGGGAGGAACGAGCGAAAGGCTGGTAAATCTCGCGAAGGATGTTCGTTGAAGTTCTCGTATTGAAGCTGATAGAGGGCTTCCGTTCGGTTCGACCCCGTCGGATCCCAATAAAGATAGGAGTCGAACAGCGCCGTCGGTCTTTGCAGGAATTCTCTTCCTTGCTGTAAGAGGATGTCGTAGAACGGGCGGAACGTCAGAAAATACCGCTGTGCGCTGGGAAGGACGTCGGTGTACGTGACGCGCCCGCCGACGACGTGATCGCTATAATCGAATTTATGATTATTGTAGTTGATCGTTTGATACATGTCGTACCTGGCGGCGCTTTGCCAGTTAGGCGAACGGAAAAAGGCGTACTCGGAACTTAACGCCAAGAGATTGCCCCAGCTCGATGCCCTGCTCCCCGAGGTGGCCGAGCCGGCGTTGGGTTTAAGCGACACGTTCGAATCGTACTGCGCTCTCGCCGTCGCCTCGAGCCAGAACGGGGTATCGCCTCTTCTCGGCGTGCTCAACGACGTGAGCAGGTCGCGGCTCGCGCCGACTATGGGTGAGGCGGGCTCGAGCTGGAGCGATTCGGCGAGCTGCCTCGACTCTTCGGTTTTTCCCTGGGCGCGCAGTGTGTAGGCCAGCATCAAGCGCAGATTGGCGTTTTTCGGCTGTACCTCCAGGCCCTTCCTTACATACGCCTCGGCTTCG
>DATJFG010000137.1:0-8808 GCA_035495775.1 Verrucomicrobiia bacterium | reverse complement strand
GGTGGCGATCGGCGACTGCGCGAAAGATTGCGGCGTCTTCAAGGGCAGCTACGCCGTTATCGGCAGCGTCGCGGACGTTATCCCGGTCGACGCCTTCGTGACCGGCTGTCCTCCAGAGCCTGCCGAAATCCTTCACGGCATCCTGGCTGCGCTCGGCCGCCTGCCGCAGCGCAAATGAATTAAGTTTACAAATTCGATCCGGAATTTCATGAACACTTTATTCTTCGCGATGGTGATCGCCTACGGCTTCGGAGTCACCGCCGCCCTCGCCGGAGGCCGGAGAGCGATCGGCCGCGGTCTCGTTGCGTTCGGGGCGATCGCCGGCTCCGCCGCGGGGCTCGCGCTCGGCGCAACCGTGATCGCCGGCGGCACTGCATGGACGCTCTCCATACCGGAACTTTTGCCGCTGGGCGGCGGCTTCGCCTTGAGGCTCGATCCGCTCGGCGCGTTTTTCCTCGTTGTCATCGGCGTCGGCGCCGTCCCTGCCGCGCTTTACGGCTGGGGCTACTCGGCGGCGTATGAAGGCGGCCGCGCTTCCCTGCGCCTGCTCGGCGCGATGTTCAATCTGTTTCTGCTGACGATGAGCCTCGTCGCGTTGGCCGACAACGTGCTCACATTTCTATTGATGTGGGAGGTGATGTCGCTCACCTCGTACTTTCTCGTCATCACGGAGGCGGACGAACCGCCGGCGCGGAGCGCCGGCCTCTGGTACATCACCATGACGCACGTCGGCCTGATGATGCTCCTCGCCGCCTTTCTCTTATTCGCCGGCCCCGCGGGCCTGGGCGGCTTCGCCGAGTTGCGCGCAGGCGCGTCGTCGCTCAGCCCGGGCGTGCGCAACGTCGTCTTCATCCTCGCGTTCCTCGGCTTCGGCTCCAAGGCCGGCATCGTCCCGTTGCACGTCTGGCTGCCGCGCGCGCACCCGGCCGCGCCGAGTCATGTCTCCGCCCTGATGTCCGGCGTCATGATCAAAATGGGCATTTACGGTCTGCTGCGGGTCACGCTCGATCTGCTGGGCGGCGGACCCGCATGGTGGGGCGGCCTTGTGCTCGCCGTCGGCGTGATCTCCGCTCTTCTCGGCGTGCTCTACGCGCTGATGGAGCACGACCTCAAACGCCTCCTCGCGTTTCATTCGGTTGAGAATATCGGCATCATCCTCATCGGCATCGGCGCCGGGCTGATGTTCCACCGCTACGGCCTGATGCCGCTGGCCGCGCTCGGCTTCATCGGCGGGCTTTACCACGTGATCAATCACGCCGCATTCAAAGGTCTCCTGTTCCTCGGCGCCGGATCGGTGCTGCAGGCGACGAAGACCGGCAACATGGAGGAGATGGGCGGGCTGATCAAACGCATGCCCTGGACGGCGCTGTTTTTTTTGATCGGCGCGGCGGCGATCTCGGCCTTGCCGCCGCTCAACGGCTTTGTCTCCGAATGGCTCGTGTTCCAGGCGCTGCTGGGCGGGATCAATATTCCCGTCCCCGAGGTCGCGGTCGTCATGCCGTTGGCTATGGGTTTATTGGCGCTGACGAGCGGCTTGGCGGCGGCCTGTTTCGTCAAGGCGTTTGGCATCACTTTTCTCGCGCTGCCCCGTTCCGCCGCGGCGGGAGAGGCCCGCGAATGTCGCTTTTCGATGCGGTTGGGAATGGCCCTCCTCGCGGCGGCATGCGTCGGGCTCGGCATCGCGCCCTTCGCCGTCGTGCCGGTGCTCGGCAGGATCGTCGCCGGGCTCGGCGGCTTGCCGGACACGCAGGCCGCCTTCACTCTCAGCGTGTACTTGCAAACGCCTTCGAGCCTCGGGCAGATGTCCCCCACTCTTATCGCCGGCGGCCTGTTGCTCCTGATGCTCCTCGTGCCCGCGCTGCTGTGGCTCTTTCGGGTGAACGGCCGGCGGCGCGTCGGCGATTCGTGGGGCTGCGGCCGCGTCGGACAAACCGCGCGGATGGAATACACCGCCACGGCTTTCGCCGAGCCGCTCAGGCGGGTGTTCGCGGAGATCTACCGCCCGATGAGGGAGCTGACGGTCAATTTCCATCCGGGGTCCAAGTACTTCGTCGAGTCGATCAAATACACGAGCGAGATCACGCCGGTGTTCGAGCAGTCCGTCTACAAACCGTTTCTCGACAGCGCCACCTTCGTCGCCCAGCAGGTGCGGCGCCTGCAGGCCGGCTCCCTGCACCTTTATCTTTTATATATGGCGGCGGCGCTGACCTTCCTAATCTTCGTCGCGCGGTGGTGGCAGCAGTGAAATACGTCTTCGCCGTTTCTCAGGCCGCCTTTGCGCTGGCGCTGGCGCCGCTCGTCGTAGGATTCGTGCGCTGGCTCAAGGCGCGCATGCAAAACCGCCGCAGCGCGCCGCCGTGGCAGCCTTACTTCGAGCTCAAGAAGCTCTTCGGCAAAGAAGCGGTCGTATCCGAAAACGCGTCGTGGCTGTTTCGCGCGGCGCCGTACGTCGTCTTCGTCAGCACCGTCGCGGTTGCCTTGCTCGTGCCGTTTCTCTTCGTCGCCGAGCCCTTCGACACCGTGGGCGATCTGCTGGCGGTCGTCTATTTGTTGTTGCTGGGAACATTTTTTCTCGCGCTCGCCGGACTCGACCCGGGGACCCCCTTCGGCGGCATGGGAGCGAGCCGCGAGATGACCGTGGCGGCGATCGCCGAGCCGACGATCGCCGTGGCGATCTTCAGCGTGGCGCTCGGGGCCGGCTCGACCAATCTCGGGCGCATCGTCGCGCAGACGCTCGCGAATCCCGCCAACGCCATCAGTCCGGGACATCTGCTGGCATTTGCCGCGCTGTTTATCGTGGCGCTGGCGGAGACCGGCCGGTTGCCGGTCGACAATCCGGCCACGCACCTCGAGTTGACGATGATCCATGAAGCGATGATTCTGGAGTACTCCGGCCGCTATCTCGCGCTCATCGAGTGGGCCGCGGCGCTCAAGTTGACGATTTTTCTGTCCCTGCTCGCCAACCTTTTTGTGCCGTGGGGAGTGGCGACGACGATCGCGCCGCTTTCGCTCTCAGTTGCGGCGGTCGCACTCCTCATAAAGTTCGGCTTCTTGGCCCTTGTGATCGCCGTTGTCGAGACGCGCGTCGCCAAGCTTCGTTTGTTCCGCGTGCCCGAGCTCCTCGGCGTCTCCTTCGTGCTGGCGTTGCTGGCCGTCACATCATCGTTCCTGCTGAGGTAAACATCCATGACTTCGGCTCTCTTCTCTCAACTGACGACTCTCGGCTCCAGCGTGGTGTTGCTCTTCGGCATCGTCCTGCTCTGCCGCCGGAGTCTCCATGCCTATGTGGAAGCCTTCCGCTGGCAATCCCTGGTGCTGTCAGCGCTCGTGATCGTCGTCGGCCGCTTCGGCAACGCCCCCGACTTGTATTTCGTCGGCGTCGTCTTCCTGGCGATCAAAGGAATCTTCATCCCGCGCTACCTCGAACGGCTGGCCAAATCCGTCGGGGCGGAAAGCGAATCGCAGCCCTACGTCAACATCACGAGCTCACTCGTGATCGCCGCGCTGCTGGTGCTGTCGGCCTATGTCGTCATGCGGCCGCTCGTGCTCGCGACTCAGTTGCCCACGCGCGGGGGAATGCCTTTGGCGCTCGGCTTGATCTTCGTCGGCCTCTTCGTCCTCATCAGCCGCAAGAAGGCGCTCACGCAGATCGTGGGCTTTCTGGTGCTCGAGAACGGCATCGCCTTGCTCGCCGTGCTCGGCACTTTCGGCATCCCGCTCATCGTCGAAATGGGAGTCTTCCTCGATCTCTTGATGGGTTTTCTCGTCATGCAGGTGTTCGTCTATCATATTCACGGCACGTTCGAATCGATCGACGTGGAACAGCTCAATCAACTCCGGCATTGACGAGGCTTGCCAACTGAAATGACTTTTATTCTTTTACTGCTCCCTCCATTACTCTCCGCGCTGCTGGCGCAGGTTGTGAGCCCGTACCGGAGGTTCGTCGGCTGGGCGAATGTCTCTCTCTCGTTGCTGTCGCTGGCTGCGGCCCTGACGTTCGCGGCGGCGGCTGCGGCGGGAAGCGAAGCGCTCATGTTCGGGCCGAACGATCTCCTCCGCGCCGACAGCCTCTCGGCGCTGCTGATGGTGTGCGTCGCCGCGGTCGCCACGCTGGCGCTATTTTTTAGCCCGGGTCTGGGGCGCGAAAGCCGGTACGATGCGCCGCAGCTTCGGCGCTACCATATTTTCGTCAACCTGTTCATTTTCGCCATGCTGCTCGCGGTCTCCGCCAACAATGTCGGCATCATGTGGATCGCGATCGAGGCGACGACGATTTTCTCCGCGATCGTGATCCCGCTCGCGCTCACCAAAGCGTCGGTCGAGGCCTCCTGGAAGTATATTCTCATCAGCTCGGTCGGCATTACTTTGGCTTTCGTGGGGACCGTGCTGGCCTATTTTGATTTCGTCTCCCTCTCCGGCCGCGTCGACAACGCGCTCAACTGGCCGGTGCTTCTGGCTGCAGCGCCGGGACTCCATCCGCAAGTGATGCGGCTCGCGTTCGTGTTTCTCCTCATCGGCTTCGGCACGAAAGCCGGCATCGCGCCGATGCATACGTGGCTCCCCGACGCGCACTCCGAAGCGCCCTCGCCGGTGTCGGCGATGATGTCGGGCGTCCTCCTCGCCGTCGCCCTCTATGCGATCGCGCGCTGGAAAGTTGTCACCGATGCGGCTCTCGGCCCGGAGTTCTCTAATCAAATTCTTTTGTTGCTGGGTGTTTTCTCGCTGCTGGTGGCCTCGTTCAGTCTGGTGATCCAGCGCAATTACAAGCGCATGCTGGCCTATTCGAGCATCGAGCATTCGGGGCTCGTATGTATCGGCCTCGGGCTCGGACCGCTCGGAATTTTCGCCGCCTTGCTGCATCTCGTCTGCCATACGGCGGCCAAGTCGATGCTGTTCGTGCTCTCGGGTGAAGTGTTGCACCGCTATCAGAGCACGGATATGGAACGCGTCTCGGGACTCCTCAAGGTCATGCCATGGACGGGCGCGTTGTTTCTGATCGGAATCCTGGCGGTCATAGGCGCTCCGCCGTTCGGCTTATTTATATCCGAGTTCGCGCTGATCAGAGCCGGCTTCGCCGACGGCAGACCGCTGTTGATGACCGCCGTCATGGTATTGCTCGCGGTCGGCTTCGTCGCGCTTCTGCGCCATTCGAACAAGATGCTTTACGGGATGCCACCAGAGGGGCTGAGAACCGGCGATGCCGGCAAGTGGCGGCTTCTGCCGCTGTCCGTCGGCGTGGGCGTGCTGGTTATTCTCGGTTTAACGCTGCCGGTACCGTTGAAGGCGCTGCTCGATCAGGCGGTGAAGGTGGTGGCGAAGTGATGGATTTCTCCGAGCTACGCTCCACGTTGGCGGCGAAGCTCAAGCGCGAGCCGATCGCTTTCAAGATCAGGCGCGGAAACGAGCTCCATTTTCAAATCGACCGCGCGGACGTGCTCGACCTGGCGCAGGTTCTCCGGACAGATTTTCGCGCCGAGCTGATGCTGATGGTCGCCAACGACCGGTGCGCGGACAAGGGCGCCTTCGAGGTGCATTATCTCTTCGCGAATAACCGCGAGAACTGGTTCGCCCATGCTACGGCCGAGGTGTCGTCCGATGATCCCGTGATTCCATCGCTGGCGACATTCACCTATCCGGCGTCGCGCTTCGAGCGTGAAATAAATGATTTATTCGGCATCGAATGCACCGGTCATCCCGACCGCCGCTCGATGGTGCGTCATGCCTTTTGGCCGAAAGATTACTTCCCCCTACGCAAAGGATCCGCGCCGCCGGGGAAATTCGAAGACGACGGCACGCCGTTTCCTTTTCTCCCGGTCGGCGGTGAAGGCGTCTACGAGATTCCGGTCGGTCCGGTGCATGCCGGCATCATCGAACCGGGACATTTTCGCTTCAGCGTCGTGGGTGAGACGGTCATCGATCTCAAAATCCGTCTCTACTTTACGCATAAAGGCACGGAAAAGTTGTTCGAGGGGCGCACGCCCGCCGAGGGCGTGGAGCTTTCCGAGCGCATCTCCGGCGACACGACGATCGGCCACGCGCTCGCGTACTGCCAGGCGCTGGAGTCTCTCGGCGCTGTCGAAGTTCCCCACTACGCGCGGCTCGGCCGGGTCGTTCTTTTGGAGATGGAGCGGCTCTACAATCACGTGGCCGACTTCGGCATGATCTGCAACGATACCGGCTTCGCCGTCGCGCATTCACACTGTTTTCGCATCCGCGAGCGGCTGTTGCGGTTGAACAAGCGCCTCACGGGGAACAGACTCCTGCGCGGCGGCATCGTCCCCGGCGGCCTCGCTTGTCCGCTCACGCACAGTGTGGATTTTGCAGCCGAGCTGGACGCGATCTTCGCCGACTTCAACGAAGTGGTCGAAATCAGCCTGGCGAACACCATGTTGATGGATCGCTTGGAAGGTACAGGGCGTTTGGCTAAGAACACGGCGATGGATCTCGGCGTTCTGGGATACGTCGCGCGCTCCTCGGGTATCGACGTAGACGTGCGGCGCGATCATCCCTTCGCCGCCTATGACCGCTTGAAGTTCACCGTGCCGGTGTTCGAGTCCGGCGATGTGTATGCGCGAACCATGGCGCGTGTCCACGAGGTTAGAGAGTCGGTGGGATTGATCAAGCAAGCGACGGCACACATGTCCGACGGTCCGTTAAGCGAGCCGTTGAAGCGCCTGCCGGCATTCGAGCCGGCCTTCGGGATCGTCGAAGGCTGGCGCGGAGCGATCGTGCATTGGGTGATGGTCGATCGAGACGGAAAGCTCTACCGCGTGAAAATCAAAGACCCGTCGTTTGCGAACTGGCCCGCGCTCTCGCTCGCGCTGCTCGATAACATCGTGCCCGATTTTCCGTTATGCAATAAGTCCTTCAATCAGTCCTATTCAGGAAACGATCTATAGCACGTTAAAGCCGGTCCCAAATCGGCAGAGCTGTTGGTGTGAGCGGCGATCCCCCACCGGCTGCGGTGGCGAGTTGATTTTTCTTTTCAGGCGGACGACAATTGCCCGCGGAAATGAAACCCGTCTCTCGGCCGAGGAGAACCGATATGAAGATGCCTCACTGCCTCAACTTCCTGCCCGCCGCGTCTTGGTGTCTGGGGATGCTCTTGATCGCCGGCTGCGGCTCGCAGACCGTGACCTCGGAGCTTCCGGTCGCCGGCCGCATCTATCCGCCCGACCGCATGCTCATCCACCGCTTTCAAGTTATTCCTCAGGGGACGGAATATGGCGTCGCGCCGGTGAAGCAAAGCGCCGATGAGGTTCGCGTTGGAAGAGCTCTGGCCGACGCGATCGCCAACAACCTCGTGAGCGAGCTGAGCGCTCGCGGCGTCAAGGCCGCTCTCGCCAAGGAGGACGCGCCGCCCGAAGAAAACACGATCTGGATTTTCGGCCGCTTCATGCACGCCGAATCGCCGCAGTCCTCGAATGTGGTCGGGGGCTACGTCTTCGGCGACCCGCTGCGCGCGCGCGTGATGGTGTTCCAGGGCTCCGGATCCAGTCTGCAATTCATCGCGCAGGCGGATACCGCAACCGCGACGAGCTTGAGAGCGGGGATGGCCCCGGCGGCGGAGAAGGCGGCGGTGGAGGCGGACGCCAAGATCGTCGCCAAAGCGGGGGCGGACCGCATTACGGACTTTTACCGCAAACACGGCCTGCTGAAATAGAAACCACGGTCGCGCAAAGTTTTCTTACCGGCGATTCCCGGCGAGCGAAGCTTTACCGGCGGAGCACCTTCCCGGCGGCAAGCACGCTCTCGTCGCCGGCAAACCACCTGCCGCGAAACCACAGCGCCACATTCACCAGGCTGATCAAGACCGGCACTTCCACGAGCGGTCCGATCACCGTCGCGAAAGCGACCGGCGAGCCGAGGCCGAACGCGGCGATCGCCACGGCGATGGCGAGCTCGAAATTGTTGCTCGCCGCGGTGAAAGCGGCGGCGGCCGTCTTGCCGTAATCGGCCCCCACCACCCGGCCCATGACAAAGCTCACGAAAAACATGACGACGAAATAGATCGTGAGCGGCACGGCGATGCGCAGGACGTCGAGCGGAAGCTTCAAGACCATATCGCCCTTGAGCGAGAACATCGCGAGGATCGTAAATAAGAGCGCGAACAATGTCACGGGCGCGATCTTCGGCAGGAATCGCCCCTCGTACCACGAGCGCCCCTTGTGCCGGATGAGAACGAGGCGCGAGAAAAATCCGGCGAGAAAAGGAATGCCGAGATAGATGAAGACGCTCTCGGCGATGGTGCGGAAGCTCACCTCGACGATGCGCGCGTCCAGGCCGAAAAGCGCCGGCAGGACGGTGAGGAAAAACCAGGCGTAGACGGTGAAGAACAGAAGCTGGAAAATGCTGTTGAATGCGACCAGCGCGGCGACGTACTGGTTGTCCCCTTCAGCCAGATGGTTCCAGACGATCACCATCGCGATGCAGCGCGCCAGGCCGATGAGGATCAAGCCGGTCATGTATTCCGGATAGTTTTGCAGGAACAGGACCGCGAGCCCGAACATCAAAAGCGGGCCGACGAGCCAGTTTTGCGCCACCGACAGCGCGAGAATCTTCCAGTCCTTCAATATCACCGGCAGCTCTTCGTAGCGCACCCGCGCGAGCGGCGGATACATCATGAGGATGAGGCCGGCGGCGATCGGGACGTTGGTCGTGCCGATCGAGAGGCGGTTCAAGAACTCCGGCGCGCCTTCGACGGCCGCGCCGGCGGCGACGCCGATGGCCATGGCGAGAAAAATCCACAGGCTCAAATAGCGGTCTAGAAACGACAGGCGGCGCGCCGGCGGGCTCGTCATTTGAGGA
>DATJFG010000136.1:0-15548 GCA_035495775.1 Verrucomicrobiia bacterium | reverse complement strand
ACTATCCTCTATAGTGTCTTAGACCGACACGGATATACGACAACCAAGAAGTTCACCGTGACGATTAAGAAACCGCCGAAGCAGCAAGCGCAAAACAAATAGCAATAGACGGCGGCAAAGCTCGTCTAAAAAACGGGGAGGGTTCGATCGAATCCTCCCCGTTTTGTTTCCATTATAACTGCTCTTGCACGCCGAATCGTTTCCCGACCGTTTGACCGATCAATACGAGGAAGATGAGCAGGGCGAAAATGATAACGCCGAAGGCGCTGAGCTGCGGAAACGATCCGTTGTCCCACAGATCGAAGATGACGACTGCGGCGGTGCGGTTTTGCGATCGCGCGAGCATGAGCGCGATCGTCAGCTCGCGGTAGGCGTGCACCATCACCCAGAACCAGCCGGCCATGAGTCCCGGCCGCAGCAGCGGCAGATAGATGCGCCTAAAATTCGTCAGCCATCGCCCGCCGGCGACGACGGCGGCCTCTTCGAGCTCCGAATGGATCTGCAGCATCGAACTCGAGACGAAGCGCAGCGCGACCGCCATGTAGCGGGTGATGTAGGCCAGGCCGATGATGAGGAGAGTGCCGAGGATGGGCACGGGCACGAGCAGATAAAACCACAAAAACGCCGTGGCCAAAACGACACTTGGCATCGCGATGGGCGCAAAGCCGAGGAAGTCGAGCAGCTTCCGCCCGGGCACGCGGGTCTTATGAGTGAAGTAGCTCATCGTCGATACCAGCAGCATCACGGCGGTCGCGGTGCCCAGCCCGATTAGAGTGCTGTTCCAGAGCGAATGCACAGAATAAGACGCGTCGTTGAGGATCTCCCGGTAATTCTCCAGCGTCATCGTCTCCAGCACCTGCAGCGACGGCGGTTGATAGCGCGCGAGAAACGATGCGTAGAGCACGACGAGAAACGGTAGGCCGGTAATGATAAAAACCAGGGAAAGCGCGATGCCGCAGGTGAGATAACGCCATGCGCCGAGATCGATGCGCCGCGGCCGAAAATCTTTTCCCGTCACTGTCTGATACCGCTCGTTGTGGCGAACGAGCCGGAAATAGGCCGCTAAGAGAAGCGTGGATAGAATCAGGATCGCGATCGCATAGGCAGCGGATAAACCCCAGTCGGTCGGGGTTCGCGCGGTGTTGTAGAAGATCTCCGTCGTGTACAGCCGGACGTGCGCGCGTCCACCGAGCAGGAGAGGCACCTCGAAATTTTCGATCGCATAAACGAAAAGCAGCAGAACGGCGGCGCCGACGGCCGGCAAGACCATCGGCACCGCGATGCGGAACAGGGTCCTCCAATGACCGGCGCCCGCGACGGCCGACGCCTCTTCCAGACGCGGGTCCATGGATTGGAGCGCCGCCGCCAGCAGCAAATACGCCAGCGGCGTCATTTCGAGAGCATGAACCCACACCATTCCCCAGAAGGAATAAACATTGAAGAGGCCCCTGATTCCCAGAAGGGAATTGAGAATGCCGATGCTCGGGCTGGCGAGAAAAATCCATGCGACGGTGATCAAAATGCCGGGGATGATGATGCGGCCGAGCGTGATGATGTTGATGAGCCGCGCCAGCGGCGTGTTCGTGCGATTGACCACCCAGGCGAGAAACATGCCGAGCGTGAACGAAACGAGACTCGACGCGATGGCGAAGCGGACCGTATTCCAGCTGGCGCGCCAAAAATCGACACTCCCGAAAGCGCGAGCGTAATTGGCTAATGAAAAAGTCAGGTCGAAAAATCCGGCTTCGCCCGGCCGCGCGGTTTTCAGGCTGGCCCAGACGATCATCAACAAGGGAACGACGACCTGATAGATGAGAATCAGGACGATAACGGCCAGAGCGAGGCTTCTGCCGTCAAGCGCGATTCGCCGTCTCATTGTGATGCGCCGGACTCCGCTGGCGCCGCGCGGCTACTTTTTCTTGCCGATGTACTGGTTCCAATAGCCGTGCAGGCGGTCGACGATCTCGTCGCTGACATAGCCGAAGGGGACGATCTTGGCGTCATCGGGCAGATAGGGATGCTTGCCGATCAGCGGGCCGCGAAATTCATCGGCGGTATACTTTTGGCTTTCGTCGGACAGCGTCCAGTCGCTGAACAACGCGGAGGTATGCGGATGCTGGGTGTTGCTGTTGATGACCATGGAGCCGGCGTAGGCGAGAATCGGCGCGGAGTAAACGATGGCGAACGGCGTCTTCGGGTCTTTCTTTTTCGCGAGCGCGCCTTCATAGAGAAAATTATCGCCCTGGATGGCATGATCGCCGGCGAGCATCAGGTTCATCCGCTGCGTGTGGCCGCGCTGGATGATCGGCTGATTTTCGCCCATGCACTTCATCCATTGCTTGAGTTTTTCCTCGCCCATCAGCGTGTAAAGTCCGACCATGAAGCGCGTCTCGGGAGGATCGAAAGAGACCTGTCCCTTGTACGCGGGATTACAGAGGTCCATCCAGTCCTTTGGCGCTTTGGCGGGAGGAATCAAGTCGGTATTGTAGGAGATGCCGTGCTCGCTCCAGTACCAGGGCATCCAGCGGTTTTCCTTGTCGATGAAGCCCTGAAATTTCTTCGGAATTCTCGTCGTCGCGGGCGTCGGATAGTTGGCCATCAGATCTTGCTTGAGGATCACGGGAAGGTCCGGCACCGCGAGGCTGAGCGCGTCGGTGAGGTGCCGCCGAGCGGTCTCTTCGGCGATCAGCCGCTCCGCCGCGTCCTGCGAGCCCATATCGGTCAGCTCGACCTTCACGAACGGGTAGCGCTTCTCAAAGAGCCTTACCTGGTCGCGCGCGAGCTTGCCGCGGAAGGTGTGGATGAAAGTCAGTTTGCCTTCCTTGCGCGCGCCTTCCTCGAGTCTCTTCGTCCGCTCCTCGGGCTTGAGCTTGGCGAGTTCCGCATAAAGCTGCTCGGCGGCGGTCGGCGCATTGGCGGCCTTCAGCCCCGCCGGTCCAGAGGCGATCACCAGGCCGGTAATTACGACCGATGAGAAAAGGCGCAGAAAAGTTTTCATCATCCGCTCCCTTATAATAATGCGAGACTATGGGCAACCGAACCTGCTTGTCAACTGAGAGGTTGACGATTCGAACGATTTGGATGTAATCGATCACCTTAAGGAGGCGACATGCGACGAACAATCACTTGGCCCGACGGCAAACTCATCTGCGCTACCTTTACCGTAGCGTTCGAAGCCTTCACCAAGGGCGGCCACTTCAAGAAGAAATCCGACCTCGCGGTAAACCTCGCCTCCGTGTCGCACGCGAATTACGGCGGCAACGTCGGCATCTGGCGCATCATGGAGATTTGCGAGCGCGCGGGCGTGCGGGCGACGATCGATACGAACGGTCTAGCCGTGCAGCGCTGGCCCGACGCCGTGAAGGCGCTCCATGAAGCCGGGCACGAGATCGCCGGCCACGGAACGACCAACGACATCGTCATGACCGACCTGAGCCCGGAGGAGCAGCGCCGCGAGATTCGCGAGTGCAACCGCATTGTCAAAGAAGTCACCGGGGCGCAGCCGGTCGGCTGGGTCGGCCCCGGCGGCCATCACACGCCCGAGACGCTCGGCATTCTCGCCGAGGAGGGCTACACGTGGTGCGGCGATCAATGCGACGACGACCTCCCGTACGTCGTTAAAGCCGCCGGCCGGCCGATCACGGTCATCCCCAAGCATTGGTACTTCAACGATTGGCGCGCGTGGGGCGGCGGCCAGTCGAATGGCGAGATCGCGTTTCAAGGCTTTAAGGCGGCGTTCGACTTCGTCCGCGAGGAGGCGCTCCGCGGCCGTCCGGGACGGATCGACGCGCTCGTCCACGCCGAGCTCGGCGGCCGTCCCTACATGGCATTCGCCTTCGAGAAGATGATCCGCCATCTCAAGGAATTCGAGAAGCTCGTCTGGTTCGCGCATCGCCGCGAAATCGCGGCCTACTGCATCGCGCAAACGAAGAATCCGCCGGACTACCGGCCGCTCGGCGACTACTGATGCCGATCGCGTTCATCACCGGCGGCGCTGGTGCAATCGGCCGTGCCTCGGCACGCGCGCTTGCGCGCGACGGCTGGCGCGTCGTCCTCGCCGACATCGACGGAGACGAATTGCATCGCGTCGCAGCCGATCTCGGCGAAACGGCCGTGGCGGGAGCTTTCGCTCTGGACGTGACGGACTTCGACGCCGTAAACGGCGCGGTTCAAAAAGCCGCCGAGACGAATGGCGGACTACAGGGGCTCGTCACGGCGGCCGGAGGTCTGCGCTACATTCCCGGCGCGAAGGGCGCTCCGTTTAGCGACACAACGCCGGAGAGCTGGGATAAGCTCATCGAGGTTCATCTCAACGCGGTCTACTACACGTGCCACGCGGCGCTGCCGATTTTCTTTCGATGCGGCGGCGGCGCGATCGTCAACATCGCCTCCGGCGCGGGGCTGCGCGGCGGGCCGCCGCAAATCCGTCAGCGGAACGCGTCGGTTTACTCGGCCGCGAAGGCGGGCGTGATCGCGCTCACTCAGTCGCTCGCGCAGGAGTCGGCGGCGCAAGGAGTGCGCGCCAACTGCGTGGCGCCGGGGCGCGTCGAATCGCGCGACAAGTCCTGGGAAGAAATGGAGCGCATGCAGCGCGAAGAAAGCGGCGCAAGGCTGCCGCCGCTCGGCCGCTTTGGCCGCGCTCGGGAGGTCGCCGACGCGGTCGCGTTCCTCATGTCCGAGCGCGCCGCCTACATCACCGGTGTTTGCCTGGACATCAGCGGCGGTTCGCGGCTGCATTAGGATATGGCGACGGCACTCATCACCGGCGCGGCGAGTCTCATGGGCGAAGGCATCGCGCGCTGCCTCACCGCGCGCGGCTGGGACCTCGTGCTGACCGATATCAACGAAGCCGGTCTGCGAAGCGTCGCAAACAATCTACCGAAAGTTGACCGCTTGGAGACCGCCCTTATGGATGTGACCGATCGCGCGCATGTGAGTGCCGTCGTGCAGGAGGCTGCCGCGCGCTGCGGCGCGATCGACGCGCTCGTTAACTGCGCGGGCGGGCTCCGCGGCCTCGGCCTCAAGCCGAAGCCGCTCGCCGAAACTCCTCCGGAAGAGTGGCGGCGCGTGGTCAATGTGAATTTGAAGGGCACGCTCAACGTTGTCCACGCCATACTGCCCGTGATGAAGCAGCAGCGGCACGGCGCGATCGTTCTCATGGCGGCGAGCCGCGGGCTCCGCGGCGGCAAGAACGCCGCGCATTATTCCGCTGCGAAGGCCGGCATCATCGTCTTTGCGCAGACGATGGTGCTCGAGTGCGCCGAATACGGCGTGCGCATCAATACCATCGCACCGGGAAACGCCGACGCGCGCTGGAAAAGCCCCGACGATGGATCGACGCCGGCGCCGCTCGGCCGTCCTACGTCGGCCGAGGACATCGGCAAGGCGGTCGCGTGGCTTTTATCCGAAGACGCTGCGCACGTGACCGGAGCCTGCATCGACGTATCCGGCGGCACGACGCTCCATTGATGCGCCCTCGACAAGCTCAGGGCGAACGGAATAGAACGGCGGTTGCGCCGAATCGGCCGAAGAAGTAAACCAGAACGAGAAGGAGAAATGTTATGGCGAACGATGCGGTGAACCGTTATCTCGAAGGGATCAAAGGAAAGAATTATCTGGTGGGCGTCGACTGGGAGCAGTGGCTGAAAATCGACGCGCCCTATCCGGAGGTCGGCTTCGCCGTCAAGGAAGTCACCGCGCGCTATTCGCGCAACGGTTACGACTGGGACATCCACGGCCGCCTCTACACGCCGGAGAAAGAAGTCGATCCTTCGATCGCGATCACCGTCACGCACGGCGGCGCCGGCTCGGAGCGCATTATGGACGAGACGCCCGACGGCCGTCCCGGCGTCTCGCGCCGCCTCGCGGCGCAAGGCTTCAAAGTCCTCGCCATGACCTATCCCGGCCACTATCCGCCGGGCGGCACGTGGACGGTCTCCGTCGAGGAGCGGATGCCGCACTATCTCTTCGACAAAGACCTATCACGCGAAGAGATTATGGACCGAAACTTAAAGTGTAACTTTAATGTCATCACGCAGGGCTTCGCGACACTCGTTGACGCGAATCTCGCCGGGCGCAAGATCCTCGGCTGGGGCCACTCGACCTCCGGTCCGATGCAGGCGCACATGCATCGGTTCATCAAAAAAGCGGAGTACATCGGGCTGCTCGGCTTTGGCACCGGCGGTCCGGACGGCTGGCGCTACGAGTGGCGCGAGAAGACCGGCGCGGAAAAAACCAAAGTCTTCCCGATCGACGAGATCGCGCGGCGCAATCCGAAATTCTTCAAGGCGGCGGGCTATGAAGATCCCGAAGACCTCTGCCCGTGGGGCGGCGCGGAAGAGTATCTCGCGTGGGCGGCGAAGGTGCGCTCGCAGATGAAGACATCGCTCTGCGACAACCAGCATCTCGTCAACAAGGAAATCCTCGAAGAGTACCCCAAGCGCACGGGCCTCCCGCGCGAAGAGTATTTCGATCATCTTCAGGAGCCGCGCGCCGACTGGCTCAAAAAAATCGCCGTGCTGTTCATCGTCGGTGAGAACGACAAGGGCCACTGGAAGGAAGGCAACCCCATCGAGAACAAGCGTGAGCCCTACATGTGCAACAAGTACCGCCAGGCGGGCGTCAAGCGCTCGCACGTCGTGCTGCTGCCGCGCTACGGCCACGTCGGCTACGCGGAGCTCTACAACGAGAAGATCGCCTATCTCTGGCTCTGGGCCTTCAAGAACGGCTACTTCGCCTGAGGCTCAGCTCTCGCTGTAATATTTTCTCGCCCACGCCGCGACATCGCCGCGGCGCGCGAACCACACCTCTTCGTGGTTTTTCGCGTAGGCGATGATCTGCTCGAAGGTGTCGATCATCGGGATGCGCGAGCTGATATACCCGTGCGTGATGACGTTCATCATCGTGGGATTCTCGCGCCCGATCTCGTAGCGGTAGTCGAACTCATCCTTGAACTTCGCGAAGAAATCGTGGCGCGACATTCCGTGCATGGTGCGGTTGTCGTTGATCGTGTACTGGTGCGGAAACTCGATCAAGAGCTTGCCGTTCACATCAATCGGGTAGGGCATCTCCTCGTCATGGTAATCGCAGTGGTACTGCAATCCCGCTGCTAAAATCAGCTCGGGTGTATTGTCCGTCGAGCGCACGCCCGGCGACGACCAGCCGGTCGGCCGCTCCCCGGTCGTCTTCGCGATCGCCTCCACGGTCTTGAAAATATTTTCCCGCTCCTGCTCGCGCGTGAGCATGTAAAGAAATTCGCCCTGGTCCCAGCCGTGCGCGACCATCTCGTGGCCGCGGCCGTGCGCGTACTTGACGAGCTCCGGATAGTATTCGCAGGTGAGGCCGTTGATCGGCATGCTCACCTTGACGCCGTATTTATCGCAGATGTCGAGCAATCTTCGAACGCCGACCTTCGGGCCGAACTCGCGAAACGTCTCGGTCGACCAGTCGCGCTTCCAGACCGCGTCCTTCGGCAGCGGCGACTGCAGCGCGCCGCCGCGCGTCGGCTTGCTCCGGTCCCAGGCCTCGAACGCGATGCCGACGACGAACGCGACGCGCGCATTGCCGGGCCACTTGAGAGCCTCTCGCGCCATGATGTGATCCTCCTACAGCCGTTGACAGTGACTTAAGAAGCGACCTATAGCGTAACTGTTCAACGCCATCAAGGAGACATCGATGAAACGCAGAAGCTCCGTCCATCCCGATTTGATTCTCTACAACGGCAAGATCCGCAGCTTCGCGGCGAACGGCGCGATTCACGAAGCGCTCGCCGCAGCCGGCGGCCGCATCGTCGCGACCGGCGCCTCCGACGAAGTGCGCAGGCTCGCCGGTCCGGACACCGAGCAAATCGACCTCCAGGGGCGCACGGCGATTCCCGGTCTCACCGACACGCACGTGCATCTCGCGGAGAAGGGCACGGCGGAGATGGAGTTCGTCGACTGCCGCGATTTTTACACCGAGACCTATTCGGTCGGCGACATTCTGCAAACGCTTTCGAAGCACGCCGCCCAAGCGCCGAAGGGCTCGTGGATCGTCGCGCATGGAAGCCCCATGCAGGACTTTCGCCTGAAAGAAAAACGTTTTCCCGACCGCCACGATCTCGACCGCGCGGTCCCCGATCATCCGGTGTCGATCTCCTTCGGCGCACACATCACGATCGCCAACACGAAGGCGCTCGCCGCCGCGAAGATCACTCGCGATTCCGCCGATCCGGCCGGCGGCGCGATCCGTAAAGATCCGCAGACCGGCGAGCCCACCGGCGAGCTGCACGAGCGCGCGCAGCTGATTCTCAGAAAAGCGGCGCCGGCGTTCACGTATCTGCAATTGAAAGAGGGTATCGTCTACGCGCTCAAGCAGTGCCTCGAGCGCGGCGTCACGACGGTGCACGACATCGTCCGCTCGGGCGAGCCGGTGCGCGCGTATCAGGAGATTTACCGCGAAGGGCGGCTCCCGGCGCGCGTGAGCTTGCTGCCGCGCGTCATCGAATCGTTCATCGAGTCGAAGAGCCTGATCGAGCTCGGCCTCATCACCGGCTTCGGCAACGAGTGGCTGAGGGTCGGCGGCGTCAAGATGAGCATCGACGGGGGGATCACCGGGCGCAACGCCTGCTTCTACGACCCGTACGAGGACGACGAGCACAACTGCGGCATCATCCGCATCGAGCAGGACGAGCTCAACGAGACGGTGCGCCGCTGCCACGACGCCGGGCTTCGCTGCTGCGTGCACGCGATCGGCGACCGCGCCTTCGACATGGCGCTCGGCGCCTACGAGAACGCGATCGAGAAATCGCCGCGCAAGGACCACCGCCACCGCATCGAGCACATGGGCAACTGGCTCGCCACACCCGAGCGCATGCAGCGGATGGTCCGCTCGGGCATCGTGGCGATTCCCAACATCGCGATCGGCTACTACGTCGGCGACGCGATCCTCGACTGCGTCGGCGAGAAGCGCCTCACCAAGGCGTTTCCCTTCCGCACGCTGCTCAAAAACGGCGTCATCATCGCCGGCGGCTCCGACTCGCCGGGCTACTGGCCGGTCGATCCGCTGCGTGACATCGCCGCCTGCGTCTCGCGCCGCATGCGCTGGGGCGACGTCTGGATTCCCGAAGAGAGGATCTCGCTGCCCGAGGCGTTCGCGATGCACACGACGACCGCGGCGTGGGTCGGCTTCGAGGAGAACGACAAGGGGACGCTGGAAGCCGGCAAGCTCGCCGACATCGCCGTCTGCGCCGAGGACCCGTTCGCGATTCAGCCGGAGAAGATCAAGGACTTGAAGGTCGACATGACGGTGGTCGGTGGGGAGGTGGGGTATCGGGCATGAAATAAGTTAAAAGTAAAAAGGCAAAAGGTAAAGGTTATCGGAGTCTCTTCCGAAACTTTTTACTTTTTCCTTTTGACTTTTGCCTTTATTTCACCGCCATATCCCACGCCAGCACTTTTTCATCCGGCCTTATTTTCCAGGTGATGTTCTTCGCCAGGCCGTAAAGGTCCGCGAGATTGTAGAGCGGAATGAAAACCGCCTCGTCCATGAGGATCTTTCCCGCCTGCTGCATGATCGCGGTGCGCTTTTTCATGTCGGGAGCTTTCTGCTCCTCGTCGATCAGCTTGTCGAACTCGGGGTTGCTGTAGTTCGTGCGCTTGGTCGTGCCCGTTCTAAAATACTGGTCGTACAAAATGTCGGCGTCGGTTAAATTGCCGCGGCCGATGTAGTAGAAGGGCAGCTTGCCGCCGTTGACGCCAGTCGTCTCCCAGAAGATCGCCCATTCCTGCGAGATGAGCTCGACGCGAAAGCCCGCCTTCGCCATCTGCGCCCCGACGACCTGGCAGACCTCGACGTCTTTCGGATATCGGCCTGGCGAGGTGTAGAGCTGGATGTCGCAGCCGCTCGGATAACCGGCGGAAGCGAGCAGCTCGCGCGCCTTCTTGGGATCGTAAGGGTAGCGCTTGAGCTTGGGATCGGCGCCGACGACGTTCGCGCCGACCGGCCCCTGGTTCGCATAGCCGATCCCTTCGAAGATGTTCTTGACGATCGAGTTCGCATCGACGGCATAGCTCGCCGCCTGGCGCACGAGCTTGTTGTCGAACGGCTTGTGCGCCATGTTGAAGGCGAGAAAGAACATACGAAGCCCTTCGATCTTGTCGATCTTCACGCGCGGGTGGCGGTCGAGCCGCGCGACCTCGTGGACCGGCACGTTGTTGATGAAGTCGCACTGGCCCGCTTCGAGCGCCGCGATCCGCGCGGCGTCCTCGGTGACTTTTCTAAAGACGATCTCCTTGATCGGCGCCTTACCGCCCCAGTAGTCGTCGTTCCGCGTGAAGACGAGATTGCCGCCGCGCTGGTAGCTCACGAAGCGGTAGGGGCCGGTGCCGACCGGGTGCTGCTCCCAGTCGGCGCCGTACTTCTCGACCGCGGCCTTGCTCAGCATGAAGCGGTTTTCCAGCCGGTCGAGGAAGACCGCGATCGGCGTTTTCGTCACGAAGACCGCGGTGAGATCGTCGGGCGTCTGCACCTCGGTGACGTCTTTGAAGTTCGATCCCTGAAGGCTGCCGCCTTTTTCGTCTTTCATCCGCTCGATCGAAAAGGCGACGTCCTTCGAAGTGAACGGCGTGCCGTCCTGAAATTTGATGCCTTTCCTGAGTTTGAAGGTCCAGCGCTTGCCGTCGAACTGCCACGACTCTGCGAGCACGCCGTCGTAATCCTTGCGCTTGTAGTTGTATTCGACCAGCGGCTCGAAGATGTGCTGCCACTGGCCGTAGATCGGGCTCGAGCTGTGCTTGTAGGGATGGAGCGATTCGGCGAAGCTCGACGTGTAGACGGTCACGCGGTCCCGCGTGGCGGCGAAGGCGTCGCGCACGATCGCGGGCGCCGCGGCGGCGCCGATTGCGAGCGCGCTTGTTTTGAGAAACTCCCGGCGGTTTAAACCCTGCGTCGATTTTTTCTTCATGTCGGCTCCTCGCTTCGCCTTTTACTGTCTTTGCAATTTGGGGTCAAACAGGTCGCGGAGACCGTCGCCCAGCAGATTGATGCCGAAGACGGTCACGAAAATCGCCATCCCGGGAAAGATCGTGAGCCACGGCGCGCGGCTCATGTAGCTCCGCCCTTCGCTCAGCATCGAGCCCCAGGTCGGAATGCTCGCGGGGACGCCGAGACCTAAAAAGCTCAAGCTCGCCTCCGAGATGATGACGACCGCCATCGCGAACGTCGCCACCACCGTGACGCTCGGGAGCGTGTTCGGCGCGACGTGTCTCAAGAGAATATAAAAATCTTTTCCCCCGAGCGCCTTCGCGGCGGTGACGAACTCGCGCTCTTTCAAGGACAGGACCTCGCCGCGGACGACGCGGCAGTACTGCACCCATCGGCTCATCATCAACGCGAGGATGATGTTGATCACCCCCTGGCCCAGAAACGCCATCAGCGCGATCGCCAGCAGCAGGAAAGGGAAGGCGAGAAAAATCTCGGTCACTTTGGCGACGACCTCGTCGACGCCGTCGCCGAAATAGCCGGCGATCGCACCGAGAAAACAGCCCATAAGGCCCGCGAGGAGGACGGTGGTCGCGCCGACGAGCAGCGAGATGCGCGAGCCGTAGATGATTCGGCTGAAAATATCGCGGCCGAGATTGTCGGTGCCGAGCCAGTGCGCGCTCGCGGCGCCCCCGGCCCAGGACGGCGGCTGCAGGCGCGCTTCGAGGCTTTGCTCCTGCGGATCGAAGGGCGCTAGGAGCGGCGCCGCTAGGCCGCACACGACGAGCGCGATTAAGATCAATCCGCCTACAAACACCTTAAAGTGACGAAAGCGCCGCATCAGAGTTTGATCCGTGGGTCGATGACCGTGTAGACGACGTCGACCAGCAGATTCACGACGAAGTAAACGACGCCGAAGAGAAGGATCAAAACCTGGGTGAGGCGGTAGTCGCGCACGGCGATCGACTGGATCAAAAGGTCGCCGATGCCAGGATAGGAGAAGACCGTCTCGGTGATGACCGAGCCGTTCAAAAGCGCGCCGAGCTGGAGGCCGAGAATCGTCACGACCGTGATTAGCGCGTTGCGGAGAATATGATGCCAGATGACGGCCGTCTCGCTGAGCCCCTTCGCGCGCGCGGTCATCACGTAGTCCTGGCGCATTACCTCGAGCACGCTCGAGCGTGTGATGCGCGTTGTAATCGCGGCGAGCGCGGTGCCGAGCGTCAGCGCAGGCATCAGCAGATGCTTCAGCGCGCTCCAAAAAGCCGTGAGATTGCCCGCGAGCAGGCTATCCAGCAGGTAAAAGCCGGTGACCGCGTGAATATCGATGCCGTATTCGATGCGGCCGGCGACGGGAAGAAGGTTCCAGCGCCCGCCGAGAAAATAGATCAGCATGATGCCGAGCCAGAAATTGGGCAGCGAGACGCCGACGAGCGCGAGGCTCGTCCCGGCGTGATCGACGAGCGTGTCGCGCTTGATCGCCGAATAAACGCCGATCGGAATCGAGATCAGAACCGCGACGATGAGGCTCACGCTCGCGAGCTCGACGGTCGCGGGCAGGCGCTCGAGGACGAGCTTCATGACCGGCTCGCCGAATTTGAGCGAGCGGCCGAAGTCGCCGACGAGCGCGCGCGAGATGAACTGCCAGTATTGAGCCAGCAGCGGCTGATCGAGCCCCCACTCGTGGCGCACGCGAGCGACGTCGTCCGGCGTGGCGTTCTCTCCCAGCAGCAGATAGACCGGATCGCCGGGCGCGAGATGCATGAGCAGGAAAACGATAAACGAGATGCCGAGAAGAACGGGGACCGCACCGATGAGCCGGCGTCCGATCATGGAGAGAAACTATTGTCCGAGCTGCGCGAAGGATCGGTCGAGGACTTGGACAGCATGATCGATGTGATCTTTGGTGACATTGAGCGGCGGCGCGATGCGCACGCCGTTGCCCCAGAGGCCGCCTTTGCCGATCAAGAGCCCGTGATGCTTGGTCGCTTCGAAGAGGCGCTTGATCGAGGCGGCGTCGGGCTTTTTGTTTTCCCCGACGAGTTCGAGCGCCTGCATCAGCCCCATGCCGCGCACGTCGCCGATGACCGGATACTTGCTTTTCAGCGCCTCCAGCCCTTCGCGCAGTCGCTGGCCCATGACGCGGGCGTTCTCGACGAGATTTTCCTCCTCGATGACCTCGATCGTCGCCTGCGCGGCGGTGGCCGTCACGGGATTCCCGCCGAAGGTCGAGATGGTGAGCCCCTGGATGCTGTCGGCGATCTCCGGCGCGGCGATGGTGGCGCCGATTGGCACGCCGTTCGCCATCCCTTTGGCGAAGGTCATGATGTCGGGCTCGACACCCCAGTGCTCGATGCCGAACATCTTCCCGCCGGTGCGCCCCCAGGCGGTCTGCACCTCGTCGCAGATAAACAGACCGCCGTATTTTTTTAAGATCGACGCGATCTCGGAAAAATACTCCCTCGGCGGCGTGATGTAGCCGCCGACGCCCTGGATCGGCTCGGCGACGAGCGCGGCGACGCGGCCCGAGGTCTCGGTCTGGATCGCCTCTTCGAGGTCTTTGGCGCATTTCAAGTTGCAGCTCGGATAGGTCAGGCCGAAGGGACAGCGGTAGCAGTAGGCGTTGGCGATGTGATGGACTCCGGGCACCGTCGTGGGCGCGATGCGCCATGCCGCGTTACCCGTGAGCGTCATCGCCATGTACGAGCGGCCGCTGTAGCTGTGGCGCAGCGCGAAGACATCCTGGCATTTCGTGTGGAGCTGCGCGATCAGCACCGCGGTCTCGTTCGCCTCGGTGCCGCTGTTGGTGAAGAAAGATTTCTGCAGCCGCCCCGGGGTGATCTCGGCGAGCTTTTCGGCCAGACGCACGTGCGGCTCGTTGGGGTAGAGCGTGGAAGCGTGCTGGAGCTTATGCGTCTGCGCGTCGATCGCCGCCGTCACTTTTTCGTTGCAGTGGCCGACGCTGATCGTGAGGATCCCGCCGAAGAAATCCAGGTACTCTTTGCCTTCGATGTCGTAAACCAAGCTTCCTTTGGCGTGATCGATGACGATCGGCTCGTCGTAATAGTTGGAGACGGAGGAAAAGAGATACTTTTGATGCTTGTCGAGGATTTCTTGTTTTTTCATTTTACCTCAATGCCGCCGGAGAAAATCGAGGATCGGCGGGTGGCCCTTCTCCGGCATCTCGCGAAGATAGCCGTGTCTGCCGCCTTCCACCAGCACCAGCTCGGCGCCGGCGAGCTTTTTCACCAGGGCGCGCGACGATTCGACGTGATTGCCGGTGCCGCCCTCATGCGTGTCCTTGCTGCCGACGATCACGAGCGTCGGCGCGTTGATATTGTGGACGATATCGGTCGTCTCGTGGCACTGCCGCGCGACGACGTGGCGCAGGTAGCATTTGAGCGGCGGCACCTCATCGACGATCAGCTCCTGGAACTGCTTCACGATTTCCGGACGGCTTTTCATGAAGTCGTCGCTGAACATGAAGCCGGGACCCCAGTGGTCGTGCTGGTACTTCTCGTACCCTTTGCTGATCATCTCGTACGCCGCGTCGAGGGGCACGCCGCGCGGATAATCCACGAGATCTTCGCTGTACTTACCCGATCCCGTGCCAGAAAGCACGAGGCTGCGGACTTTTTCCGGGTGGTCGAGGGCGATCCACTGCGCGACGCGCCCGCCCATCGAATGGCCCATGATGTGCGCCCGCCCGATGCCGAGCGCGTCCATGAGAGCGGCGCAATCGTCCGCAAATAGGCGAGTGGAGTAGGGGACGTCCGGCTTATCGCTCCGTCCCAGGCCGCGGTGGTCGTAGATGAGCACCTGGTAATGTTTGGAGAACTCCGGCACCTGGAAGACGCGCCAGGGCGCGAGGCTGATGCCGGTGCCGGCGACGAGAACCAGCGGATCGCCCCGCCCGTAGAGCTCGTAGTAGAGGTTGACGTCGTTGACCTTGACTTTGCCGCTCTTGACGGGCTTCGGGCCTTCCATCGTCTCTCCGGCTGCCTGCAGGGTGAAAGAAAACGCTATCCAATCCGCTATTGCCTGTCAATCATATGTTAGATGCGGCAAAGCTCCGCGGCGTCGGCATGGCTTTCCGGCATCTTCTCAAAGGGCCGATTTCACGCCGCTGATGTCTCAAGCGTGAGAGCGGCGGGTCGGGCGCCGTGAGCGCACCAATCGGCGCGCCGATACTCCACGCGTCTCAATCACATACAAACAAAATATTTCACAACCTCCAGGTTTACGACTAGGGTTGTCTGTCAGTCGGTTCTGCGGCGGCGGGCAACATCATCATCGGCGGATTCGCGGTTAGTTGTATTTTAGATAATCCAGACGATTCACCCGCATCGCAATGAATACAAAAGCGCGGACGAACGCGTAAATTTTTCTAAAGCTTTATATTTTTTCCGTCGCCGTGCGCTGAATTTTCCTTCTATGCCACTGTTTTATCGTTGTTTTCCAAACGGCACGGCGGTTGCTCATGCATTTGAGTGGATGGGCGGAGAAGGCGCTGGGGCCTGACGATGGAGTTTAGACATCTTAGATATTTCGTCGCGGTCGCCGAAGAACTCCATTTCGGGCGCGCGGCG
>DATJFG010000135.1:0-32287 GCA_035495775.1 Verrucomicrobiia bacterium | reverse complement strand
AGCTTCGCCGCCCAGTAGCCGCCGAAGCTCCGCCCCATCACCGCGACGCGCCTGCCGTCGATATCGCCGCGCGTTTCCAAATGATCGATGGCGGCGGAAAACGTCCGCTCCGCGTTCGGCTCGTGCCCGAGCAGCGGATTCTCCCCCGTGCCGGGCATATCGATCGTGAAAGTCGCGAGGCCCAAGCGGTGCAGCGCTTCGCTCTGGCCTCTGGAATCTTCTTTCCAGCCGTCGACGCCGCCCCAGTGCATGACGACCGGCGGCTTGGTCGCTCCGCGCGGCACTTGGAGATAGCCGACGACCTTTTTCCCCTCGAAGGGAATCTCGACGCGCTCGACAGGCGCGTCGAAGGTGCGGCCCGCTTTGAGATAATTTCTCATCGCGCCGTGATAACAGTTCATCTTCTCAGAGCTGCTCGGCACCGGATAGCGGCCGATGCGAAAGTACTCGTAAGCGAGATAATAGTTCTCGCCAGCCGTTTTATCGCTCTTCTTTTCCAGCTCGGCCGCGAGCGCTTCGTAGCGCGCGGCGACGCGCCCCCATTCTTTTCCCCAGGCGTCCGCGTCGAGGCTCGTCAACCGGCCCAAAACTTCCTCGACGTCTTCCCGCTTGACGCGCTCGAAGGGATTGACCTTTCCCGCGCGCCGGAGGATCTCCTGCTTCACTTCGCTGTAAGTCATTTCGCGCATACTTCACCCGATTATTTTTGCAGCTCGGCCAACGCTTTTTTAAGGAACCGGTCGTCCATGAACTGCTTGGGATCGAAGCGGGGCCGCTCTTTTAAGGTCGCGATCTCCAGCTCCGCACGCTTCATGATGCCGTCGGCGCTGAGCGCGGGGACAAAGGCATCGCGCGAGAGGTCGTAGAGCGAGGTCGCGATCTCGCGGTCGACCTGACCGTGCTTCATAACGAGCTCGATGCCCGCGTCGCGGTTCTGCCGGATGTAGAGCATCGCCTTCACCACCGCCTTGACGGTGCGCTCGACGAGGTCGGGCTCCTCCTGAATGATCTTCGATGTCGTCAGCATCGCGCTGAACGGGACGCCTTTGAAGACCTCGCCCATATAGACGAGCCGCTTAAAACCCGCTTTCAGCACCGGCCCGTCGGCGGGCGGCGCCATCAGCGCGGCGGCGACCGTGCCCTGCATCAGCGCAGCCGCCTTCGCCTGATCGCCGGGCATGTTCAGATACTCGCCGAAGTTCTGCGGCAGGCCGAAATGGGAGAGCATCGCGAGCAGCACGCTGTAGGTCGAGCCGCCGAAGGTGACCGCGATCTTCTGCCCTTTCAGCTCCTCGATCTTCTTCACCTCAGGCCGCGTGATGAGGCTCATCGGGATCTGATTGAAGATCTGCACCAGCACGCGGAGCTGCTCGCCGCGGAACATCGCGTGCATCGAGGGGCCGAAGGCCGAGGCGAACTGGACGCTGCCGGAGAGGATCGCCTGCACGTTGATAGAGTTGCCGCGGAGGTAGACCACGCGGGCATCGGCGAGCCCCGCCTCCTGATAGAAGCCCTTGTAGCGCGCGGCGGTGAGCGCGAGGTGCTGGATATTGCCCGCGCTCGGCAGCGAGATGTAAACCGGTTTGGTAATTTGCGCCGCGGCGGGCGCCGACGCGATGAAAAGAAAAACCGCGATGAGAAGCCGTTTCATGGCGCCTCCTTATCTCATGCCCCTGAGCCGCGGATCGAGCGCGTCGCGCAGCCCTTCGCCGACAAGATAATACGACAGCACGGTAACGAAAATCGCGGCGCCTGGAAAGACCGCGAGCCACCACGCAAAGGTGGCGCTGCGCGCCTCGTTCAAAATCGAGCCCCAGGTCACCGCTTCAAGGGGCACTCCGATGCCCAGGAAGCTCAGGCTCGATTCGAGCAGAATCGCGCTCGCGACGCCGAGCACCACGGACACCAGCACCGGCGCGAGCGCGTTGGGCAGGATGTGGCGGAACATGATCTTCCGCGTCGAGACTCCGAGCGCCAGCGCCGCCGTGACGTAATCGAGGCTGCGGATTTTCAGGAACTCGCTTCGGGTAAAACGCGCGATGCCGACCCAGCCGGTGAGGCCGATGATCGTCATGGTGAGAAAGATGCTCGGCGGGAACATCGCCGCGATCGTGATCAGGAGGAAAAAGGTGGGCAGCGTCAGCATCACCTCGAAGAAACGCGATATAACAAGATCGGCCCACGAGCCGAAGTAGCCCGCGAGCGCGCCGAGGACAACGCCGACGACGAGCGCGATCCCCACCGCGACGAAGCCGATCGAGAGCGATATGCGCGAGCCGTGGATCAGGCCGGCGAGGACGTCGCGGCCGAGCTTGTCGGTGCCGAACCAGTGGGCCGACGAAGGCGTCTCGAAGGGGGCGGTGAGATCGATATCGGTCGCGAGGTGCGGGATCGGCGGAAAAATTTTGCGCTCGGCATTGACGGTCTTAAAATCGATATTGAGCAGCTCGGGCTGCCATTTCGCGAGGCCGAAGCGCACGAGACCGCTGCGGATGAGCGGAAAGTAGGCCCGCCCCTGATAGAGCATGTAGTAGGGTTTGTTGTTGGCGAGGAAGTCCGCTCCGGCGGCGATCGCCAAAAGCAACAGGATTGCGTACATCCCTCCTAGAGCGGGAGGATTACGCTTGAGTCTTTTCCAGACGCTGCTCCACTGCCCCTCGGCCTGTTCCACCTCGAGCGCAGCAGGACCCACCCCCGCCCCGGCACTGATCGGCGGCGGACTCTTCGGCGCCGCCACTTACTCCGACCTCCGGCCGAATGCGATGCGCGGATCGACGGCGGCGAGCAGGATGTCCGACAAGAGGATTCCGATCAACGTCAAAAGAGCGCTCACGGTGAGCAGTGCGAGGACGATCGGGTAGTCGCGCGCCAGCACCGCGTCGTAGCCAAGTTGTCCCATGCCCGGAAGCGAGAAGACCGTCTCGATGATGACGCTGCCGCCGATCAGCCCCGGTAGAAGCTCGGCAAGGATCGTCACCTGAGGGATCAACGAATTCCGCATCGCGTGCTTGAAGGTCACCACACGCTCGGAGAGGCCCTTGGCGCGAGCCACCTGCACGTAATCCTGCCTCAGCACTTCGAGCATGCTCGAACGCATGTAGCGCGACAGGCCCGCGAACCCCGCGTACGAGAGCAAGACCACCGGCAGAAAGAGGTGCCAGGTCTGATCCTTGATCCGCTCCCCGATCGGCCACTCGCGCGCATAGTCAATGGAGGTCAATCCGCCGGGTGGGAACAGATAAAGAAAATCGCCGCCGCAGACGAAGACGAGCGCCATCGTGGCCGCCCAGATGATCGGCACCGCGAAAAGAACGAACGCGGCGAGCGTCGTCACATGGTCGCCCAACGAATCGCGATGCGTCGCAGAATAGATGCCGAGCGGCAGAGCGATGATGTAAACGAGAATAATCGAAAAGAATTCGAGCTTGAGCGTCACCGGCAGGCGCTCGCGGATTTTTGCCCAGACCGAGCGGCTGTCCTTGAACGAGGTGCCGAAATCGAGGCGCGCCAAATTCTTGAGCCAGACCCCGTACTGGACATAGAGCGGCTTATCGAGGCCATAAAGCGCGCGCCATTCCGCCAAAGCTTGGTCGACCGCGGCTCGCTTCTGGAGCGAGATGCCCGCACCGCCGCTCGCCGCGAGTCCCCCGCCCGCCATCAGTTCGGCGGGGTCACCCGGCGCGAGATGGACAACCAGGAAGCAGATGAGCGTGATCCCGATGAAGGTCGGAATCATCAGCAGGATGCGTTTGACGAGATACGCCGCCATCAGTTCGCCGTCGGCCGCGCGCCGTATTTCTGCTGCGACCGCGGCACCCACCATTCCAGCGGCCTGAGGCCTGCGGCGAGGACCTCGACGCCGTGAAACCGGCGGTCCACCGCACTCACCGATTTTCGGGCGAAAAGGAACGTGTAGGGCTGCTCGTCGTTCAGAATACGCTGGAACTCTTTCGCCATCTCGAGGCGCTTCTTCTCGTCGAACTCGCGCCGGTAGTCTTCGAGGATCTTGTCCACGCGGGGATTTTTGTAGCTGATGGCGTTCGACCCCTTATTTGCCGCCTGCGAGGAGTGCCACACCTGATAGTTATCGCCTTCGGTCACGCTCATCTGCCAGCCGAGAATCACCGCGTCGAACTTATGGTTCTTGACGTCGTCCAAGAAAATCGTCCAGTCGAGGCGCCGGACCGCCGCGGCGATGCCGTGCTTCTTGAGTTCGTCCTGCAGCGCGAGCGCGATGCTCTCGCGCACGTCGTTGCCGGAATTGACCTTGATCTCGAAGCGGAGCGGGACTTTTTTCCCGTCGATCGTCTTGTCGAGAATGCCGTCGCCGTCGGTGTCCTTCCAGCCGGCCTCGGCCAGCAGGGCGAGAGCTTTCTTGGGATCGTAGGGATAGTTGTACAGCGTCTTGTCGTATTCGGGGCGGGAGAAATAGATCGGGCTCTCCACGATCTGTCCCAGTCCGAAGAGGATCGCCTTTACCATCTGCTGGCGGTTGGTGAAATAGGTCATCGCCTGGCGCACGCGCTTGTCGCGGAAGATCGGGCTCGCGTTGTTCCAGCCGATATATGAGTAGGCCGCGCCGTAGTATTGATATTTCGCGAGCTGTCTGTTGAAGCGATCGCTGTTCGTGCCGCGCGTCGCCTGGATCGGCGTGAGATCCATCGTATCGAGATCGCCGCTTTTCAATTGAATGAGCGCGGCATCGGGATTGTTGATGACGCGAAAGCGCAGCCGATCGATGTGCGGCTGATCGACGCCGGGCTTGCCGTTTCCCCAGTAGTTCGGATCGCGCGCGAGCTGGACCTCCTGGCCGGTATTCCAAAAATTTATTTTGTACGGCCCGCTTCCCACCGGGTTGCGGCTGTAGTTCTTGTTGAAATTGTCGGCGAACTGTTTGACGCGATCGGGAAGCTTCGCGGGATCGCCGAGAAGATCGCGCACGCCGACGCTCTTCAGCAGGTTCTCCGGATCGTAGATGTGGCGCGGCAGAACGGAGATGCCCCCGAGCTGCTCCTCGTTCAGAAAGTACGGCTCCTTGGTCGTGAAGCGGATCGTGTAGGCATCGATGAGTTGCGCGTCGACGACGGAGTCGAAATAGACGCGGAGAAACGGCGCGTCGACGAGCGGGCACTTGATCGTCTTGATGCTGAAGAGAAGGTCCTCGCCGGTGATGGGCCGGCCGTCCGAGAAGTGACCGTCGCGGCGCAGCTTGAAGATATACGCGAGCTTGTCCTTCGAGATTTCCGGACGCGCCTCGGCCAACAGCGGTTTCAGCTCAAGCGTCCGCGGGTCGAGTTGCAGCAAGCTTTCGAAGATGTAGCCCAGGATTTCGCTGGCGGAGGCATCGTTGCTGGTGAGCGGGTTTAACTGCTCGGGGTCGCTCAGCGCATGGGTGAGCAGCCAGTCGCCGGTGGCGGGCCGTTCGGCGCCTTGGCCGAAGCCGTCGCCGCTCAGGCTAAAAAGCGCGAGCGATAAAAGTGCCGCAAGGAAAAGCGCACGTCGCACGGTTCACCCGCCGACCGAATCGAGCGCCACCTCGCGGGCGTTGTCGGGCTTTTGCTGGACGAACAGAGCGGGGGCGAGATCGACGTTCACCTCGGGTTCCTTGTAGACGATCTCGACGCGTCTTTTTTGGGTCGGATTTTCCAGCGCTATCCTCATCGGGAAGGGGCCGGCGCTCGTCGGCGCATAGTCGCCGAATTCAGCCGACAGCTCGACCCCGCCGCTCGGATTCAAAAGCTGCCAGCGGATCGGCAGCGCCTCGGCCTGCTGAAAAGCCATCGTCTCCTTCCAGCCGCCGCCGGCGTCGCGCACGATCGACGGCCCTTCATGGCGCCATTCGCCCTTGGTCCCGGGCGGGAGCCCCATGAGGAGCGATGCCGCCTCGGCGACGCTCAAGGGGATGTGCGTGAAGCGCCAGAGGTTCTCGCGCGAGCTTTTGCCGCGATAGAAAACTCCCTCGCGCGTCTGATAGCCGGCGAGCTCCTCGGGGGAGGCGGTCACGATCATGAGCACGCCGAGCGGATAAAGGGTTTCGAGGCGGAGGCGGTCCGGGCGGTGGACGACGACGATCTCCTGGAAGCTCTGCCTGCCCTCGGGTCCGGAATAGGAAACGTTGGCGATCGAGCGCAGCGATTTGAGCTCGCTGTTGCGCCGCGCGAGCGTCTGCAAGAGATCGTCGACCGGCCGGCTCTCGTCCGGCAGTTTTTCCGGCAACAGCGGCGGCTTGGTCGTCGAACAGCCCGCCAGCACGGCGAGCATGGCATAGGCGGCGAAGCGGCCCCGGCGGCTAAAAGTCATGAATTTGCTCGAACGCGAGATGGGAAACGGAAACGACGGCGATCAGATCCTCCGCTCGAGCAGCTTGATCTTGCCCTTGACTCTCTGGAGCTGCTCTTCTTCCTTGGAAAGCTTCAGCACCTCGCGGTAGCGCGTCAGCGCGGCGTCGGCCTTGCCTAATTTCTCGTAGACGTCGCCGAGATGCTCGAAGACGACCGGATCGTCGTTGATCATCTCGCTCGCGCGCTCGAGGTTTTCGACGGCTTTCTGATAATCGCCCTTTTGATAATAAACCCATCCGAGGCTGTCGATATACGCCCCCTCGTTGGGCTCGACCTTGAGCGCGCGCAAGATGAGACTTTCGGCTTCGTCCAGACGCGTGCCGCGCTCGGCCCAGCTGTAGCCGAGGTAGTTGAGCGCCTGGGCGTTTTGCGGATTGAGCTCGATCGCGACCTTCATCTGCTCCATCATCTTGTCTTTATTTTTGCTCTCGTCGTACACGGCGCCGAGCTGAAAGTGCGCCTGGTCGCTTTTCGGATCGATCTTGATGATATCCTGAAGCGTCTGGATCGCCCGCGGATAATCTTTGGCCTTGCGGTAGAGCGAGGCGAGCAGGCTCAGGACGTCTTTTTGCTCCTTGGGCTCTTTCTTTTTCTCCAACGCCTGCTGGACGGACTCGATCGCCTTCGGCATGTCGTTTTTCTGATCGTATAAGAAAGCGATCTGAAGGCGCGAATCGGCAAAATATTCGCTCTTCTCCGGGATCCGCTGGAACTCCTCCAACGCCCGGTCGATCGCTTTCATCTCGGCATACGTGCTCCCGAGATAGTAGCGCACACGATCGTTCTCGGCATCGGTGGCGAGCACGAGGTTGAATTCGGTCGCCGCGTGCTCGAAGTCGCCGCGCTCGAAGTAGATCAGGCCGATCTTGGTGCGCGCCTCACGCGGATCGGCCTCCACGCGTTCGAGGGTCTGAAACTGCGCCAGAGCCTCATCGAGCTTATTCTGGCCGATGTAGAGATCGCCGAGCCGCTTGGTCGCCCAGACATTATGCGGATCGATCTGCAGGACCTTTTGATAGGTCTGGGTCGCGTCCTCGGTTTTGCCCTCGAGCTCGTAGACGAGGGCGAGGTCGATCAGCACCTCCTGCGCCTTAGGATTGAGCTCCAGCGCCTTACGATAGCTTTCCTCGGCCGCCAGATACAGCTGGCTCTTGGCGCGAACGCGCCCGAGATAGTAATAACCGAGCACGGAGTTGGGATTGATCGCAAGCAGCTTCTCCAGCGTTTTCGTCGCCTGCTCGTACTGTCCGAGCTTGAGCTGGAGCGCGCCGAGATAAAGCAGCGCCTCCTGGTTTTCGGGGTCGGCGCGGAGCGCCGCTTGATATTCGGCCAGCCCCTTGGCATCGTCGCCCAAGGAAGAGTAAAGTCCGGCCAGCAGCAAATGAGCGTCACCCAAGTCGGGGGAGAGGCGCGCGGCTTCTTCCGCTTCCCTCAGAGCCTTTTGAAGGTCGCCTTTACGCACGTAAAGCGTGGCCAGCCGAAGATGTAAAAAGGCGTTATTTGGGTCGCCCGCCACGGCGGCCTCGAATTCCCTGACCGCTTCGTCGAATTGTCCCTCGGCCAGGAGCAGCTGTCCCTTGGCGAAGTGGGCGAGGCCCGAGGCTTCGGCGGGAATCTCGACTTTCGGCACTTGCCGGAATGGCGCTTCCTGCTGTACCGCGATGTCTTTGGGCGCTTCCTGGACCTTGGCGAGCTTTGCAGAGCAGGCGGCTAACAAGGCTAGAGAAACGACTCCAAAAATGGAGTTTCTCATCGGAAATTAGTTAACACAGTGAGCGCAAGCGGTCAATGTAAAGGCATCGCCGAGAAGGGATCGCTCGCTTTCCGCTGTGCGGGATTTTGTGTTATTTTTTTTGAGTTTTACAGACGCGGGGTCCGGTGCGCTGAATCCATGTCGAAGGAATCGATCCGAAAAGAGATTCTCCATCTCCGTGAGGAGATCGAGAAGCATAATCACCGATATTATGTGCTCGACGACCCGTTGGTCAGCGACGCGCAATACGACGAGCTGTTTAAGAAGCTCGTCAAGCTCGAAAACGAGCACCCCGAGTTCGCTGCGCCGGATTCGCCGACGCAGCGGGTCGGCGCCGCGCCGCTGGAGAAATTTCCCACGGTGCAGCACACGCTGCCGATGCTTTCGCTCAACAACGCGCACGACCGAGAGGATATGACGGAGTTCGACGACCGCATCCGTCGATTTTTGAAAACCAGCGAGCCGATCGAGTACATGATCGAGCCCAAGATCGACGGCCTGGCGGTCGAATGCGTCTACGAGAACGGGCGCCTGATCGTAGGCTCGACGCGCGGCGACGGCGTCAACGGCGAGGACATCACGCAAAATTTAAAAACCATCCGGAGTCTGCCGCTCGGCCTCCACCGCTCGAAGCGCGGCATCCCCGAACGGCTCGAGGTCCGCGGCGAAGTCTTTCTCTCGCGCGCCGCTTTTCAGAAGATCAATCGCGAGCGCGAGGAGGCGGGCGAGCCGGTCTTCGCCAATCCGCGCAACGCCGCCGCCGGCTCGCTCAAGCAGCTCGATCCCAAGATCACCGCGCGCCGTCCGCTCGACATCTTCTGCCACGGCGCCGGCGAGGTGCGCGGCGCGGCCTTTGCCACCGACGCCGACTTCCTCGACGCGCTGCGCCAATGGGGGCTCAAGCCCGTCCCGGCGCTCGGCCTATGCCACGGCGTCGAGGAGATCTTCGCGCTGCACGCGCGGACGGAGCAGGAGCGCGAGGAGCTTCCCTACGAGATCGACGGGATCGTAGTCAAAGTCAACAATCTCGCGCTGCAGCGGCGCCTGGGCGAGATCGCCCGCTCGCCGCGCTGGGCGATCGCCTACAAGTTCAAGCCGCGGCAGGCGACCACGCGCATTCTGGACATTCAAATCCAGGTCGGCCGCACCGGCACGCTGACGCCGGTGGCGAGCCTGGAACCGGTCGGCATCGGCGGCGTCACGGTCAAAAGTGCGTCGCTCCACAATATGGACGAGATCGAGCGCAAGGACATCCGCATCGGCGACACCGCCGTCGTAGAGCGCGCCGGCGATGTGATCCCGTACGTCGTCGAGGTGCTGAAAGACGCGCGCACCGGCGCCGAGCGGAAGTTCGCCATGCCCGAGGTCTGTCCGGTCTGCGGCTCGTCGGTCTACCGCGAAGAGGGCGAGGCCGCCTTCCGCTGCATCGGGCTTTCGTGTCCCGCTCAGCTCAAAGAGAGCCTCAAATTCTTCGGCTCGCGCGGCGCGATGGATATCGAGGGGCTCGGTCAGAAGCTCATCGACCAGCTGGTCGAGCGCGGCATGGTGAAGGACATCGGCGACCTCTACGCGCTCACGGTCGAGGAACTTTCCGGCCTCGAGCGCATGGCGAAGAAATCGGCCGAGAACCTCAAAGGCGAGCTGGAGCGGAGCAAGGAGGCGACGCTGCCGAGCTTCTTGACCGCGCTCGGCATCCGCCACGTCGGCGAGGCGACGGCGAAGCTGCTGGCGGAGCATTTCGGCGATTTAAAGTCGATCATGGCGGCGAGCGAGGAGCAGTTGATGGAGGTCCGCGAGATCGGCCCCGAGGTGGCGAAAAGCATCGCGCGTTTCTTCGCGCAGGATCAGAACCGCCGCGTGATCGACAAGCTCCTGGCCGCCGACCTCCGTCTAAAAAAACAGGCGAAACGAGAAGGAAAGCTCTCCGGCAGCACCTTCGTGCTGACCGGCAGCCTTGAAAGCATGTCGCGGAGCGAGGCGCAGAGAAGGATCGAGGCGCTGGGCGGGCGCCTGGGGTCGAGCGTCAGCCGCAATACGGATTACGTCGTCGCCGGAGCCGATCCGGGGTCGAAACTCTCCAAGGCGAAAAAGCTGGAACTTAAAGTCTTGGACGAGAAGGAATTTCTCGAGCTGATCGGCGCTTAAGCGATCTACCAGCGGTTCTGCCGCTGGCCGCCGCCGCCCCCGGGAGAGCGCTGCTCTTGCGGCCGCGCCTCGCTCACGACGATGTTGCGGCCTTCGAAGTCGGTGCCGTTCAGCGCCGAGATCGCGCGCTGCGCCTCGTCATCCGAGCTCATCTCGACGAAGCCGAAGCCTTTCGAGCGGCCGCTGAACTTGTCGGTGATAATCCGGGCGCTCACCACATTCCCGTGCTTGGCGAAGTGCTCCTGCAGCTTCGCTTCGGCGACCGAATAGGGGAGGTTCCCGACGTACAATTTCGCGCCCATCTTGCCTTGCCCTCCTTCGCGACGGGCCGAAATCGACTTTGTGCACGGCCTACGGCCGTGCAGCGGCCCGTCAAAAACGGCGCAAGCTTAGCCGCAAATCAGACTCGTTGTCAAACCCCACGACAGCGGATTGGCACAAGGCAATAGATTCGCGGAAGCGAGTTGCGACGCGCGATCTCCTGAGCTAAAAAATCATTCATGGCAGGCGGAGAAAATAACGCGCGCGTTCGAGTCCGCGTCCACGGCATCGTGCAGGGCGTGTTCTTCCGCGCGTCGGCGGAAGCCGAGGCGAAGCGTTTCGGCGTCAGCGGATGGGTGAGGAACTGTCCCGACGGGTCGGTCGAGCTCGTCGCCGAGGGCGCTAAAGCGAAGCTCGAGGACTTCATCGCGTGGTGCCGCCATGGCCCGCCGCGCGCGGAGGTCGAGCACGTCGAAATCGAATGGCAGGAATTTAGCGGCGAGTTCGCTCGTTTTCGCACGACCCGGTAGCAGCGCGAGACAATTATTTTCGCCGCTCCAGAGTCATGCGATAGATGTCTTTTTTGGGATAAGCGAATTTCTCGCCCAAGATTTCGGCGATTTCCTTTACCCTCAACCCCTTCTTAAGCAGCGCGTCGATCTCGCTTTTAAGCGTCGTTTCCGCCGGTCTCTTTTCACCGGCAAAGCCGCCGACGACGAGCGTGATCTCGCCGCGCGGCTCTTTGATTTCGAGCGCGGCAAGCGTTTCGCTTAAGCGTCCGCGCATGAACTCCTCGTGCACCTTGGTCACCTCACGGCCGAGGACCGCCTCGCGGTCGCCGAAGACTTCGAGCATGTCGGAGAGCGCTTCTTTGATTCGGTGCGGCGCCTCGTAAAAGATGAGAGTGCGCGTCTCTGCGGCCAGCGTCTGCAGTTTTTCTCGCCGCTCGCGGCGCTTGGCGGGGAGAAAGCCCTCAAAAACGAAGCGGTCGGTCGGAAGACCGCTCGCGCTTAAAACGGCGAGCAGCGCCGACGCGCCGGGAACCGGAACGACGGATATTCCCGCGACAATCGCAGCTTGAATCAGTCGAAAGCCGGGATCGGACACCGTCGGCGTCCCGGCGTCGGAGACGAGCGCGATATTTTTCCCGCTTTCGAGCTGCTTGACGAGCTGCGCCGCCTTTTCGCCCTCGACCGCGTCATAATAGCTCGTGAGCGGAGTGGCGATCTCGTAACGCGCGAGTAGCTTTTTCGTCTGGCGCGTGTCTTCGGCGGCGATGAGGTCAGCTTCTTTGAGAACGCTGAGCGCGCGGAGCGTGATGTCTTCGAGGTTCCCGATCGGCGTCGCGACGATGTACAACACCCCCGCCATTTAACCCGCCACAGGTGAGCCGTGAGCAGTGAGTCGCGAGCAGTGTTTCGGATCGAAGCACTTCTCACTTCTCACGCCTCACTCCTCACTTTATTTCCCCCAGTCTCTCGCATACCTGAAATCGCGGTCAATGGTGCGCTGGGAAACCTTGGCGATGACCGGCAGGCGGCGCTTAAAATGCGAGTTCATGACCCGATCATTGACTTGATCGACGAACCGCTCGGCGAAGCCGGCGTCGATCAGCTCGGCGCGCGAATACCGCTCGTCGACCATCAGATAGAGCAGCCGGTCGACGTCGCGATAGGTAAAACCGAGCTCCGCTTCGTCGGTCTGCCCCTGCCAGAGATCCGCCGAAGGCTCTTTCTTGACGATGACCGCGGGGACGCCGACGGCTTCCGCCAGCGACCATACCTGCGTCTTGTAGAGATCGCCGAGCGGGTTGATGGCCGACGCCATGTCGCCGTAGAGCGTGCCGTAGCCCAGCAGCAATTCGGTCTTGTTGCTCGTGCCCAAGACGAGCGCCTGCCAGCGCGCCGAATGATCGTAGAGAATCGTCATCCGCTCGCGCGCCATCTTGTTGCCGCGCCGTCTCGCATCGGCTTCGGGAAAAGCGGCGAAATAGGCGTCGATCTCAGGCGAGATGTCGACCGTCATCGACTCGATGCCGGCCTTCTTAACGACGAGCTCGGCATGCGCGCGGCTCTCGGGGCTGGAGGCTTTATACGGCATCATGACGCCGAGGACGTTCTTTGCCCCCAGCGCCTCGGCCGCGAGCATCGCGCTCAGGCTCGAATCGACGCCTCCGGAGAGGCCGAGCACGACGCGGTGGACGCCGACTTTTTCAACTTCGTTGCGGATGAAGGTCGTAAGGATGCGCCGGAGAAGATCGGGGTTGCAAGGAATCGCGCCGCTCATCAGCGCCTCTTCTTGGGGTTTCTTCCCTTGGCGCCGAGACCCTTGCTCCCCTTGATGATGCGAAGACCCTTCACCAAGCGGGTCGGTTTGATGTTCGACGGCCGCTCGCGGATGCGCAGCAGCTCGTTAATCGTGAGATCGACGTCTTCATCGCGGAGCAGCGGCGCCGCGGCGCGCTTGCGGCGGACGGATTCGAGGGCGACATTGGCGGCGAGGAAGTCTTCTTCGTAATATTTCGCCTTCGCCGCTGTACGGCCGAACGGGTCGACGATCTCCGATCCGCCCCAGAAACCGACGCCGTCCTCGAAGCCCACGCGGTTGCCGTAGAGCATGAAAACGCCGAACGTCTCGGCGTAAAACCGGTTCAGCCGCTCCCAATAGCGGGCGTTGTCGTCCTGCGCCTCGCCTTCGGTAATGCCGCGCAGCGGGCTCGTCGACGGACAGAGGATGGCGAGCGCGCCGTCGAGCGCGGCGAGATAGACGGTGGACGGGTGCCAAAGATCCTCGCAGATGAGCATCGCCATGCGGCCGAAGGGGGTCTCGAAAGCACGCACGCGGTCGCCGCGGGCGAAATAGCGCTGCTCGTCGAACATCCCGTAGGTCGGCAGATAGACCTTGCGATGAACGTGGCGCGTCTCGCCGCGGTCGAAATAGACGGCGGCGTTGTAAAAGCGGTAATCGGCCCCTTCCTCGACCAAGCCGGCAACGAAGGCCACGTCGCGGCTGAGTTTCTTTAAGCGCTCGACCTCGGGCGATGAGAGCCGAAGCGCCACATTCGGGACCATGTCGCGGAGAAAATAGCCGGTAAGGCTCAACTCGGGAAACAGCAGAAGGTCGGCGCCGCGCTTGACGGCGAGGCGGATCTGCTCCTCGTAAAGCGCTAAATTGGCCGAAATATCTCCCAGTTTGGGATTTATCTGCGCGATCGCGACTCGAAACGCCACATCCACCTCTGGCAAAGGCTAACACACGCGGCGGGGCGTGTGCAATTTAGAATCGACATAACGCGCTACAGAGGCGCGCTCTGGCTAACAAGTTAAAGATTTTATATTCTACGGGCATGGATAAAGTCGTCATCTTCGGCCAGGACCTCTGACCCTACACGCGCAAGGCCCGGGAGGCCTACACCGCGCGCCACGTCCCATTCGATTACATCAACGTCTTGGGCGATGCTGAAGGGCTCAAGCGTATGCTCGCGCTGACCGACAACCAGCGCGACATCCCCGTCATCGTCGATGCCGGAAAAATCACCGTCGGCTTCGGCGGCACCTGATCGGTCTGACGCCCACGGCGTGGGCGATAGTTTCGACTTCCGGCTCCGAGTTTCGGGCTTTAACTCGCGACACGAAACTTGAAACCCGAGATTACGTTTTCTTGAGAGTCAGATGCGCGATCTGCGGCGGGCAGTTGATGCGGATCGGAAGTCCCGTGATGCCGATGCCGCGGCCGACGAAAAGCGTGGAGGTCTTCGCGTCCCGGCGGTCGATCCGGCGGCGCGGCAGCAGATACATCCCATCGACGTAGGGCGTCAGCAGGCGCGCGATGGACAGATTCGCCGCCTCGGGGCCGACCTTGATCTGCCCGCCGTGGTAATGGCCGGAAAGCACCATTTCGATGCCGTTTTTGGCCGCTTCCGGGAAAATCTCGGGGCGGTGAGAGAGCAGCAACCGCACTTCGCCGGGATCTTTTTCCGTCGCGGCGAGGGCCTGCGGCAAGTCGGGCGTGCCCCAGCGGAGGTCATCGATGCCGAGAACGTTCACCGCGGTGTTTCCGATCCGGTGCGACGCGGCGGCGTTTCTCAACATCGTTATATTGTTTTCCGCGAAGCGGCGCGTCATCTCATCTTCGATGCCGGCATAAACGTCATGGTTGCCGAGACAGGCATAAATTCCCCGCCGCGCCTTTAGACGCGACAGCGCTTCGATACAGGGATCGACTTCGCTTCGGTTGCTCGCGACGAAATCGCCGGTGAGCGCGATCAAATCGGGCTCGAGCCTATTGATCGCCTCCACGTACTCGGCAAGCTCCTCCCCGGGCATGAACGGTCCTACGTGAAGGTCGGTGAGCTGGACGACGGTAAGCCCCGCGAGAGCGCTCGAAATGCCGTCGAGACGAACGTCGAAATGCTCCACCTCGAAGCGCTTGCGCCCCATGAGCGCGCCGTAACCGGAGAGAATAAACGGCGCGGCGGCGACGACACTGGCACCGGTCCTTAAGAACTCCCGCCGCTCGAGGTCCGGAGCTTTCGGTGTTTGCGGCAGGCGCGTCAGCATGCCGCGAATGAAATCATAAACCGCCAGCACAAGAGCCGAGCCCATCGAACCGGTGGCCCAAATCGCGAATAGAACCATGTGAGCCTTGATAGGCCAGGGATAGGGATGGCTCGGCATCAAACCAAAGAGAGGGATCCATAGAAGCGGCAGCAACATGAAAAGAAAGAAAACCGCCGCAAATATCGTCAGCGCCCGCCTGCGCGACTTGGCGCGAATTTTATTGCTAAGATAGACGTTGACCCGGCGGAATAGAGAGACCTGGAAGTAAAAATAAAATCCCAGGACGACAAAAAAAGCTATGCGGGGACTCGTAAAATTCACAACAGAAAAGTAATATAACGGAAACTTGGAATTTGGACAAGGCAAAATCGCGATGCCATCGCTCGAAGATAAGCTTGCTGAAGAAGTCCGCCGGGCGCTGGGGCCAAGCGCGCGGATAGCGGCGCTTTCGCCGCTCGCCGGCGATGCCTCGAGCCGGCTGTATTATCGCGCGCGCTTGGAAAATTCCACCGGTCCGCAATCGCTCATCGTCATGGAGCTCGCCGGCAGCTCGCTGCCGCTCTCCTCCGAGGAGCTCGCCATTTTCAGCGAGGCGCCGAAAGAGCTGCCGTTTCTGAACGTGCGGCGGTTTTTCGAAAGCGCCGGCGTCCGCGTCCCCGCGCTTTACGCTACATCGGCGGATCAGAGCCTTTTGTTGCTGGAGGATTTGGGCGACCGCCTGTTGTGGGATTCAGTCCAGGGGATTCCGAGCGAAGCGGTCTTACGCTGGTACGAAAAGGCCATCGATCAGCTTCTGTTGATCCAGGTCGAGGGAACGCGGCGGCGCGACGACGCGTGCATCGCCTTCCAGCAGCGCTTCGACTTTCGCCTCTACATGTGGGAATTCGAGCATTTCATCGAGTACGGCCTTGACAAACGACCGCGCGTCGACATCAGCGACGCGGACAAGGCGCGGCTGCGCGAGAGCTTCACGGAAATCGCCCGGCGGCTGGACGCGCTCTTTCCATGCCTCAGCCACCGCGACTATCACAGCTGGAATTTGATGGCGCATGACGGCGAAATAGCCGTGATCGACTTTCAGGACGCGCTGCTCGCGCCGCCCCAATACGACCTCGCTTCACTGTTGAACGACCGCGAGACCGACCGCGTCATCGACTCGGATAGCGAAAGACGGCTCATCGATTATTTCCTTCGGCGGCGCGCAGATCTCGGCGCCGCTCCGGTCGACAAGAGCCAGTTTTTCGACGGCTATATCCTTTCCGCGCTCCAGCGGGATTTTAAAGTCGTCGGCCGGTTCTATTATCTCGACGTGGTCAAGGGTAAGCCGGGGTACAAAAAATATATTCCTCCGACGCTGAGAAGACTGCGGCGAAACCTCGAGCGTACGACGTCTTTTAAGCATCTCGTGCCGATCATGGCGGGCCAGTTCGAAGAATTTTGATGGCGAAAGCTACCGTATGAAGGCAATGCTCTTCGCCGCGGGGTTGGGCACGCGCCTGCGGCCGCTCACCGACCGGCTTCCGAAGCCGCTCGTGCGCGTCGCGGGGCGGCCGATGATCGATTATCCCCTGTTCCTGCTGCGGCACTACGGAATCCGCGATGTAGTTGTCAACGTGCATCATATGGGCGCGATGCTGAGCGACTATCTCGGCGACGGCAACAAGCTCGGCCTGAACATTACCTACTCCGAGGAGACCGAGCTCCTCGATACCGGCGGCGGGCTGCTCAAGGCGAGACCCTTTCTCGATCGCGGCACGTTCGTCGTCATCAACAGCGACGTGCTCATCGATCTAGACCTGCAACGGGCCATCGAGCGTCACCGGGCAAGCCGCGCCGCCGCGACTTTCGTCCTCAGGAAAGACGCCGACGCCGACCGCTACGGCGCGATCGAGATCTCGGGCGACGGCAGGGTGCAAAAATTTCTCAAGTACGAGGCACCGTCGATCGCAGCGGCCGGCCCGCTCGAAAAATTCATGTTTACGGGCGTGCAGATTCTCGAGCCGGTCATTTTTGATTTCATGGCCGAAGAGCAATCGCGTCGCTTCGGCACGACCACCGCGACGTATCCAAAAATGCTCGTGCGAGGCGAGCGGCTCGAGGGCTTCGTTTTTGACGGCTTTTGGCAGGATCTCGGCACGCCGCAGCGAATTTTTGAGGCCGAGGCCAAGCTCGCCAGCGGTGAAGCGAAGCTCGGCTATCTCTAGATTAGGCTTCCGGGATAAAAAATCGGATCAGAAGCATGAACGCCATGCCCCCCAGCACAGACGCCACGACCTTCCAATTGAACTGCCGGTGCGCCTCGGGAAGCAGATCGCCGGCGCCCAAATAGATAAAATCGCCGGCGATAAATGCGAGAAGCTTTTGCTGGAAATCGGCAGGAATGAAGCCCGCCAGCAGCGCGCCCATCGGATAAAGTAGACCGGCCAAGACGAGCGCGAGGACCGTGCCGCCCAGGCGCCACTTCGCGTCGCGCATGATCAGCGCCGAGGTCATCCCCTGCGGGATCTCGTGGCAAACAACGGCCAGCGTGATCGTGAGACCTAAAAACGGATCCATCAGATAGCCGACCATGATACCGGCGCCGTCGACCACGTTGTCGAGCGCCATGCCGAGGACGGCGATCGGCCCAATATGATGCGTATGGCATTCCGCCTCGCCGCAAGCGTGGATCATAATGAGCTTCTCCAGCACGTAAAACGTGATGAAGCCAAAGGCAAGATAGCCGGCGTCCGACTTGAGATTGGTTTCGGGCAAGATCTCGAAAAAAGTGACGGCCAACAGCACGCCGGCGGCGAACGCGATGACATAGCGCGGTTCGATTCTGTCGCGCTCGACGCGCAGCGCGAGCCAGCCCGATAAAAAGTCGCTGGATCCCGCGATCAAAGCGTATAAATAAACCATCGGTCGGCTGATTATGCCTGTGCCAGTCTTAGAGAATATAGGCGCGCCAAGCGCTTAAGCGCTTGGCGCGATGAAACAAAGGGCTGAACTTCGTTGACTCTACGCGACGCGAAGCTCGCGCGCGTCGACCGGCACCTTATCGCGCACGACCGACACTGTGTTCACCACATTGAGCTTCTTGAACAAAAACTCGAAGCGCTCCTCGAGCTTCCGGCCGATCTCGCTGCGGAACTCGTCGGGGAGATTCCAGAACCGCTCCTTCTGCGGGCCAAAGCCTTTTTTGCGCGTCTTATAAATAAACTGCTCGTCGGTCTCGCCGTCTTTTTTCTCCGAGGCGCACTCCTTGCGCAGGAGATCGTAAATCTCTTTTTTGACGTCTTGGGGAAAACCCGGATCGTCGTACAGCATGTTTTGAAAGCCGGTCGCGAGGTGAATCTCGGCGCAGCGGCGCTTGGGAAAATGGTCGAAGGCTTCTTCGGGAAGCGTGGACGCGCCGTGCTGCACCGCGCCGGCGATCTTGTATTTTTCCCGCGCGACCTTGGAGAGCAGCTCCAGCGTGTCGAAGTCGAGCTTGACTCGGGCGATGGAGCCGTCGGGCAGCGGCACGCCGCCGTGCGACGTGCCGGTCTGAACGCTGATCTTGCTGATGCCTTTGAGGCCCTTGCCGCGCTTGTCCAACTCTTCGCGGTAACCTTCCATGTAGGCATCGAGCTCCTCGACGGTGCTGTTCTTGCCGCCGACCTCGCCGATCTCGCCGCCTACGGAAATAGAGATGCCTTTGGGCTCCAGTCCGCGAAGATAGGCCGTGAGCTCGGCCGCGACCCAACAGTTGTCCTGCTGCTGCTCGCGCACGGTCGCACGGCTTAAGTCGACCAGCGTCGAGCTGTCGATGTCGATGTTGTAGAACTCCGCCTCGATCGCCTCTTTGATAAGGTCTTTCAAAGACTGGACCTCCGCCTGCTGGTTTTTGGCGAAGTTTTTGGCGCTCGCCTGAAAGTGATCCCCCTGAATAAAGAGCGGGCCGGTAAAACCTTCCTTGATCGCCGCCGCGGTGACGGCGTGGGCGTACTCGGCGGGCCGCTGGAAGGTATAGCCGATCTCGGACCGGGCGATCTCGAGGATCACCGCGCCGACTTTGTTGCGCAGCGCGGCGCGAAACACCGCGCGCGCCATGTCGTAGGTGAGGCCGCGAATGTTGATCGCCGGGACCGTAAAGCCGCCGACCTCGCCCCGGCCGATGGCCTCATAAAGGCTCAGGATCGAGGCCGGGTAGATGCCCAGAGCGCGCGCGCTGCGGCGCACGGCGTCGCGCGCCGCCTGCTTGACCGCCGCGTCCTCGCTGAAGACTCCGTTGAACACCAAGCGATCGATGGTCTGGCTGCGGAGCTTCTCCGCGTCAAGGACACGCCCCTTGCCATCGCTTTCGATCACGCCGTTAAGGCTTTTTTTAAGATCTTCGACTCCCTGATATCTCATGGTCCGGCCTCCCTTCGAAATGCGGAGTTGATTGGGCCCTCAATTAGATATCCCAAAAGCCCGGGGTAGGCAAGAAATCGGCCGCGAAGGATTTCGCAGGCCGAAATGGAAAACGCCGCAGGGCTGCGCGGCAATCGCTCGATCACCGGCCGGCGGCTGCGCCTGACCGCTCCTCGGCAGCGAGGGCCTTGGCGAGACTCGATCGCGCGGAGGCCAGGTCGGGCTCGAACTCGAGCGCCTTTTGAAAATGCTCGATCGCCTCCTGCCGATGCCCCTCGGCGATGAGAACATCGCCCAGATTGACGTGCGCCAGCGGAAACGTAGGATCGATCTCCAGCGCCTTGCGGTAGTGGTCGATCGCTTCGCCATACCGGCCCTTCGCCGCTAAGAGCAACCCGAGGTTATTGTGGCCCTCAAGGAAGCGCGGTTCGATCTCGAGCGCCTTGCGATAATGCTCGATCGCCTCGTCGATCCTTCCATGCCTTGCCAGCGTGAGGGCGAAGTTATGATGGGTGATAAGTGAATTGGGATTTAGCCGGAGCGCTTCACGGTATTGCGCGAACGCCTCCTCGGTTTTACCTTGCGCGGCCAGAGCGTTGCCCAAATTCGAGCGCGCATCATCGAAGCGCGGATCGATTTCCAGCGCGCGCTGGTAATACGCGATCGCTTCATCGAACCGGCCGTCTTCGGCCAACAGTCCCGCGAAGTTATTGAAAGCCGTTTTGGACGGCCGCGGCGTATAGGCGAGCACGTAGCGATACAACGTTTCCGAGTCACGCCAAACCGCGATCTGGCGTTGCGTCAAAAGTCCAAGCATCACTAACACCACGCCGGCGGCTAACGGCGCCGCCCAACGAGCGAATCCATTTTGACGAAAATACCTGCGCCAGGCATAAATCGCGCCGGCGCCGACGAGCAGCGACCAGCTCAAGCAGGAAAGATAGCTATAGCGATCGGCGACGATTTGCGAGCCGCTTTGCGCGATGCCGGCGACGGGCGCGATCAGTGCGGTATAGTAAATCCATGCGGCGAATAGCGCCGGCCGGCGCCGCCGCGCGACAAAAAGAACCGCCGTGATCGCGACAACCACCAAGAAGCTTCCGACATAGACCGGCTCCCAGGGGCTGAAATCTCTAGGCAGGTCGTACATCGGATAAACACGCGCGGGGAAAAAAGTCTTGCCGAGATAATACAAGAGGCCGAATGAGGCCTGCGCCACGCGCTGCAACGGTCCATGTCCGGCGACCGTTTTCATCGCGCCGGATAGATACTGTGCCATGACGGCCGTTACGGCGGCGGCGCCGGCCAATACCGCGAACGGCAGCTTTTCGATCCAGACTTTCCGCGCCGCCTTGCCGAACCAGCCATCCGCGCTCCATCCCACGCGCTTCAACGGAAAAAAATCCAGAATGACAAGAACCACCGGCAGCGTCATGCCGGTGGCTTTCGAGAGCAGCGAAAGCAGGTATGCCACGAGCGCCACGGCGATCCATTTTGAATACGCTGCCTCGGCCTCGGATGTCGCCGCCTTTAAATAGGCGATGATCGCCGCCAGAAAAAACAATCCCGAAAGGACATCGCGCCGTTCCGTCGCCCAGGCGACCGACTCAACGCGCAGGGGATGAAGGGCAAAAAATAGCGCCGCCACGCAAGCGCCGCTCCGCAGTCTCCAGCGATTCTCGTCGATTTTTGACAGCGCCAGCAGACGCAGGGCAACGAAATAGAACAGCGCCGCGTTGGCGGCATGCAGAACAACATTGGTGAGATGATACCCGAGCGGATTCAAGCCCCAGAGAATATAATCGCCGCCGAAAGTCAGCCAGGCGAGCGGCTGATAATGACCCATAAAAAATGTTGTGAACATCCATCGAAGCTCGGTCATTCCAAGGCCGCGGTAGTTCAGGTTTCCCGCCAACGCGGCATTGTCGTCCCAGGTGACGAAGTCGTTATGGATCGCCGGAAGGAAAACGATGCCGGTCGTCAGAAGTACAAAAACAGGAAGAAGGTCGCGAAGAGCTTTACCGTTGCCATCGTTCCCCACGGTCTTCAAGGATCGGAATCTAATTGACGCAACCTTTCTCTCGCCGACGCGAGACCGGGCTGGAGTTTGAGCGCACGGTTAAACTCGGCGGCCGCCCCTTCCTTGTCGCCCTGGGCCAACAAGAATCTCCCCAACTGGTAATGCGCCTCGGGGTCGCGAGGGTTGAATTCGATCAGGCGACGCAACTGCTCGATTCCGCCTCTGACATCGCCTGTTTCGCCCAGCAGTAAAGCGAGATTGAAGCGCGCCGGGGCATAGCGCGGATCGACCTTAATGGCCTCGCGGTACTCTTCGACGGCCGCGGTTTTATTATTCTGCGCGTCGAGCAGGCTGCCGAAGTTTGTCCTGGCCTCGACGTATTTCGGATTGATCTCGATCGCCCGGCGGTATTCTTTAGCGGCGCTTTCGAGGTCGCCATTTTTCCAGAGCGCGTTCGCCAGATTGAAATGCGCCGGCGCATAGGCGCCGTCGACCTCGATGGCGCGGCGATACAGCCGAATCGCCTCGAGCCGTTCGCCGCGCATTTCGAGAGCGCTAGCGAGATTCGAATAAATCGTTGCGTTTTTCGAGTCGACGCGGAGCGCCAGCCTGTATTCCTCGATCGCCTGGTTGACTTTTCCTCCCCGCAAAAAGGCATTGGCCAGATCGTAATGCGCCGCACCGCGACGGGACAAAAGCTGCTCCAGGCCCGTCTTAGCCTTGGCGTAAACCGGATCGATTCGAACCGCCTCGCGGTAATGATCTATCGCCTCTTCGATTTGACCTTTCGCCGCCAAGGCATCGGCGAGGTTGTTGTGCGCCAACTCGAACTCGGGATCGATCTCGAGCGCGCGGCGATAATAGCCAATCGCGTTATCGAGCATGCCGCGCTTGGCGAAAGCCACGCCGAGATTGTTATAAACTTCAGGAAAAATCGGATAGATGTCCAAAGCGCGCTCGTACTGCTGGATGGCGGCATTGGCATCGCCCTGCCGTAAAAGTCGGTCCCCCTCCCTCGCCCAATGGCCGGCGCGTAAAAATACCGACCTTTGACGGGCGGCAACGATATGCCGCGGCGCTCTCCGACTGGGAAGCCAGAGATTGATCTGCTGCCAGGTTAAAAACGACAGACCCACGATGACCGCCAGCAGGAAGCCATGAACGAGAATAATGCCGGGGTGGCCGTTTCGCGACAACGAGGCGACGGAAAAGTACGAATCAGCGCGCATTTGACTCAGCCTGCTCGGCTTTAAAGATAAAAATAGAGTAGCCGATTCTCGCAATCGGCTCTTTGCCCTTGAATTGTTCGACAAAGGCGACCTTCGGCCGTCGGCCGACGATAAATGGGCTGTATAAAAGACTGGGGCTCACCGCAATATAGCGGGCGGGTCCAGGGGATTGGGTCGCCGGCGGATCGAAGACAACCCAAGTTCCGGGCAGGTAAGAGGCGTCGATACCGTAGTATTCCGGATCGTCGAAGCCGAAATGAACGAAACGGATTTTATCCACACCTTCGCGCTCCATCCACAGCTTGAGCCCTTTGAGGTCCTGTCCCCAGTCGAGGTTGGAATCGACGATAATTTTATAACCGTTTTTCGGCCCTCCGGCCGCTTCGTTGAAATAGGCAAGGTCGTCAGGATAGATCCAGGCCGAGGCGCCGACGTACCACAGTGCGAGAACAGCGACGGCGATTCGCTGAAAAAGCTCGCCGCTCTTCCACATGCGCACGGCGGTTCCGGCGATCAAAACAAATAGGAACGGATAAATCGGCAGGATGTGGCGCACGCCGATGTTCATGCGCGAGATCACGGCGAGAGCGAAGTAGACGGCGGCGGGCAGAATTAAAAAGCAAGCGTCGGCGCGCTTGATGCCGCCGCGAGCAATCGTCCACAGGCTCGCCGCCGCCAAGATCAGCGCCGCAAGCGGCGTTTTCACCGCGAAAGCCACGGGAAAATAGCTCCAGAACCCATCGGGCGATATTTGCCCCAATAAGTACGCCGGGCGGCGGAGCGTGCTCAAAACGAAGATCTGTCCGTAAAGCCAGGCCTCCGGAAACAATCGATGGCGAATAACGAATAGAACCGGCCAGCGAAGCAGCGAGCCTTCGGCCGGCGTTACCCATTCGAAATGGAATTGGTGCGCCGCCCCGGGTATCGCATTGTAGCGAAAGCCGTAGACCGCCCAGATGAAGACATAAGCCATGAGAGCCGCTGCGGCGAGAGCCGTAGCCACGCTCGCCGTTTTCTTCCAGCGACCGCGCGCGGCGGCGTCTTCGTTCGAAAAGATCCAGACCGCGCCGAGGAGCAGCCAGATGAGAAAAACCGCTGGCCCGGCATACTTCGTAATCGACGCCAAGGCGAAACATAATGCCGTCAGAATGAGGCGCGGTAATGTCGTCTCGCTGAGAAAGCGCCAGTAGCAATAAGTGCCGATAAACAGGCAGGCCGCAAACGGAACATCGGTATGGATGATGGAGCTGTGCGCGAGGATCGTCGGATCGAGGCCGAAAATCGCCAGCGCGGCGACCGCCGCCTCGCGACCGAAGAGCTTCCCCGCCCAGAGCGACACGAAGATGCCGAGAATAATCGCCACTGCGATCATCTGAAGCTTGGCAAAGAAAAAAAGCGGCTCGGCTTCGTTGTCGACGAAGAATGTTTCGTGGGCGGCCTCGACCGTCGCCGTGGGCACAAACGTTTCCGTGATGCGCTCCCATTGAGGATAGATGCGAAAATCCTTGATCGGGAAGGCGAGCAGCGGAAGGGCGGCCCACATCTTCGCCAGCGGCGGGTGTTCCGAGTTGGCCCTAAAGTCGCCGTATTTGAGATAAGAATAGCCCGCGAATAGATGCATGGGCTCGTCGACGGTGGGAGATTTCTGAACGAAGATCGAAACGGAAACGAGCGCAAAGATGACGATAAAATAAGCGATCGCCGTCAGGGGCGGCGCCGTCGAAGCCAGCGCCGTCCCGTTTTCCCGCGACTCGTTCATATCACGCGCGCCCAGAAGCAAGCGGCGCGTTCAACGGCTCCCCTCGCCTGCCGGCAGCTCCGTCAGCGCTTGTTTCGCCGAGGCCAATTCCGGCTGAAGTTTCAGCGCCTGGCGAAACTCGCGCGCCGCAGCGTCCAGCTCGCCGCGCTTTGCCAGATACCGCCCGAGATGGAAATGCGCTTCGGCATCGTCCGGCGTGAGCTTGACGACGCGGCGGAGGCGTTCGACGGCGGCGTCCACCTCGCCCTGCTCGCCGAGAAAAACAGCCAGATTAAACTCCGCGGGGACATATTGTGGATCGATCTTCAGCGCTCGGCGGTACTGCTCGACCGCCGCTTCGGGTTTTCCGGCCGCGTCGAGCACGCTGCCCAAGTTGGTTCTCGCCTCGACGTAGTCGGACTTGATCTCCACCGCGCGGCGGTATTCGGCGATCGCCTGCTCGAGCTCGCCGCCCTTCCACAGCGCATTGGCGAGGTTGAAATGCGCCGGAGCATAGCCGGGATTCACCTCGATGGCACGGCGATAATTGCGCAGCGCCCCGCTCCTATCGCCGGTCATCTCGAGCGCGTTCGCCAGATTCGCGTACGCTTGACCGAAGCGCGGGGCGAGCTCGATCGAAGCTCGATAGTGGTCGGCGGCGGCGGCCGATTGTCCCATTTTCATCAGCGCATTGCCCAGATTGTAATGCGCGATCGAGTGCTTGGGATTTGTCTGCAGGAATTTTTCGTACGCCGCCGCGGCATCGGCGAATCGTCCCAGCTCGAAGTAGGCGTTGCCGATCTCGTATTCCAGCGACACGTAATCGGCGTCCCCCGCGACCGCCTCTTGATATTCGGCGATCGCTTCGGCAAATTGCTTTCGCTGCAGAAAAGCCATGCCCTTGACATAATGCGCGGTCGGCAGTGACGGATTGAACTGCAGCGCACGATCGACCGACCTGGCCGCCTCGTTGAATTTGCCTTGCAACAGGAACGCGTGACCCAGATTCGCGTAGGCGAGCGCGAAGTCCGGTTGCGCTTCGATCGCCTTTCGAAAATTAAACACCGCTTCGTCCAAGCGGCCGCGTCCGACGAAAATTCTGCCGAGATTGTTGTACGCCCGCGAATATGAAGGATCCTCGCGAACCGCCCGCTTATACATATCGATCGCCTCGTCCAATTTTCCCTTGCTGGTGAGATGATACGCGAGGTTGAAATACGCGCGTGCAAAATAGGGGGCGTAATAGACGGCGTAGCGATATTCCTGGATCGCTTCGTCGATCTGGCCCTCGCGAACTAGCACGTTCGCGAGGTTGAAATGGTAGACGCCGGACTTGGGCTTAAAGCGGATCGCCTGGCGGTATTCTTCGATGGAGGCTGTCGCCTCGCCGCGTTTGAGCAAAATATTACCGAGGTCGTTGTGCGCGACGCTCGAGCGCGGCTCGACCGCGAGGGTATAGCGCCATAGCGACTCGGTGTCGTGCCAGATCCACACCTGCTGCCGCGTCAGGTAAGTCAGGCCTGCGATCATCAAAGCGAGCGTCGCGACGACAGCCGTGATTGCCGACGTCTCCGCAAGCCATCGCCGCCAAACGTAGGCGATGCCGGCGCCGGCCAACAGGGCGAATCCCAGGCACGATAAATAGCTATAACGCACGGCGACCAATTGCGGGCCGCTTTGCGCGATGCCCGAGACCGGCAGGATCATGACGAGATAAGAAAGCCATACGGCGAGCCCGGCGGGCCAGGCTTTCCGGAAAAAAACCAGCGCCGCCGTCGCGGCGATAACGAAGAGCGCGCAGGCGAAGTAGACGGTTTGGAACGGATTGAAATCGGACCCGGGTTCATACATCGGCAAGAGGCCCGTCGGCGCGATGGTCTTCCAAAAGTAAAAGACAAAGCTATAAAAAATCTGCGCTACGCGCGGCGCGATTCCATACTGGGTCAGATTCGCCATCGCATGCGAATCGTGCTGCGCGATCGCGGCGGTCGCCGCCGCCACAACAGCGAGCGCAAAGAAAGGCGTCTTTTCGAGCCAGACCTCGCGGACTTCACGTCCGTACCATCGCTCGCGACTTCCGCCCAAACGTCGCAGCGGATACACGTCCAGGATCAAAAAGACCACAGGCAGCGTCATGCCGACGGCTTTCGAGAGCAGCGACGCCGCGTAGGCGGCGAGCGCCAAGGCGAGCCATTTTTTGCGCACCGCCGGTCTTTCCGCCTGCGCCGCGGCGAGGTAGGCGTTGAGCGTCAGCAAAACAAACGCGCCCGAGAGGACGTCGCGGCGCTCGGTCAGCCATGCCACCGATTCAACGCGCATCGGGTGGATCGAAAAGAAAATCGCCGCCGCCGCCGCGCCGATCCCGGCCGCGAAATCGTCGCCGCGCGGAATCGCGAAAGAAATGAGCCGCAGCGCGAGAAAATAGAAAAGAATGGCGTTGACGGCGTGCAGGACGAGATTCGTCAGGTGATAGCCGAACGGGTTCATGCCCCAGATGACGTAATCGAGACCCAGCGTCATCCAGGTGAGCGGCTGGTAATGGCCCATCAAAAACGTCGTGAACATCCACCTGAGCTGCTGGGGCCCGAGACCGCGAAACCAGGGGTTGTTTAGATACAGAGTATCGTCGTCGTAGTCTAAAAAGCCGTTGTGAAGAGTGGGATAAAACGCCGCGACGGTAAGGACGACGAGCAGCGCGAGGGCGAGCGCGTGGCCGCGTTCAAGCGCCAGGAACTCGGGAAATCGTATCCTTGACTTCGCTTCGGCTGTCGGATTAAAGATGCTCACTTGATTCGACGGGGGCGGCGGCGCGCTATAATACCTTAACCGATGGCTTATAACAGCTTGCAGGAATTCGTTCAAGTTTTAGAGCAAGAAGACGAACTCAAGCGCGTGGGTCATCCGGTCAAGGCGGAGCTCGAGATCGCCGAGATCGCCGATCGCGTCATGAAGCGCGGCGGACCCGCGCTGCTTTTCGAGAACGTCGTCGGCAAAGACATCCCGGTTCTCATCAACGCCTTCGGTTCCGAGCGGCGCATGGCGGCGGCGCTGGGCGTCGAGAAGATCGAGGACATCGCGCGCGATCTGGAGCGGCTTACGCGGTTAAAGCCGCCCGGTTCGTGGCGCGACAGGCTTCGGCTGCTGCCGGAGCTCGTGCGGCTCGGCGGCATCGCGCCCAGGGTCGCGCGCGACGGCGCATGTCAGGAAGTGGTCGAACGCGATGTCGATTTAACCAGGCTTCCCGTGCTGACCTGCTGGCCCGGCGACGCCGGACCGTTCATCACGCTGCCGCTGGTCTTCTCGCGCGACCCGGTCGAGGGCGGCCGCAACGTCGGCCTTTACCGCATGCAAATTTTCGACGCCCGCACGACCGGCATGCATTGGCACCCGCACAAGGTCGGCGCGCGCCACTTCAAGCGCCAAAAGGAGGGCGGCGGCCGCATGGAGATCGCCGCCTGCATCGGCGGCGATCCCGCGCTGACATACGCGGCGACGGCGCCCCTGCCCGATCAGATCGATGAGCTGCTGTTCGCCGGTTTCCTCCGCAAACAAGCCGTCGAGCTCGTCAAAGCGGTGACCGTCGATGTCGAAGTGCCGGCCGCCTCGGACATTGTGATCGAAGGCTACGTCGATGCCGCCGAGCCGCTCAGGCGCGAGGGACCGTTCGGCGATCATACCGGTTTCTACTCGCTCGCCGACGATTATCCCGCGTTTCATGTCACGTGCATCACGCGGAAGAGAAACCCGATCTATCTCACCACGATCGTCGGGCGGCCGCCGATGGAAGACGCTTTTCTCGGCAAGGCGACCGAGCGCATCTTTCTTCCGCTCATCCGCCTCACCTTCCCCGAGATCGTCGACATCAACCTCCCGGTCCACGGCGTCTTTCACAACCTCGCGATCGTCGCGATCAAAAAAGCCTACCCCGCCCACGCGCGCAAGATCATGCACGGCCTCTGGGGCCTCGGCCAGATGATGTTCACCAAAATCATCATCGTCGTCGATGCCGACGTCAATGTGCACGATCTTTCCGAAGTCGCCTGGATCGTCGGCAACCACATCGATCCCAAACGGGACGTGACCTTCGTCGACGGCCCGGTCGATGTGCTCGACCACGCCGCTCCGGTGATGGGCTACGGCTCCAAAATGGGCATCGACGCGACGGCGAAGCGCCGCGACGAAGGATTCGAGCGCGAATGGCCCGGGCCGATCGCCATGGACAAGAAAACCAAGGACTACATCGACTCGATCTGGGATAAGCTCGGGCTGTGACTCTCGCGATGACGTTAGGCGAAAAACTCGGCGATTACGGCAAACTCGTCCGTTTTTCCCACACCGTCTTCGCGCTCCCTTTCGCGCTGGCGTCGCTCGCGCTCGCCGGCACGCGTTATCGCGTGACGCTTGCGGCCCTCGCATGGATCCTTGTCGCCATGATCGCGGCGCGCACCGCGGCGATGGGTTTCAATCGCCTCGCCGATAGAAAATTCGATGCGCTTAACCCGCGCACCCGCTTATGGGAGCTGCCGGCGGGGAAAGTGAGCGTCTTGGAAGCGGCGATGCTGACCGCGGCCGCCTCGCTGCTGTTCATCTACGCCGCTCATCGCTTGAACCCGCTCTGCTTCATGCTTTCGCCGCTCGCGTTGGCGGTCGTCTTTTTTTACTCGCTGACCAAGCGATTCACTTGGGCCTCGCATCTTTTCCTCGGACTCGCGCTCGCGCTCGCGCCGCTCGGCGCATGGCTTGCCGTGAGCGGCCTTCCTGCGGACGCCGCCGATCTCGATGTTCCCGTTTATCTCGCGCTGGCGGTGCTTTTCTGGCTCGCCGGTTTCGACATCATCTATGCGATTCAGGATTATGCGTTCGACCGCGCCCAGGGTCTCTACTCGATCCCGGTCCGCTTCGGCATCGCCAAGAGTCTCGTCCTGTCGAGTCTCTCGCACATCGCGACCGTCATTTTTCTCGCGCTCGCAGGCGTCAGCGCCGGCAGAGGCGCCTTTTATTGGATCGGAATCGCAGCGGTAGCGGCGATCCTCGTCTGGGAGCACCGGCTGGTCGCGCCGCACGATCTCACGCGCATCAACAAGGCCTTTTTCGACGTCAACGCCTACGTGAGCCTCGGCTATTTCCTCGCCACTTTTATCGATGTCTGGATCGCCGGCGGCGCCCGTCAGTAGTCACAGCCCACCCCGTTTGTGTTACGACAAACTCCCCACGAACGGGTGGTATTGGCGCCTTGCGTCAGTCGATTATTGGGCTTATCTTTATGTCATTATGAAACCAATCCCATATCTGGCTGTTTTCGCGTTGCTTGTCTTCGGCCTTTCAAGCTGCGTCACGCCCAGTGGCGAGATACAGGCGGGAAGAAGGGACTTACTTTACGGCGATCCCAACCGCGCCGTCGTTCACTTTGAGAACGCCGCGGCGGCCAGTCCGAACGGCCTGTATTTCAGCACGCTGCCGGAAGGCTCATGGACATATGTGGGACGTGCGTATTATGCGAGCGGCAGGCTTCCCGAGGCCCGCCAGGCCCTCGAACGGGCCGTCGCGCGTTCGAGCGATGACAGCCTAGCCAGGCTCTATCTCGGGCTCACTTTGGCGCGGGCGGGCGACCGTCAGGGGGCGCTCAGAGAGATCGAGAGCGGCCTCAGGGGAATTCACGACTGGCTCGATTATGTCGAATACCGCTTACCCTATACTTACGGCCTTTACTGGGATCCCAGAAAAGAGATTCGCGCCGAAATCGCGGTCGATCTCGCCATGATCAGCGGCGGCGCCGATTGGCCGCGGCTCATCGCCAGCAGCGAATGGGTGGGCCGGCAAATGGAAGAAGAGATCGACCGCGCCCGCTGGGACGAGCGCGAGGATCACCGGCGCGATTCCGAAGGCAAACAGCCTTAAGGAGCGTAGTCGTTGCGCCGCGTTTGCCGGGCAATCGTTTTCTGAAAGTGCTCCTCGTCGTCGATGCGGCCGAGGAGCGCCTCGCAGGTGCGCAGCAGGCTCGGCTTGGCGTCCACACCCTTTCTGAGCTCGACAACGCTGCGCGAGATATAAGAGCGCACCAGCCCCTTGCTGTCCCATTCCTCAAAATTGCGGTATCCGGGCTTTGAAACCTTGCTCAACAGGGTGACCGCTCCCTGCAGGGTCTCGATGCCTTTCTCGTCTTCGCCGAGCCTCAGCTGCGCCATGCCCAGCGTCGTCCAGGCGATCTCGTCTTCTTTGTTCACGCGCAGCGCGCGCTGGAGCACTTGGCGGGAAGTTTCGTACGCGCCCTGGTTGTAGTAGGCCCGGCCCAGAAGCGTCAGGCTGTCCCTATAAGTAGGGTCTTCGCCGACGATGGGGGTCAAATCGGCGATCGCCTTTTCCATACTGCCGGCGCGGCCCTTTAAAAACTGCTCGCGCGCTTCGGTGTAGCGGCCGGCGGCGCCGAGCCGCGGAACATCGTGCGACAAGATATCGCCGCAGCCGAAAATAAACCCGGCCGCCAGGACGCATAGCGCCGCGCGGCCTCCCCGAATGCGCCGTGAGATATTTATCTGAGAAAAACTTTCAATCATCGTCACTCCGATCATCCTTTCTCTTTTTGTTTTGCGTTTTTCGCTTGAGCGCTTCCGCCATGCGCTCGGCGATAAGCGCCGTATACTCCTTAAGAGACATCGCCTTTAAAGCCGCGGTAGATGATTTCCGAGATCCCGTCTTTTTCCCCGCGCCGGCCTTTTTCATGAGCATCCTCTAGCGCCTGAACGAGTTTGGTCTTGAGCTCTTCACGGGTGTACTTACGGGCGACGGCGCGGACGAACTTTAAATCCGACAGAGCGGCTCCGCCCCGGCCCCGGCTGTTGTCGATAACCGCAATCTCCAGCCGCTTGTCGTCTTTGTACATGTCGGCGATCTTTAAGAGGACTTCCGGCGCCCCGAGATGCGTTTCGATATAGGCGTCGAGCGGCAGCGTCCGCCCGTTTTTTTCCGCGCGCGGCAAAGCGCCGCCGACAAACGATTCCACCGGATCGCGATAGACGTAGACGATGCTGACCTCTTTACCGGCCGCCAGCGCCTGCGCGATTCTTTCCTGGGACGATTTGAAACCCGAGAGCGTCGTATCGTAGACGATCTGCGCCGCCGCGACCGCGCGCTCCAGACCGGGGACTTGATGGATGCTGGTCGTCTTTCCTACGCCTGCGCCGCCGGCGGTGAAAACCACCTGATTGCGCTCCTTCGGCGCGGCGGGTTTTTTAAGCTCGCGGCGGTAAATCTCCTTCGTGAAGGCGCTCGACGGCTCGTGCACCGCCGCGCTCCACTCCGCGCGCGCCGCGCGCGTCGCGGCGTCTTCCGCATCCATGCCTCCCGGGGCATAGTCGCGCGACAACTCGCGCGCGTTGTCGGTGTTGACCTCTTTGCCGTATTTTTCACGATAGATCGCAATCGCCTCATCGGTGTGGCCTTCGAGGTAGGCGGCAAAGCGCGCCTCGACCTCGCGCCCGCGCGGCGAAAGGTTTTTCGCCTTCGCGATGCCGAGCTTGCCGGGGTAAAAACCCGCGTCCCCGCCGGTGGTCGCGGCGGAGCAGGAGGCAAGGAGGAGAAAGCTTAGGACGACCGCCGAGACACTGCGGCTGCGGCGGTTAAAAATCCGGCGTTGCATGCTTGTTTGGGCGAATTTATATCAACCGCACCAAAAAAAAAAGGGGGAGCCTTTCGACTCCCCCTTTTTTAACAGTTGTTTAAGTTCTAGAACACGTAGCGCCAGTTGAGGCTCATGTCGAGCCAGCTGCCGCCCTTGCCCGCGTCCGGGTTCGCAAGGATGTTTTTCTTGCTGCGCACGCCCAGGTTGTACGCGGCCGAGATCGGCAGGTTGTCGGCGTGGTACCAC
>DATJFG010000134.1:0-78174 GCA_035495775.1 Verrucomicrobiia bacterium | reverse complement strand
GAACGAAGCCGTCGGCGCCGCTCTCTCTCGCGGCTCTCCGGTAGGCCTCCTCTTCGTGCACCGACAAAATAATGACTTTGACATCCGGGCGCCGTGCCTTGATGCGTCGAGTGGCCTCGAGACCATTAAGACGCGGCATCGTGATATCCATGAAGATAACCTCAGGCCGCAACTCGTGATCGAGGCGCAACGCCTGCTCGCCGTTCTCGGCTTCGCCGACGAGGTTAAAGGCACTTTCCTTTTCGGACAGGCGTCTTACGGCACTGCGGAAGCCTGCATCATCATCGACAAGCAGTACATTTAGCGACATTATAAGAAAGGTATAAAGGCGGGGGGGGAATACAACAATCAGGTAAACACTGAAGTTTAGGACAGGAATTACTTGAGCGACGTAAAAGTAGACGAAATCACGAGAAAATGGATGGGCGACCTTCAGTCGATCGCCCATCCATGCGGAAAGTGCTTGCCGTGACGGAAAGTGGTTGGCGTTTCTGATGCCTATATCAGGGCTGGATCAGACCGGTTCGGATAGCATAACGTACGAGACTTGCGGTTTCGTGAACATCGAGCTTTTCCATGAGCCTTGTACGATGGGATTCCGCCGTCTTGACGCTCACGCCAAGCACTACAGCAATCTCTTTAGTCGTCTTTCCCTCCGCGACAAGTTGAAGGACCTGGCGCTCGCGCGGTGTAAGTGGATCGGATGGCAGATGGGTCTTGGACAAATAGGCCTCAACCAGAGCGCGGGAAACGCCGGGGCTTAGATAAACAGTGCCGCGATAGACTTCTTGGACGGCTTGAATGAGATCCGGCGTCGCCTGCGACTTTAAGACGTATCCCCGGATGCCCGCGCGCAGCGCCTCGATGACATACTGATCTTCCGTATGCATCGTCAGCAAGATGGTTTTTGTCTTGGGCGAACTCTGGATGATTTCTCTGGCGGCATCGAGGCCGTTCAGATTGGGCATCGCCAAATCGAGTACCGCCACGTCGGGATGAAGCGTTCGGGCGAGCCGAATTGCTTCATGGCCGTCGGACGCTTCTCCGACGACTTCAAGATTCTCCCGTTCGAGCACCGCTTTTAACCCCTGACGAAACATCAGATGGTCTTCTGCCAATAACAATCTCATCCTCATTTTGACCTCCCAGGTACCGTCAGCCGTCCAAAGGTACCGTAATTATAATTTCGGTTCCCTGTCCCAGTTCCGATTTGATTTGCAGCGTTCCGCCCAAGACCGCCACTCGCTCGCGCATCCCTAGCAGTCCCAGCCCCCGATTTCCTTTTCTGGCGAGCATCGCCGATGTATCGAAGCCGACGCCGTCGTCGCGCACCGAACAAAAGACGGATTTCTCTCCGCGGCTGATGCGGACGGTCACGCTCTTCGCCTGCGCGTGTTTGGTCGCGTTGTTCAAGGCCTCCTGCACTGCGCGGTAAAGCGCCGTCTCGATAGAAGGCGTCAGCCGTCCGCGGCGCTCGCCTTCGACGGCGATGGGAACACCGGAGCGTTTGGAAACGCCTTCGGCGAGAAATTCGAGTGCCGGCAAAAGGCCGAGGTCGTCCAAGATCGTCGGACGAAGCTCGTGTGAAAGCCTCCTTAATTGTCCCTCGACCTGATTCAAAAGCTGACGAATTTCCTCTAGGTGCTTGCGGGAATTGGGCGGCAGCTCGCGCGCGACCTCTTCGAGTGCGATGTGCACGCAAGCGAGGAATTGCCCGGCCTCGTCGTGAATCGAATGCGCAATGCGCTTGGCCTCTTCCTCGAGTTTTTCGTTGAGACGCCTAAGGGCGCTTGTCGCGTCATGAAAGCCGCGATAGGCCATCTCGAATGGGGTCAGGCTCTCGACGAAGAAATTTTTCGCTTCCTTGAGCACTTGCATCGTCTGCTCGTCGAAAGCTTTCGGCATAACGCTGATCAGTGCCTCGTGGTGTAGCATCGCCATTTCAAGCGGCCCCGACTCCTCTGCAAGAGCTCTTCGCCCTATAGCGTACGCGCGATGGAGTCCATCCTCGGCCGGCTGAGAGAGATAGCTCTTCAAAGCGGACGTGTATTCCTCCTGAAGCAGGTTCTGCACCGAGGTTTTCATCGCGGTGCTCCGTCCGTACCCAAATAGCGCGCAACCAACACCAGAGAATCGTCCGTTCCTTTAGAATCTTCGGCCAAAATGTGGTCCGCAATCTGTTGTGGGGTTTGTTTATAAAGCATCCCGCGAGTAAAGCTGTGGCGGATACCGTCGGTCGTAAAAATAAGCGTATCGCCGGCCGATAGCGAGACCATCCCCGATTGAAGCGGCGGTAGTTGATGACCGAGCACGCCGGCGCGAAGCAGCAGTGTCTCGCGCGGCGGATTCGCTGGCTCGGACCGCACGAGCAGCCCTTCGACATTGCCGACTCCCGACCAAGTCATCGCACGCTCCGGGAAATTGAACGATGCCACGCTCATCACCGCTCCCCGAGTTCCACGCAGTGCTTCATGGCAGCGTGTCAGCAGCGAAAGTATGTTCGCCTGAGGGTGTGCGGCCAGCAGACGCGCGCCCGCTTCGGCGGCACGACACGCCTCCTCGCCATGGCCGATACCGTCCAGGACCGCAACTAAAGCGCCTCCAGGAAACAGTTCGACCAAATGACTGTCGCCGCATTTTTGTTCGCCTGCCAGAGCGGCATGGGCAACACCCCATTGAATCACCGGCCGCTATAACCTCCATTTCTTCACCGTCACGGTTGTGCCATTGCCGATCTCCGAGACGATGTCGAATTCGTCCATGAGCCGCCGTACGCCGGAAAGACCGAGCCCTAAACTGCGCGAGGTGCTGAAGCCTTCTTCGAGCGCCCGCTCGATATCCGGGATGCCGGGCCCGTCGTCACGCGCGACGACTTTCAAACCACGCCGCGTGCCGTTTTCGACGACACTCAAGAGAATTTCCCCGCTGTTCGCGTAAAGAATAATATTTCGCGCCAATTCAGAGATCGCCGTTGCGATTAATGCCAAATCGGTCGATGTAAACCCCAAATCCCGCGCTAGCTCGCGGCCCTTCTGGCGCGCCGTCACGATATCGATGTCCGCGTTGACCGGCACGGTTATTTCCTGGCTGGGCACCGGTCAGCCTCTTTTTTTACTCGTCGGCGGCGCGCTGATGGTTCTGAGTTTCTTATCTAGGTAGGCGAGGCCTTCCTCGAGATCGAGGGCGGTCGAGACGCCCTCGAGGGTGAGCCCTAATTGGACCATGGCGAAGGAGACCTCGGGCTGGATGCCCACAATGACCGTTTCCGCGCCGCGGAGACGGATCATGTGAGCGAGGTCACGAAGCGTCCTCACCGCGAAAGAATCCATAACATCGAGCGCCGTCACGTCGACGATGACGCCGCGCGACCGATAGGTGCCGACTTGACTGACAAGCGCGTCGCGCAGTTGGAGGAGATCCGCATCGGTAAGCGCCGCTTGAATGCTGGCGATGAGATAATCGCGCTGTTTTAGGATTGGGACCTGCACTCGAGACTCCTATGTTTGCACCGGCGGCTCTTCCATCATCGGCACGACGCGGTAACCCAACTGCCTTTCCGCCTCCTCGATGCCGCCCTGCAGGTCGCCGACCGTATTCATTTTGCTCAAGTCAACGCCAATATTGACGAGCGTCTGCGCGAGTTCCGGAGAGAGCCCCGTAACAATGACAGTGGCGCCGAGGAGCCGCGAGGCCTCAACGGTTTGCACCAGATGGTTGGCGACGGTTGCATCCATCGCGGGGACGCCCGTGATGTCCATCACGACGACCCGGGCGCGATTGGTGCGGATGCCGCGGAGAAGCTGCTCGGTCAGCTGGCGGGCGCGCAGCGGATCCACCATACCGATGATCGGCAGGATGAGCAGCCGCTCGCGCACGGGCAGAACCGGCGTCGAGAGCTCCCGAATCGCCTCCTGTTGCTCGCGGATGATGCGCTCCCGCTCTTGGACGAAGCTCACGGCGACGGTGCTGCCGATCCGATTCGCCGCCGGCTCGTAAGCATCGAGCACTCGGCTCAGCTTATCGAAGTCCTGCCGGTATTTTGAGAACAGAGACCGCGCGAGCACGTCGCGTAGTAAGAGGACGATGCCGACGACTTCGTGAGTCTCGACCCCCCGCGGGATGATCCGCTCGGAGAGATTGCGCGCATAATCCTGTAGGGCCTCTACTGCGCCGGTCTCAAGGACATCGACGTAATTATCATACACGGCGGTCGCCTCGGCGAAGATCTCCTCTTTGCTCATCGCGGTGAGCAATTGGGCTTCCGTGATGCGTCGTGCCCATTCTTCTCGAAGTTGCGTTCGCGACTGCCTCAAATGGGCGACCAGCTCTCGCAGCAGGACCGCCGTGGACTCGCCGGCGCCTAGTTTTTGAATTGGCACGGGGTGGGGACTAGCCTCGGCCATGCGATACCTCCATCCAGAAGTTTCTTCACCTTAATTTACCCTTGTCAAGACTCGTGGACATAGATTTTGCGGTAAATACCGGAAATAACAAGGATTCACTATCAGGTGTTTACCTGATTTTGGTTAAGAAAAGACCGGACGTTACGAGGAGTCGTCGGGCGTCGGCAGCGTTTAAAGCGTAGGCTTGTTGGGGGTAGGCTTAGATTCGAACATATGCTCGATTGAAGCGATCCGCTGTTTGAATTCCAGCCAGCTTCGACTCGGATTGATCAGGTCTCTGAGTTCCCGTAATTCGTCAGGAGTCGCATAAATAATCAACGAGTGTGTGGGCTCGTCAAGAGCGATCTCTAATCGTCGGCCGGGGACCGAAAGGGTGGTTTTCTTTGAGGCCTTAAAAGCGGCGATAGTATTCTCAAGCGACGCGGTATTCTCCTCGTTCAAAGGGTAAATATAAATGCTCCGTCGAGCGTTGGTGCGACGATCAAGCCGTTCGAGCTGCCTGCGAGCCTCACTCAATCCCGAGTCGCTTTTGTAGGCGATCAAGATCCGATTGCCGACTGGGAGGGGGGCCAACGCTAAAGACTGAGAGGAGCCGGAACCCATACCGTTTTGCAGGAGCTGGTTGACGGCCTCAGTGAGCTGTTCGGCGGGCGCCTCCTTCGCTTCGTAAATAGCGAAGCGTACACCCGCAAACGCCGGAACATCGAGGATTTCTTTGAGTTCGATCAAACGGCGCGTTTTTTCTGGCGTATCGACGATCATGAGCGACTTTCCGCCCGGCTGATCGAGCACGGCGCCTCCGGGCGTCACGAGCACTTGAAGGACTTTCTTGAGCTCGGCGGACGACGCATCTTTGACCGGAATCGCTTGTCCGACGAACGTCCCCTGAGGTGCCGGCGCGGTCGATGGAGGCGCAGGTGTCGCCGGCGGCGGAGCTTCGGCTGTAGGGACGGCCGAGGCCGGCGGGGACGATGGCGATGGGGCGGTAGATGGTGTCGCGGGTGATTCGTTCGTAGTGGCTGCGCCAGGCGGCGGTGTCGCCGAAGGATCGGGGGTAGCCGCATCCTCACCGGCCCATCCGCCGTCGCTAAGACATTGCAGCAGGACTATCGAGAGTAGTAGTCTTCGCACGGGCGTTCGGTGCTTTCGACGGCAAAACCTGCTCGAGGTCACACGAGCCGGACCCAGGCCTTTTGCAGCGAGGTGGCGTAGCCGATCGCTGCTGCGTGCTTTATCCCCGCGCTCTCTAGTTCGCCGACCAGTTTGGCTGCGGCCTTTTGCGGGACGGCGATGAGAAGCCCCCCTGAAGTCTGCGGGTCGAAAGCCATCTCGACCAGCCCCTCGCGAATCGATTTGTCGACGGTGATCTTGTCCTGAAGATACTCTCGATTCCTCTTGCAGCCCCCGGTCAAATAGCCTTTCTCGGCCAGATGGCGCGCGCGGCGCAGAAGCGGCAGCCGGGCGGATTCGAGGATCAGCGTCACACTGCTGCCACTGGCCATTTCCAATGCATGGCCGAGCAGCCCGAATCCGGTCACGTCTGAACAGGCGTGAACAGGATAGCCGCGCATGATCGTCGAGGCGGTCTGGTTCAGTTCGGCCATGACCGAGACCGCCTCTTGGACGCTTGCTTTGGACGCTTTGCCTTTTTTCAGCGCGGTCGTAATTACGCCCGTACCCAGCGGTTTGGTTAGCACCAGCGCGTCGCCTTCCTGGACGCCCACGTTGCGGAGGATCTTATCGGGGTGGATGACGCCGGTGACGGCCATGCCGTACTTGATCTCCGGATCGATGATGCTATGGCCGCCGACGATCGCGACGCCGGCTTCGCGCGCCTTATCCGCGCCGCCTTTCAACACTTCACCCAGCACGCTGAGGTCCATTTTGCCCTTCGGAAAACAAACGATGTTAAGCGCCGTCTTAGGCTCTCCGCCCATGGCGTAAACATCGCTGAGCGAATTGGCCGCGGCGATCAGGCCGAACGTGTAGGGATCGTCGACGATCGGCGTGAAAAAGTCCACCGTATTGACGATCGCAAGGTCGGGACGCAGACGAAACACCCCGGCGTCGTCGGATGTTTCGGTGCCGACAATGACTTCGGGATAGTACGTTTTCGGAAGGCTGTGCAAAACTTGCGACAGGTCGGCGGGGCCGAGCTTAGCGGCTCAACCGGCGGCGGCGACGTGGCGCGTAAGGCGCACGGCCTTTCGTTTGTCCATGAATTTCATAAGTCGTCTGCGTTTGCGAAAACTCTAGCGGGCGGCGCCGGGTCGCGCCGTGGGTGGCGGCGACTTAAGTCGCCTGGAATCTCCGACCCTGACGGTCGTCCCTTCCCGATCGAAATACTCAAGAAGGGCAATAGTATATTTGCGGCTGGAGCCTAAAAGATCGCGAAAGCTGGCCGCCGTGATCTCGCCGTTTTCGGAGAGATATTTATATAGAACGGTCCTGACGTTGTCAACGGAATCGGCCAGATAGTAAAGGTCCGCCGCCACCCGGACGATCGATTTCTCCCGCTCCATCACGCGCACGATTTCACCGACCTTGCCGCGGTCGGCGCCGAGTTCTTTCTCGACTTGCCGAAGGTCGGGCGGCGCCAGGGGAGTCGCGCCGAGAAGGCGTCGAATGTTTTCGGTGAGCGACTGCTCGTTTGCGCCGAGGCGGACGCGATGGCTGTGCAGGCTCAAAAGATTGCCCTCGCGCTTGAAGCTTTTTTCCGCCTCCAAAAGTTCGACGACGACGCGAAACAGCCGCGGTGTTATCGCATAGGGGAGCTTGGCGCGAACTTCTTCCATGTCCATTCCCGGAGCGAGTGGGTGGGCGGCATGATAATCGCGAAGTGCCGCGGCGACGCTGTCCTTCAGGCGTCCCCATTTCTCTTTCGTCGTATAAAGCTTCTCGCCTTCGGCGCTGATCGAAATCAGGTTCGGGCTGCGCCGGATCCAATCGCGGAGCTCCTCTTCGCGGATGTTCAGGAATTGATAAAGCGCCGAGAGGGGAGGAGCGAAGTCTTCGCTCTCTTCCATAAAGCGCTCGATCAGACTGGGCACGTCTTCGCTCACCAGCGCTTCGAGGCGTACCTTCAGATCGGTTTCGCCGCGCTTGTGTTTTTGCGGCCACGGATGGATGACGATGCCGCCGCCGAGCGTGCGCCGCGCGGTCTCGTCGCGCACGATGAAGCGGTCGCCGCGGAGCGCCAATAGCGGCTCGCCGAGAGTGATCTGGCAAAACGCAACTTCCTTGGGCTCGATTTTCTCGCCGCCGCCGAGGATGATGAGCTTGCCCAGGCGCTCGGCGGTGCCGAGGTGAATGCGCACGCGCTGATGATTCTTCACTCCCTTCGTCGCGGCGGGCCGGACCTCCAGCCGCGCGTCGAAGCGATCGGTCGTCAGCGTGAGTTTTTCATCGCAGATGACATGGCCGCGTTCGATCGCGGCCTTTTCGAGCCCTGCGAGGTTGAGCGCGACGCGCTGCCCCCAGCCGGCGGAATCGACGGAGCGGTTATGCACCTGGAGGCTGCGCACGCGGAAAGTCTGGCTCCCCGGCAGCGCGCGCACATGATCGCCGCTCCGCACCTCGCCGCTTTGCGCCGTGCCGGTGACGACTACGCCGTGACCTTGGAGAATAAACGCGCGGTCGACGGGCAGGCGGAAATATCCCTTGGGCGCACCGCGGCCGACCTGCTGCAGACGGCGGACGATCTCCTCGCGGAGCTGGGCGAGTCCCTGGCCGGTAACGGCGGAGAAGGGGAGCGTCGGCGAATTTTCCAACGCCGTTCCGAAAGTGAGGATGTTGATCTCTTCCTCGACCTCGCGGATTCGCCCCGTCGGTACGAGGTCGGCTTTCGTGATGACGAAGATCGCCTGCTTAACGCCGAGCAGGTGAACGATGTCCAGATGCTCCTCGGTCTGCGGCATGACCCCGTCGTCGGCGGCGACGGTGAACAGCACGAGGTCGATGCCGTGCGCGCCGGCGAGCATGTTGCGAATGAAGCGCTCATGGCCCGGGACATCGACGATTCCCGCCTGTGTGCCGTCGGGGAGGTCCAGGTGGGCGAACCCCAGGTCGATGGAGATCCCGCGTTCTTTTTCCTCCTTGAGGCGGTCGGTGTCCTCGCCGGTGAGTGCCTTGATGAGGCTCGTCTTGCCGTGGTCGATATGACCGGCGGTGCCGATGATAAAAGGCATGACTAGAGTTTCGAGTCTCGGGTGTCGAGTTTCGACTCGGGAAAATGGGGGATCAGGTCGTCGGCGCTGAAAATGGCGCGCAAGTCGAGGAGAAAACGGCCGTCCTTGACGCGCCCGATGATCGGCGGGTTCGCGCGGCGAAACTTCTCCGCGATGCGTTCCGCCCCGATTTTCCCGCTTTCGATCGCAATGACCTTCGTCGGAATCTCCTCGGTCGGAAGGGCGCCGCTGCCGATCTGCGATGTTGAGTTTTCCAGCGTGAGGCGAAAGCCGGCGCCGAGCGCCTTCTCGATGGCCGGAACAAGCCGCGCGCCCATCGCCTCGATCTCTTCGAGGTTGCGCGTAAAGGCCTTGAGCGTCGGAATTTGTTCGGTGACATTGGTCGATTGCTGATACAGACGCAGCGTCGCCTCGAGCGCCGCGAGCGTCAGTTTGCCGCAGCGAAGCGCCCGATGGAGCGGATTTTTGTTCATCGCCTGGAGATATTTCTTTTTCCCGACGATAAGTCCCGCCTGCGGTCCGCCGAGGATCTTGTCGCCGCTGAAGGTAACGACGTCGGCGCCGAGTGAGACACGCTCGGCAACGAGCGGTTCTTTGGGCAGTCCGTAGCGGCTCAAATCAAGAAAGGCGCCGCTGCCGAGATCTTCCATCACGGGGATTTTGTGCTTCTTGCCGATCGCGACGAGATCGTCGAGCCCAACCTCCGCGGAAAAGCCGACGATTTTATAGTTGCTCGTATGGACCTTGAGCAGCAGGGCGGTTTTTTTGCCGATCGCCTTCTCGTAATCCTGAGGGTGGGTTCGGTTCGTGCTGCCGACCTCTTTTAGAATCGCGCCGCTCTTCGCCATGATCTCGGGAATCCGGAAAGAGCCGCCGATCTCGATCAGCTCGCCGCGCGAGACGATCACCTCTTTGCCGTCGGCGAGGGTATTGAGGCCGAGGAGCACCGCCGCGGCATTGTTATTGACGACGTTCGCCGCCTCGCCGCCGGTGAGATCGACGAGCAGGCTCTCGACCATCTCTTCGCGTTTGCCGCGCGCGCCTTTTTCGAGATCGTACTCCAGGTTTACCGGACTTTCCCCGGCGCGGGCGGCCGCGTCGATCGCCGCCCGCGGCAGCAGCGCGCGGCCGAGATTGGTGTGCAGAATCGTGCCGGTCGCGTTAACGACGCGGACCAGCTTGGAGCCGCGTGCCGCGGCGACCCGTTCGGCGAGGCGGGTTAGAATGAATTCCTCTCCGATGTCGCTGTTGGAATGGCTTTGGCCGGCGCGGATCGCCTCCCGCACCTCGTCCAGCAGCTCGCGGCATTGTTGCGTCACGAACTCACGGCTCGTTTGGGCGAGCAAGGACTGGCACCGCGGATGATTCAACAGGCGATCGACGGACGGGAGCTCGCGGAGAAGATTTTTCCCGGCTTCCATAACTCTTGGAAGCTCGCATAACCCCAGGTTAAATTCAAATACGATTGGCCGTCTATTTGACCGGCATCATGACGTAGATGCGTGGCGTGCTGCTCACGACGCGTGTGATGTGGCCGCGGCCGGTCGTGTCATCGGCGAGCATAATATCGCCGGCGCCGAATCGCCGCTTGGTGCCGTCGCTCGTCTCGATCTCGCCCTCTCCGGAGAGCGTGACGACATACTGGCGCCGCGGCGCGGGATGCCAGTCCTGGACCTTTCCCGGCGGCTCGTGGCGGAAGAGAATGCCTTCGCCGGGCTGGAGCTTTCCGATCTCGACTTCGACTTCATCGAAATGCGAATGGCCGTCGGATCCGGTATAGATGCGAGTGACTTTCATAAGTCGCTTGTAAAAAACTTATCGGTCAAAAGCAAGTTGATATTTTGCCGGCGGTCGGATACCGAAACGTAATGCTTTCGCCGTCCTTTCGTCAAGGTGTGAAGGCCGCCGTGCCGATCTGGATCGCTTTCGTGCCGTCGTCTTTCGCACTTGGCATGGCGGCGAACAGCTACGGTCTTCACTGGGAGGAGATCGTGTTGATGTCGGCGCTCGTCTATGCCGGCCCGGCGCAGTATGCGGTCGTCGAGCCGCTCGCGCTGGGTAAGCCGGCCGTGCAAATCATCATCGCAACGGTCCTGATGAATTTGCGTTTTCTTCCGATGAGCGCGGCGATGGCGCCCTACTTTCGCCGCGTCAAGCGCACGCGGCTTTTGTGGGCGTCGCATTTCATCAGCGCGAGCAGCTTCGTGGTCCCCTATGTGCGCTTTCAACGCGAAGAAAAACGGAGCGGCGCGTCGACGCGGGAAAAAAGCGACGAGAATCTCGATTTCTTCCTCGGGATCGGCACGACCGCTTGGGCCGTGTGGGTCGCCGGTACGGCCCTCGGATACTGGGCCGCGCTCAGGATGCCGTCGGGATACGAAGAGGGGCTCAAATTCATTTTGCCGGCCTATTTTGCATCCGTCATTGCGATGGACCTGAGGGAATCGAGCGCAGTTATCGTCTCGATCGTGGCGTTCATCGCCGCGGTGCCCGCCGCTCTGTGGAATACCGACTGGGGTTGGATGCTGGCGGCGATCGCCATCGCGACGATCGGCTGGAGAATCGACGAATGGCGCCGGGACGATTGATCATTGTCTTTGGCATGGCGCTCGTTAGCTACGCGCTCCGGGTCGTGCCGCAGCTGCTGCTGACGGGTTGGAGTTTTCCGGAGTCGTGGGATCGATACCTCCGCTTGCTTGCCTACGCGCTGGTCGCAGGCATCGTCGCGACCGCGCTTTACCTGACGAACGGGAGCTTCGATGTGGCAGCGGCGCCGCGCCGGACGGTGGCCCTTGCGCTTGCGGTTTTCGTCTCCTACAAGACGCGGAGCGCCGTCACCGGCATGCTTGTCGGGACCGTCGTCGTCCTGCTTCTCTCCTGGTACCTTCAAACATAGAATATGCCGGAACTGCCCGACGTTGTTGTCTACATCGAAGCGCTTGAGCGGCGCATTCTCGGTCAGACGCTCCAACGCATCCGTCTCGGCAGCCCGTTTCTCCTTCGCAGTGTTGAGCCGCCGATCACCGAGGCGTACCGAAAAAAAGTCGTTGGGCTGAAGCGGCTCGGCAAACGTATCGTGATCGCGCTCGAGGGTGATCTCTATCTCGTGATTCACCTGATGATCGCCGGGCGGCTTCACTGGAAGTCAGCCGGCGCGCCCGTGACGCGGAAGCTCGGCCTGGCGGCATTTGACTTTCCGGCTGGAACGCTGCTGCTGACGGAGGCCGGCACGAAAAAGCGCGCCTCGCTGCATCTGGTGCTGGGAGAACAGTCGCTCGGCGAGCACGAGCGCGGCGGCCTCGAGGTTCTGGAAGCCGATCTTGCGAGCTTTCGCGAAGCGCTCACCCGCGAGAACCATACGCTCAAGCGCGCGCTCACCGATCCCACTCTCTTTAGCGGCATCGGCAACGCCTATTCCGACGAGATCCTACATGCGGCGAAGCTCTCGCCGGTGAAGCAGACGCGACAGCTGGGCGCCGAAGAGACCGAGCGGCTTTATAATGCGACGCGAAATACGCTCGCCGATTGGGTCGAAAGGCTGAGAACTGAAGCGAAAGAAAATTTTCCCGAGAAGGTAACCGCGTTCCGCAAAGACATGGCGGTGCACGGCAAATACAAAAAGCCGTGTCCGGTCTGCGGCTCACCGGTGCAGCGCATCGTCTACGCGGAGAACGAGACCAACTATTGCGCGAAATGTCAGACGGGCGGCCGATTATTGGCGGACCGCGCCTTATCGCGATTATTCAAGGCGGACTGGCCTAAGACGCTGGAGGAGATGGAGGAGGCGAGACGAGGCGCAACGTGAGAACGATTACGAACCCAAGCCGCTCGCTTGCGCCACGATCTCGTCCACGCTTTTGTCGAGATCGAGCGGTCTATTCATCCGCTCGTCCGCGCGCTCGGCCACGAGCGCATAAATTTCCAGCCGGTTGCCCTCCGGATCGAGGAAATAGCATGATACGGTGTTTCCCATCTCCTCATAGGCGTGGCTCACGCAGTGATGAATCGCCACGCCCTCGGCCTTGAATTTGTCATAGAACGCCTTGACATCGGCGGGCGTGTCCACCTGCCAAGCGATGTGTGCGATGATCTTGGCGTCGCCTTCGCGGCCTTTAGCCAAAGCAAGCTGGTGATCGTCCAACTCTGGATCGGGCGTCAAGAACACCATGCGTCCCGGATGCTCGTGATATTTAACGAGGCCGAGAACGTCCCGGTAGAAGGTTGTCATCTTCTCCAGATCGTTCACGTATAGCACCACATGGCTCAAACGTTTGATCTTCGGCATGCGCGAGCCTCCTTTCCACTCGTGTAACTTTCAAGTCTCGACTACTATCATAGCAGTCGAAAGGTCGCCAAGGCTTGACGGCTTTGCGGCTGGCGCATATCCGTTAGACCGAGTCGACGACGGCCGAACGGACGGACAGAGGATGTAGCCGCATAACACGGAGATCTTTTTTTGTTTGAGTATGTCTTACGATTTTTGATCGGCGGGATCGTCGTATCATCCTTTGCGCTACTCAGCGACGCGTCGAGTCCTAAAAGCTTCGGCGGCCTATTCGCGGCCGCGCCCTCGATCGCCCTTGCCACCCTGGGACTGGCGATGTGGAAAGAGGGTGGATTATATGCCGCCGAAGAGGCCAGATCGATGGCAGCGGGGGCTATCGCGCTGTTGACTTACTGTCAGCTCACCGCGTGGTGGCTGATGCGCTACAAATCGCCCAGCATCGTCGTCTCCTTCATTGCGCTCGCGGTATGGTTCGCGGTCGCCTTTGGGTTATGGGCTCTGCTGCACCAATGAAAATCAAATTCGAAATTTCGCGCCTCCGTCAAACCGAATGGTGGGAGTACGCGATGCGATTTATCTTCGGAGGTCTCGCGACGGTGATAACAGGCTGGATCGCACATCGATTCGGCCCCGGGGTGGGCGGTCTTTTCCTCGCGTTTCCCGCGATCTTTCCCGCCAGCGTAACTCTTATTGAACGCCACGAGCGGAAACGAAAGGAATCTCGCGGTATGGCGGGAAAGAAGCGGGGGACAAGCGTCGCCGCGGTCGTTGCCGCTGGAGCGGCGCTCGGAAGTCTTGGCTTGCTCGCATTCGCCGCAGCGAACTGGCTGCTCGCTCCGCGGCTTGCCGCCTGGGAAACGCTCGCAATTTCCACGCTTGCTTGGTTCGCGGTCTCGGCGATCGCTTGGTTCCTCCGGCAAAAGCTCTAAAGCTTATTTGGATGAGATCGTCTATGCTTTCACGGCGGCGATCAGGCTCCCATAGATAATCAGGGGGACGCAGGCGGTGAGCACCATCGAAAGAATCATATCACCGCTTGCGGCGATGAGAGCGCCGGTGACAAGCGGCGCGACGACGGCCGAAAAATAATGCATCGACATGATCACGCCTGCGGCGGCGCCGGCCGCCTCGGGCGCGGCGGACTCCTGGGCAAACGGAACGATGAGCGTCGGAACGGTCGCTTTTAAAATTCCGAAGATGACTAAGCCCGCGGCTAAAGCCGCAGGTGTTGCGAGCCATTGGTAAGAAACGAAAGCCGCGACGGCGGCGGGGAAGGCGGTCGAGAGGATCACCGCGCTACGGCCGAATCGGTCTGACATCGGACCGAGAAGAAGCGCGCCGATCATCGGCGTGAGCCCCCAGAGACTCATGACGAAGCCGGTCTCGATAATCGTGAGTCCCTTCGCCGCGCGCAGGACCGACGCGGTCCAAGAGGCGGAGCTAAAGAATACCGAGCCGCCGAAAAATTCAGCCAGCGCGAGCAGCGTTACGTCACGGTTCAGTACGGCGCGGTAGCGCGGCCGTTCCTCCGTTCTCTTCGGCCGCACGTTATCGATCGCAACGCTTTGTACTCCTGCAATCGCGAACCCGAATAGACCGATGGCGAGAAACGCTTCCGGCCAATGCGATCGCGCCAAGATCCAAGTCGTGACGATCGCACCCGCTGAGACTCCGAGGCCATAGGATACCGAAACTAGACTCGCGCCGAGCCCGCGGCGGCCCGGCATGAGATCGGACATGAGCGCGTAGAGCGAGGGTGTCGTGAAGCCGTAGCCCACGCCCGCGAGCGCGAGACACAACCCCATGGCCGTATATGAGGGCGCCAAGCTCGCGAGCGAAAAGCCGCACGCGAGCATCGTTACGCCTCCGACCATGACGCGCTTGCGGCCGATCCGGTCGGAGAGCCGGCCGGCGACGGCGCTGCCGAGCGAGGCGAAGATGAAAATAAAAGAGAAGAGGCTTCCGGCCTCGATCGTCGAGAGCGCGAGCGATTGTCTCAGCTCGGGCAGAGCGATGCCGAGCGCGGCGACGCTCATCGACGGAATCAAGCTGGCAAGCGGGGGAACGAGCGCGCGTCGATTAAAAAGGCCTGATTGGCTGGAATTCATTTGATGTAGGGGCGGTTCGCGAACCGCCCCTACGGGTTCGATGGCGCCTCGTGGGTCGGCATGAAATTAAATCTGCGGCTCCAAAATTTCCAACCCGTCGTACCGGTCGATCAGATAGAGCAGGCCGTCGGCGCTGCGGAAGACGTCGTTGCTCTGCACCGTGTTCTGCCCTTTGCCGGGCATCGGCACATAATATCCCAGTTCGGTGGGCTGATACGGATTGGAGACGTCGACGGCGCGGAGCCCGCCGGCGAACCAGGTAACGTAGAGAATGTTGTCGTAGACCTGCTCGGCGGGCTGGTGCGCGCCGAAGCGGCTATGCGCCGTCGATTCATTGTCGTGGGGAAGCCTGAAAGTCGCTACCGGCGTCGGCCGCGTCTCCTCGGTGATGTCGACGACCCAAAGGAACGCGTAGGGCTTGTCGGTGAGCTTCTCGCCGACCTCCTCGTCGGTGACGATCATGATGTCGCGGTCCATGATCTTTTTATTCATCGGCAGCGTCGTGTGCGTCGGGCAAGGGTAGGGCGGGCTCCAGTCGAGCGCGCTCACGAGCGTGGGCTTGCTCATGTCTGAGATGTCGAGGATCACGAAGCCGCCGTGCCAGTAGCTCACGTACAATCGATCGCCGCGGCGGATCGGATGATGGCAGCGGTGATCGGTCGCGTGCCAGGTCGGCGTCTCGCCGCCGGAGATCCATTGGCCCGGCATCCACCAGCGTCCGGCCTCTTCTGGATTCGATGGATTTTTCACGTCGACAATCATCACGATATTGCCGACATAGCCTTCCATAACCGGCGAGATGTAGGCGTAGCGGCCGTCGAATGTGAAGCGATGGACGCCTTTGCCGGCGGCCTTGAAGAAGCCGATCTCGCGCGGCCGTGACTTGTCCGAGACATCGAAGATTTTAAGTCCGCCCTGCGGCTCCTTCTTCGTCTTAAAGCGCTCGTAGTTGACGAGCATCACGTCGCCGGCGATGCGCACCTTGTGCGAGTGAATGCCTTCCGGCACTTCGAGCTGCGAGACGAGCTTCGGATGCTTTGGGTCGCGCACGTCGACGATCGACGTGCCGTACGGCGGGTCCATGTGGCCAACGTAGGCGTAGCCGTTCTCCACGGCGACGAGCCCGCCGCCGGGGAGATCCATGCGGCCGACCTGCTTGATCTTGTGGCTGGTGCCGAACTGAACGTGGCCGTTAGAGGACATGAGGTCTCCTTTACCTGGCGCGCTCGATCATCTTAACGATCTCGTCGGTCGTTCTTACCCGCGCCATGCGCGGAAAAATTAAATCCATCAAAACGTCGTGCGCCTTTTGCTCGTGCGAGCTCGCGCACGCGTCGCGAACGACGATCATATTGTAATCGAGGTCGCGTCCGGCGTAGACCGTCGAAGCGACGCCCACGTCCGTGGAGCCGCCGGAGATGATCAGCGTATCGACGCCGCGCGCGCGGAGCGCGAGATCGAAGTAAGTCTCGTGAAACGTGCTCCAGCGGTATTTAGGAATGTAATAGTCGTCGGGCTTTGGCTCCAGCTCTGGAATCACCTCGGAATTTTGGGTGTCGCCAACGATATGCGGGCGGAACTTGCCGATCTCCCCGCCGGGCCACGGCTTCAGCGCCATGTCGGTGTCGGTGATGAGCGTCTTCGATGTCGCGCCGTCGGCCCGATGGTTGCCCTTGCCGAAAAAGATCGGTAGCCCGGCGGCGCGTCCGGCCTTCATCAGGCGCACGGCATTGTCGATCCACGGCTTCATCTTTGCCTTCTTCGCCGGCTCGGCATCGTGATAGTAGCCGTTCAGGATGTCGAAGAAGAGCATGCCGGTTTTCTTGAGATCGAGATCGCTGACGTTCACGACCGCGCCTCAGAAATTCAAGTTGAAGAATTTCTTCGCGTTATCGAGCATGACCTTCTGCCGGACTTCCGGCTTGATGTTCATCTGCTGGAATTCTTCCAGCCAGCGCTCGACGCCGATCGCCGGCCAATCCGAGCCGAACATGACCTTGTCCTGGAGCAGCGTGTTCACGTTGTGTACGAGCTCGGCGGGAAAATACTTCGGCGCCCAGCCGGAGAGATCGATGAAGTAGTTCGATTTGTGGCGCGCGATGGCGAGGCTCTCCGCCGTCCAGGGCCAGGTCGGATGCGCGGAGATGATTTTCAGCTCAGGAAAATCCGCCGCGACGTCATCGAGCAGGATCGGTTGGCTGTATTTGAGCTTCGTCCCCATGCCTCCGGGTGTGCCAGCGCCCGCCGCCGCCATGCCGCCGTGAAAGAGGATCGGCATGCCGAGCTTCTGGCACTGCTCCCATAATGGATAGAAGCGCGTGTCGTTGGGAAAGAAATGCTGCCGCGCGGGATTGAGCTCGCCGATGCCGGTGAGCCCCAATTCCTCTTTGCAGCGCTTGATCTCGTTCAGCGCGAGCTTGCCGGTCCATGGATCGATCGCGCCGAAGCCCAAAAACAGATCGGGATACTTGCGCACGTACTCGGCGACGTGATCGTTCGGCACGGGCTTTAAGCCGGTGACGGTCTCGTCGCGGGTGTTCATGAGAACCGCCATCATCTTGCGTTTTTTATATTGATCGGCCATCTCTTCCATCGGCACGGGCTTGCGCTCGCGGCCGAAATATTTCGCCATCTGCTGCGTGCGCGCGCCTTTCGAGCTCAGCGTGAGCTCGTCGCAGAGGTGCACATGTACATCGATCGCGGTGACTTCCATGCTAGTTCCCCCTTTTTTCCAAGGTCAGAGCGAATCCGGCTTTCTCGACGTGAATCTTGCTGAGGTCGACGCGCTGCGCCATCTCCTCGATGAGCGCAACGAGCGGATGGATCGCGGTGGAATATTCGCGGATCGGACCCGCCGCGCGCATCGCGGCGATCTCTTCCTCGTGGAGAAGCCACCGGAGCAGCAATTCCTCGTCGGAAACGCCCGGCCCGCCGATCTTCTGCCGCACTTCGTGAATCGAGGGCTCCGGCGGCACCCATTTGGCGAGTTCCCTCGCGCGCGGCCGATCGAGGATCTTATCCTTGACGTCGGGGTCCATGTCGCGCGCGCCTTCCTCGCCCCACACGCCGAGCGCGTAGTGGATGACCTGATCGGTCACCTGCATGTAGCGCTCGCCGGCGATCACGTTGATCGCCGCCTGCGATCCGACGAACTGCGACAGCGGCGTCACCATGATCGGATAGCCGAACTCCGCCCGGACGCGCGCCGCCTCTTCGAGCGCGGCGTCGATGCGGTCCTCGAGGCCGACTTTTTTGAGTTGATGCCTGAGGTTGCTCACCATCCCGCCGGGCACCTGGTGCTGGTACTGCGAATAATCGTATTCCACCGGTGCGCCGATCTTGAACCCTTCGCGCTTGGCGATGATCGTGAAATGATCGGTCACAGGCTTCAGCGACTCTTCGTCGATCGCCGTCGCGTAGCCCAACGCGCGCGCGTTTTGCGCGACATTATATAAGGACGGGTTCGACGAGGCGTTCGCCAGCGGCGGAATCGCCGTGTTGATGATCTTGACGCCGAGCTTAATCGCCTCGAGGGCGCAGAGCCCGCCCAGGCCCGTCGTGCAGTGCGTGTGCAATTCAAGCGCAATGCCCGGCGCGTTCTCATACATGATCGGGATCAGCGCGCGCGTTCGCTCGGGTGTGAGCAGCCCGCCGGGATCTTTGAGACAGAGGCGGAAGGGCTTCAGCGATGCGGCCTGGCGCGTCCTTTCGGCATAGTATTCATCGGTGTGCTTGGGCGAGACCGAGTAGATCAAGTTGACGATCGACTGCATGCCGTATTGGTGCGCGCCGTCGACCTTGTAGCGCCAGTTCTCGAGCTCGTTCCATTCCGACGAGATGCGCGCCTGCCTGAGCCCGTTCGCCGCCATTCGCTCCATGAAAAGCAGGTAGATCGACCGAGGCGAGATCTCGAAGGTGCTGACCCGGCCGGCGATGAGGCGAAGCGGCGTTTTCTTCACGCGCTTGGCGACTTGCCGCACGCGCTCCCACGGATCCTCCTTCAGCTCGCGGACGCATTTCTTGATGTGCGAGCTCGAGAGCAGCTCGATCGCCTCGAATCCCGCGTTGTCCAGACGCTCGGCAACCGGCAGCATCATGCCGGTCGTCATATTTTCCGCCCAAAGGCTCTGGTGGCCGTCGCGTATCGTCGTATCGACGAAGTGAATTTCTTCCATTAATGCTCCTAAGCGTGCATCGAAGCCGCGACCGCCGGCTGAAACGGCGAGCGCAGCAACAGCTCCTCGAGCCAGCGCGTGTTGATGTCGCCTTTGACGTACTGCAGACGCTGCGTGAGGTAGCGGAGGAACGGAATCGTCGTGTCGATTCCGGCGACGAAAAAATCCTCCAGCGCCTGCTGCATCCTTCCCACCGCCTCGACGCGATTGGCGCCGGTGACGATCAGTTTTCCGAGCAGCGAATCGTAAAATGGCGGCACACGGTATCCGGCGTAACAGTGGGTGTCGAGCCGAATATAGGCTTCGTCGGGCGACTCCCAATCAGTAATAACACCCGGAGACGGGCGAAAGCCATCGGCCGCGGATTCGGCGGTGATGCGGCACTCGATGGCGTGGCCGGAAAATGTTATCTCCGACTGCTTGCGGCTAAGCTTGGCGCCGCCGGCGATCCGGATCTGCTCCTGGACGAGGTCCATGCCCGAGATCATCTCGCTCACCGGATGCTCCACCTGGATGCGCGTGTTCATCTCGAGAAAAGAAAAGCGGCCGGAGTCCTGGTCTAATATAAATTCCACGGTGCCGGCGTTTTCGTAGCCGCTTTTTTGCGCGATCGTCACGGCGGCCTTGTGGATCTCTTCGCGCAATTCCGGCTTAAGTGAATAACTAGGCGCCTCCTCGACGACTTTTTGATGGCGGCGCTGGAGCGAGCAATCGCGCTCGCCGACATGGATGACGTTGCCGAAGCTGTCGCCGACGATCTGCACTTCGATGTGGCGCGCGTTCGCGATGTATTTTTCCAGATAAAGCGTCGGATCGCCGAATGCAGCGCGGGCCTCGGCTGCCGCCGTCTCGAAGCCGCGCTTGAGCTCGCTTTTGGCAGCGACGATTTTCATGCCGCGGCCGCCGCCGCCCGCCGCCGCCTTGATGAGCACCGGAAAGCCGATCTCCTCCGCGCGCGCCTCGGCGGCCTTGGCGTTATCGATCTTCTCCGAGCCCGAGCCTACCGGCACGCCGAAGTCCTTGGCGAGGGCGCGGGCGGCGAGCTTGTTGCCCATCTTGCGGATGCTTTCGGCCGACGGCCCGATGAACTTGATGCCTTTTTTCGCGCAGGCTTCGGCGAGCTCGGGGCGCTCGGCCAAGAAGCCGTAGCCGGGATGGAGCGCGTCGGCCTTGTTGTCCGTCGCCCCATCGACGACGCGCGCGACGTTCAAATAGCTATCAGTCGACCGCGCGGGGCCGATCACGACGGCGCGATCCGCGGCGCGCGCGAAGAGGCTGTCTTCATCGGCCTCCGAAACGCCAATGACCGTCTCGACGCCGAGGGCGCGGCAGGCGTTGATCACGCGCAGCGCGATCTCGCCCCGGTTGGCGACGAAGACGCGGGAAAGGCTCATCGACTTATCTCTTGGGCTTACTCGCGGGCTCGACGATGAAAAGGGTCTGGCCGTATTCGACGAACTGGCCGTTTTGCACGCGGACCTCGGCGACTTTCCCGCGCACACGAGACTGGACGGCGTTGAAGACCTTCATGACTTCGATTAAACCGACCGTGGTCTCCTCGTCGATCTCGCCGCCGAGTTCCACGAACGGCTTCGCCCCGGGCTCCGGCGCCGCGTAGAAGGTGCCGACCATCGGCGCCGTGATCTCGTGCCCATCGACCGAAGCTTTTGCCGTCGTCTTAGCTGGAGATGCAGCCGGCTTCGGCGTGGCCGGTTGCGCTTGCGGCGCAGGCTTCGGCTTGGCGGCCTCCGGTTGAGACTCCGGCGCAGCGCCGATGTAGCCGCCTTTGCTGACCGTGAGCTTCAGCTCGCCGACCTGAAGCTGCATATAATCGAAATGCGACTTCTCGATGATGTTTAAAATTTTGAGTACTTCGTCCTGCGTAAGATCCATGATGTCTCCGGTATATTGCCGAGCCAATGGCCGTGCGATGGTCCAGATGGTCTACTTATAAGATGGGATTTGCGGCGTCAAGAATGAGGCCGCGCGTGCGTCTTACCGAATCTTCAGCCCTTTGCGCTTTTTCTCCTGCGCGATCTTCCATCCTTCATCGGCGTACCACTCGATTTGGCGAAAGAGGCCGATCAGGATGCGCACGTCTTTTTCCTCGAGCCCGCCGCGGCCGAAGATGCGTCGAAAGGCAAGCATGATGTGCTCGGGATTCTGCGGGTCGAGATAGCCGATCTCGAGCAGTGATTGTTTCATCTTGTCGAAGAGCCGCTCGACGTCCTCCGCCGGCGCGCGATGGATTTCTTCGCCTGGCGGTTCGTCGAGCGCGGCGATGAAGATCTCGTAGAAACAGACCGTCGCCGCTTGGGCTAAGTTGAGCGAGGCATATTCGGGAGCGGTCGGGATCGTGATCAGTCGCTGGCAGTGCTTCAGGTCTTCGTTCGACAGGCCGTGGTCCTCCGGACCGAAGACGAGCGCGCAGCGCGCCTTGCCGGCCGCCGCCGCGATCTCCGGCGCGGAAGCGCGCGGCGTCCGGTTGTGCTCGCGGTAGAGACCGCCGCGGCACGTGGTGCCGACGACGAGACCGCAGTCGGCGACCGCTTCACCGAGCGTCGTAAAGCGGCGCGCCGACTTGAGCACGTCGCGGGCGTGCGCCGCCATCGATCGGGCTAAAAAACTCTCCGTGCGCCCGCCACCGACGACGGCGAGATCGCGGAGACCGAAATTCTTCATCGCCCGGGCGACCGAGCCGATGTTGCCGGATCCCATCGGGCGAACGAGTACGACCCGGATATCGAGCCGCGGAGCGGCGGTTTCGGCTTTTCCTCGTTTCACATGGCGACTACTTTGCGAACGGACAGAGTTTGTTTTTCTTGACGATGGAGCGGCTCTTCGGATCGAAGTCGGAGCGGTAGTCGAAGGGGATATGCATGATCGACGCGGCGTCTTCGGTATGCTCGGCGCCGAAGATATGGCCGAACTCGTGGATCAGCGCGACTACGTCGAGCGTCGGCTCGGAGCTGCGGCCGGTGTAGCGGTAGGGCTCGCTGACCGAGCTCACGAGGTAATCTCCGAGTCCTTTCTCGCAGTTGCCGACGAGGGCGAGGCCGCGGCCGCCGGCATAGAAGGCGACGCGCTGGCCGGTTAGCCCGACGGCGACGTCGTAAGCGCCGGCGCTCGGCGGATATGCTTTCATCAAAGCCTTCAGGAGCGTCGAGACGAGAGGGGTTTCTTCCTCGAACTCCCAGGGATCAATCTGCACCGCCGCGAGCTTGATGCCGAACTCGCGCTCGTAGAAATCCGAGGCCGCGCGCAACAGTCCGCCGGCGGTCTCGCGCCAGCGCGGATCTTTCGCGCGCAGCTTGGTATCGGCCAGAACTCTCACGCGTACCGTGCGCTCCGGCGGCTCGTCGCGCAGCGCGGCGCAGCCGGAGAAGAGCAGGAGGCTAAGGATGAAGCAGCTTGTCAGTCGGCGCGTAGTCATCGGTCAGGACGGGAACATCGTCATCGGCGATCTTGCCCTCGACGAATGCGACGGCGATGTCGTTGAGCGACTTGGGAAACAACCCGGCGTTCAAGCCCGCAGCGCGCTTGACGATCTCGCGGATGTCGACGCGCTCGGCGCTCTTGGTCGCGACAATGATGACATTCTGGATCGAATCGAGACTCACGTTCTCGGGGCGCCGCGCGCCGAAAATATAGACCTGCGGAAAAATGCCGCGCAGCGTTTTGGCGACCGACCGGGTGATTCTGCCGCCGGGACCGGTCACCGCGCCGATGATATTCATGACCACGACGCCATTGGAGTTGAGCTTCTGGCTCGCCACGGTGAAAAATTCCTTTGTCGTCAGGTGAAACGGTATCGAGTCTTTGAAATAGGCGTCGAGCAGCACGACATCGTAGCGCTGAGCCGTGCGCGTGAGAAAGAGCCGGCCGTCCTGCGCGTGAGCGCGCAGGTTCTTGCCTTCCTGGAAGGAGAAATATTTCTTGGCGATCTCGACCACCTCAGGATCGATCTCCGCCACGTCGATGTCCAGGGACGGAAACTCCTTCTGCCACTTCTTCGGCACCGAGCCGCCGCCGAGTCCAACGACCAGCGCCTTCTTGGCGTCCGGCCGGAAGGTAAAGCCGAGCGAAACGTAGCGGGAATAGACGAGGCGAAGCGCGGTCGGGTCGTCGAGGTTCATTGCGCTTTGGAGCGTCTGATCGAAATACAGATAGCGCGCCTCGTCATCCTGCTGCACGCGGATGTGATGATAAAACGAATCTTTCTCCAGCAGCGTTTTGTAGATCGACCAGCCTTCTTGGGGAAAAGTGAGGGCGAGCGCCGCGACGAATACCGCCGCCGCCTTCGCCGCGCCGGCGCGGCGCGCCTTGAGATCGCGCGTGAGCGGCCACATGACGGCGGCGAGCAGTACGAGCGTGATGCCGAGCGCGTGGATGATGTTGCCGACGCCGAGCACCGGAATCAGATAAAACGCCGTGAAGAGCGTCCCGAAGATGCTGCCGCAGGTCGAGAGCGCATAAAGCGTTCCAGCCGTCGAGCCGACCGTAGAGAGCGCAGTCGCGCCGAGGCGGATCGCGTAAGGCGAGATCGCGCCTAAAAAGATACCCGGGATCAGAAAGAAGATCGCCCCGGCAATCAATGGATTGAGCCGTGGGCCGAAGTCGTTCTCGGCGATCCAGAGGTTCACCGAGGGATAAAAAAAGGGCAGGATAAAGATCATCGCGCCGGGAATAATAAGCAAGAGCAGCAGACGAGCGAACGAGGGATGATTTTCCGAAAGCCGCCCGCCCCAGTAATAGCCGGCGGAGAGCGCGGCGAGCACGACGGAGATGAGACTGCCCCAAACGAAGATCGAGTTGCCGAAATAGGGCGCGAGCACGCGGCTGCCGACGATCTCCAGCGCCATGAGCACGGCCCCGCTCACGAAGACAATGACATCGAGGAGGAGCCGGAGCATCGTCAGCTGTCCCAGCTCTGGTTGTCTTCTTCGTCGACGAGCGTGACCGGTTCGAGGAGCTGTTCCGAAATGCCTTCGAGAAACTGCGATGGCCGCGAGAGGACGGTGCCCATACCGCGGTCGAAGATCTTCACGGGATAGCTGATATAGAGGTTTTCCTTGGCGCGCGTCGCCGCGACGTAGAGAAGCCGCCGCTCCTCTTCCAGTTCCTCGGGCGTGTTGATGTTGTAATAGGAGGGGAACCTTCCTTCAAGCGCCCAGATAATGAAGACCGAATGCCATTCGAGTCCTTTGGCGGAATGAATCGTCGAGAGGACGAGCGGCCCTTCGTCGGGATCGACCGCCAGCGCCGAATCGACGCTGTCGTTCGGCGGTTCGAGCGCCATGTCGGTGATCAGCCGCTCGAGGCTCCGATAGCGCTCGGTCATGCCGAGAAAATGCTCCAGGTCTTTCATCCGCTTCGGATAGTCCTCGGGGTGATTCTTCTTGAGGATGGGTCCGTAATACTGCATCAGATACTGCGCGCTCTCCGCGGGGCGCTCGGGCTCCAGGGCGGCTTCCATCACCTGGGCGAGGGTCTTGAGGCCGTGAGCGACTTTTCCTTTAGCCTCGAACGAGCGCAGTCGCGAGATCGGGTTCGAACTGTCCATGATCCAGCGCGTGATTTTCTGGCATGCCTGCGGGCCGACGCCTTCGAGGAGCGAAAGGACGCGCCCCCAGGAGATCGCGTCCAGCGGGTTGGCGAGCACGCGGAGATGGGCCAGCAGATCCTTGATGTGCGCGGTCTCCATGAACTGAAAGCCGCCGCGCTTGACGAACGGTATGTTGTGGCGCGTGAGCTCGATTTCGAGATCGAAGGAATGGAAGCTCGAGCGAAACAAGACGGCGATGTCCCAGAGCGGCACGCCTTCCTCGCGGAGCTCCAAAACTTTTTGGCAGACAAAGCGCGACTGCATCTGCTCGCTCTCGGCCTGGATCAGGAGCGGAGCGTCGCCCTCTTTTTTGTTCGTAAAAAGATGCTTTTCATATTTTTCCGCCGCGCGGCTGATGATCTCGTTGGTGAGATCGAGGATCGGCTGCGTGCTGCGGTAGTTCTCCTCGAGCGAGATGATCTTCGCGCCGGGAAAATCCTCGGGGAAGTCCATGATGTTGCGGAAGTTGGCGCCGCGAAACGAGTAGATGCTCTGCGCGTCGTCGCCGACCACCATGACGTTGTCGTGCGCGGCGGCCAGGAGACGCACGATGTCGGCCTGAAGCCGATTGGTGTCCTGATATTCGTCGACCATGATGAAGCGGTAGCTCTCCGACAAATGCTGGCGCGTCGCCTCGTCGCCTGCGAGCAGCTCCTTCAACTTGATCAGGAGATCGTCGTAGTCGAGTAGGCCGCGGGTTTTCTTGTATTCGACATAGCGCTCGTAGAGGCGCAGGAGATCTTCGAGAAAATCATAGAGATGCGGGTAGTCGCGCTCGATCAGCTCGGAGATCGTGCACTGCTTGTTGAGCGCCATGCTGTAGATTTCTCCGACAGTCTGCTTGCGCGGAAAACGCTTTTCCTTGGTATTGAGGCCAAGCTCGGTGCGCACCATCTGGATCAGGTCTTCGCTGTCGGGGCGGTCCATGATAGAAAAAGAGGGCTCCAAATCGATCTTGCGCCCGTAATGGCGCAGCACCGTATTGGCGAAGGAGTGGAAAGTGCCGCCGGAGACTTTGTCGCAGCGGTTATCGATCAGGAGACTCGCGCGACGGAGCATCTCTTCCGCGGCGCGGCGGGTAAAGGTGAGCAGCAGGATTGTCCGCGGATCGACGCCGACGTCGATCAGACGCGCGACGCGGTAGACGAGCGTGCGGGTCTTTCCGGTGCCGGCGCCGGCGATAACGAGGCAGGGACCCTCGACGGTCGTGGCGGCGGCGAATTGCGCGTCGTTCAGCTCTTTGCGGTAATCAATGCCGGAAATGGAGCGGGAGGGGAGATCGCTGCGCTTGAGGACGTACTTTTGGGCCAATGATTTTCTCCGCGGATTTCCATAAGCTACTAATTTTCCTTCGCCGCCGCAAGCATTCTTTATTTTAGCGGCGAAAGTGCTACGAAGGTATTTTTAAGATTTGGCCGATACTGCCATGCCGCGCGCAATCATCATCGGGTGTTTCCTCTCATTGCTGCTCGCTCCGCGAATCGGCGCGGCGGCTGCCGATATCGCGGGGCTCAATTCGGATGTCCTCCGCACGGCGACGGAATATCGCGACCAGCTGATGCTCCAGTTGAAGCTCGAGGATCTCGAGGTATACCGTCGTCAGCGCGAGGTCGACTCGCGGACCGAGATGCTGGAAAAAGGCTATATCTCGAAATCCGAATTAGAGCAGAGCAAGCTCACGCTCGCGCGCGCGCAGGCGAAGCTCGCCGATACGAGACAGCGGATCAACGACGCCGAGATGATCATCGGCGAAGCGGACGCGCGTAACCGGCTCGCGTCGCTGCCGCCGCTTCCCGCGGGCGGCTACAGCGAGGCCGGCGGCCTGGTCCGTTATAACGGCTCTGCGGAATGGTCGCTGGCGGACGCCGGCAAGGTCGAAACCTACTTCGCGACGCTCTTCGGCCATCCATTGCCGGTCAGCGCCCGCGGCGAGAGCGAGGTCCATCGGCAGATGCATTTCGATCACCGAAACGCCATGGATGTGGCGCTCCATCCCGATAGCATCGAGGGCCGCGCGCTGATGGACTACCTGCGGAAGTCCGGCATTCCGTTTATGGCGTTTCGGAGCAAAGTCGCCGGATCTTCAACCGGCGCCCATATTCACATCGGTAAGCCCTCGCTCAGGCTCGCAAGCCCCGCAAGAGTAAAATAGGGAGCGTCGATGAAAGAGTTAGTCGCCGTTGACCTCGATGAGGCGATGCGAGGCGTCCGCCATGGCGGCCAGGGCCGCCGAGTCCTATGGCAGGATTCCGAATCGATCGCGTTCTTAAGCCGCGGCCGGAAGATGCGGACCGACTTTCATATCGATCCAAGCGACGAGGTAACCGTCCAACTCGCCGGCGAGCAGCGGCTTCATTATCTGACGCCCGAAGGCGAAGAGAAGATCGCGGTCATCCGTCCCGGACAGATGCTTTTGTGCCCCGGCGGGGTGCCGCACTCGCCGCGAGTCAGCGAAGACGCCTGGTTCGTCGTCATCGAGCGGAAGCGCCGCGCCGGCGAGGAGGACCGTTTTCTCTGGCGCTGCGAGCGCTGCGGCGAGAAAGTTTACGACGTCGCGGTCGAGGTGGGCGATTATAGCCTCGACCCGGTGTCGCGCGTGCATGAGCGTTTTTACAACGACGAGCGGCTGCGCACGTGTAAGAACTGCGGCACGATCGTGCCGCGTCCATAATCGATGCCACCCTATCTCGGCGCGCTTCGGCGCCTCGCAGCTCGTTATCGCCGCGCGGAAATGGACATCGTGCGCGCCTACTTCGCCAAGCCGCGGACCCCGCGAGAGCACATCCGCTGGCTCAAGGCGCAGGCGTTCAAGGAACATGCGGCGATCCGGCCGCTGCTCACAATTCTCGCGGTTTATCATTCGCGCCTCGACGACGGCGTGGACCGTCACGAATTCGAAGAGATCGCGGAGAAGCTAGCGGAAGAGACCAAGCACGCGCGTCTCGTCATGGATCTCATCGAAGCGATCGGCGGCCGAAGAATCAAGCCCCGCGATCTCGTCTGGCTGCCGGAGGATAAAAAACTCGCGCGCGGGAGGGCGCGCTATTCGAAAACCTATGCCGCGCTGCTGCACGGCTCCAAGATGCCCGGCGATAGGGAGATGCGGCGGAAGGACGAGGCGCTTGAGCGCGCCGCGGTCACGCTCACCGAAGGGGGCGGCGCCGCGCTTTACGAGGTCTGTGTCGCGCTCGGCAAAGGCGCGGCGGAAAAGAAGATCGCGGCGGCCTTCCAGGCGATCCGGACGGACGAAAAGGAGCACCAAAACTCCGGTGAGCGGCGGCTCGCCCGCCTCTTACGCAGCCGCGGCGATTACGAGCGGGCGGCGGAGATCGTCTGTGAAGTGAGTGCTCAGCGGCTCCGCATGCGCAACGAACAGTTCGGTTTCCCGCTCGCCCCAGACGACCTGTGTGCGATGGATCGGCGCTGTCGGCGGACGCTCTGAGATATTTTAACGGCGGCGATCGACCGGGATAAAGTCGAGCGGCAATGGTCGGCGCGCGGATTTTCCTGCGGCGTGTGGATCGATCCGCCGGGACGCGTCTGGAGCGATTTCGTTCACGACACCGATGAAATCGTCATGCTGCTCGAAGGCGAGCAGGAGTTCGAATTTGGCGGCAAAAATTTTCGGCTGAAGCCCGGCGAGGAGATGCTCATCCCCGCGGGGACGCGCCATGCCGCGCGCAACGTCGGCGGCGTGACTTCGAAGTGGCTATACGGTTACAAGGGAAAATGATCACGCCGCCTGCGCGTCACTTACCGATAAATGCCTTGAGATATCCTTCGCCCGATTCCCTGCAGTACGCGCCTTCTTCCCGAAGCGCGGCGCAAAACGGCGTCGCATAGGTCAAGTCCCAGGTGTTGTCGATGAGCGCGTAAACGACGCCGCGGATGCACGCGCGGCGCGCCTCGCCCTCCGCCCGCTCGCATTGCCCGGCGGCATCGAGGCTCTGGCCGCCACGAGAGAGGTTCGATAGGTCGCGGCCGATCGACTGCGTGCAGTCGTCGGCGAACGTATCGGCCCTGGCGCACTCCTCGAATTGCTGGTCGGTCGTGAGCCCCATCTCCAGCATGCGCGAGGTCTGCATCGAATAACATTGGCCGCGATATTTCGCGGCGACTCGGTTGCATGGATAATGGGCGTCGGTTTCGCTCACCATGCGCTTATCCGGCAGCGTCGAGACGATGTTTTCCATGAACACGCCGCCATAGCAGGACTCACGGCTCCAGCGGTCGGAGAGCGCATCGCAGCCCTGGAGCGAATCGTCCAGTCTGTTCTCGGTGAAGTACATGAGCGCGTGGCCGAGGCCGTGGAGGCACTGGAAGTAAAGGCGCCGCGGCGCCTTGGCATCGCACGCCGTCGGCACTTTCTTGAGGATCTCGCTCTGCGTGACGTGCCGCGCAGGCGCCTTGCTGTCGCCGCGGAGAAACCGCTCGACCGCGCCGTGATAGCATCCCGAGTGGCAGGTCTGATCGCAGGCGAGAAAAGCGTCGTGGATGTTTCCTTTGATGCGGAAGATCTCGCGCCCGAGCGCGTGGACGACGGGGTGGCAGGCGAGCCTCAGGCCGGAGTCCTCTTCTTCGTAGCGCTGGATCGATTGCAGAAGCTCCGCGGGCGAGCGCTTTTCCAGCGCGGCGCGGAACAGCGACTCGAGGCAGTCGTCGTTGCCCGGCTTCGCGAGACACTCTTTCAGATCGGCGAGCGGCGGCGCGGGCGGAGGAATCTCAGGCACGGGTTCGGCGAGCGGAGCGGAAGGCGAAGTCAATTCCGCTGTCCGCGCGGGCGCGGGAAAAAAAATGCCGAGAATTATCGCCGCTGCAATCATCGCTTTCATGGCAAGCCTTAATACCACAGGCTGCGCCTCTCGATCCAATCTCTCTTTACCGCCGCCGGCGCATTGCATAAAGTGGTTAGAAAAAGGAGGCCGTATGAAAGCGCCGCTTAAAACGACAGGCATTGACCACGTGGTGCTCCACGTCAAGGATCTCGCGCGGGCGAAAAATTTCTATGTCGATTTCCTCGGCATGGAAGTCGAGCACGAAAGGTCGTGGCAGGTTTTCTTGAAATGCGGCGCGCAGGGCGTCGCGCTCTTCGAGGCCGAAGACGGCGAGGATATCCACGGCGGGAGCGAGATGAATCACATGGCGCTGCGCTTGAAAGCCGGCGAATACGAGAAAGTGAAAGCGCTGCTGGAAGAGCAGGGGATCGAAGTCACCGGACGGCGCGGCGATCCGCATTGCGTCTATTTCTCCGATCCGGACGGCCACCGGCTGCAGCTTTTGATGCCCGGGGAGAATTGAAAACCTATCGCCGCCAGATCGCCGCCACCTCGGCGCACGTCGCGACGTCGAAGTGCGTCCGCTCCATTAATCTAAGCGCGAGATCGTGCAGCTCGCGGTTGCGCGACCCGGAGCCGTCGCGCAAGACGATCATGTCGTAGCCGAGATTGCGTCCCGTGCGCGCGGTGCCTTCGACGCCGCCTTCGGTGGCGACGCCGCCGATGACGATCGCCTTGATGCCGCGGCTTCTGAGCATGAGATCGAGATCGGTGCCGACGAAGCCGTCGGGGCGGCGCTTCTGGAACAGGATGTCGCCGGCCTCCGGCTTGAGCCCGGCGACGATCTCGCGGCCGTGCGGATCGTCCTTCTCCTTGGCGATGAGCTCGCGCGGGTCGCTGACGTTGCCGCGCTTCATCCGCACGCGCACCCACGGCGCGGCTTCTTCGCGCGCCAAGTCATAGTTCGTCTGCACGGAGTAGAAGACCTGCACGCCGGCGGCGCGCGCCGCGGCCGCGAGCGTCTTTAGGTTGCCGGCGATCTCTTGATAGTTGAACGCGTTCGGCGCGATCGCGTTTTCCATGTCCCAGATGAGCAGCGCCGCGCGCGCGGGATCGGCGATCTCCGCGAGCGTCGTCGGTATCTGCTTGCCGTTGAGTTCGAGCATCAGACCTCCGCTTTACCACGGTCTCGGCCGCGGTACATAGTTAATGTATTACTTTAGATATATCACTTCAGGTTTCTGCGGCTGCGGCATTTTCTTATCGCTATCGCTGACGGCGGCGGACAGATTTTGCCCCGTGAGCGTCTCGTAGAGCTTGCCCATCGCCGCCGGCGTGTTGAGGCGCGCGAGCCCGACCGCGCGGCCGATCTCCTGCATCTGGTTGACCGCGTTCATGAGCGGCAGCGGCATGCCGAGCTCGGCCGCGGTCTCGAGCGCCTGGCGGATATCCTTATAGCTGTTGCTGAGCGCGCCGCCGTGGTTGTTGTTGCGCTTGAGAAAATCGTCCATGCGCCCGGCCGACTCGCGCGAGCCGGTGGCTTGAAGCAGCGCGTGAAATAACTTCGGGTCGACTCCCTGCGCCGTGAGCCAGGAGGAGACCTCGGCGGCGGCGACGGCGTTGGCGGCGGCGAACATGATGACCGCGATCTTGAGCGCCTTCGGCATCCAGGGCTCCGGCACGCAGATAATCTTCTGCGCCAGATCCTTAAGCAGCGGGAGGCAGCGTTCGAGGGTTTCTTTGCCGCCGCCGACGACGATCGACAGCAATCCGTTGGGACTCGTTACGGCCGGCGCGCCCGCCGCATGAAGCGTCGCGCCGAGAAATCCGGCGCGCCGCTTCTCCGTCTCGGCGGCGTGGATGCGCGCGAAATTCGGATCGGTGCCGCTCAAATCGATCCACGCGGCGCCCGGCCCGAGCGCGCCGAGCACGCCACGCGCGCCGAACGCCGCCGCCCTTACTTCGATGCTCGACGGCAGGACGGTGAGCGTCGCCTCGGCGACGGCATCGGCGGCGCTCGCCGCCTTGACGGCGCCGCGGGCGGCGACCTCATCCAACGCTTGAGGATTCAAGTCGAAGACCTTGAGCCGGTAGTTCTTGCCTAAGAGCCGCTCGGCGAGCGGCCTCCCCGCGTTGCCGAGGCCGATGAGTCCGACTTCCATCATTGCTTTTTCCTCAGCGCCTCTTCAGCGACCTTATACGTCGCCTTTACTTTGGCCGGGTCCTGGTTCTGCGACGCGTTCAGCATGAAATAATCCACCCCTTTTTGCGGCACGCCCCAGGCGGGGAGATCGTCCTTCGGGATGTCGGTGCGGAGCGAATTCGTCTCGCTGTATTTCTGCCAGGCGATCTGCCCGTCGCGCGACATCACCCAGTTGAGGAAAACTTTCGCCGCGTTCGGATGCGGCGGGCGATTCACCAGCGCCATGCAGCAGGCGCCGCCGCCCATGATCTCGCCCTCCTTCAGCGGATGCGGCAGGAGATCGACCGGCAGCCCCTGCTGCTTCGCGCGCACGACCGGCTGCGCGCTGCCGACATAAAAAATAATTTTTCCCTGGCCGAGCCAATCGGTGCCCTGTTCGAGATGGCGCGTCACCAGGATATCGGTCTCGGTCAACAGGCGCGTGATGTAGCGCGGGCCGAGCGCCGGCGAGTTATAGAAGAAGACGAAGGTCTCGCCGCCGCCGCCGGGGACGAGAGGATCGAAGGTCGCGAGCCTGCCTTTGAATTTGGGCTTCAAGAGATCCCACCACGATTGGACCTCGTTCGGGTCGAGCAGTTTGGTGTTATAAGAGCCGCGCCGGGTGCCGACCTCGCCGCTGAGTAAAACCGCGCTCTGGTTCTGCGGTTCGGCGAACCAGAGTTTTTTCTGCCACCAGCCCGATTCGTCGTAGGTCTCGGGTAAAATGAGCTGCGGCCGAAGCCGCTCCAGCCCGCCGGCGGGAAAGACGACGAAGCTCGACGAGCCGCCCATCAGGAGATCGGCGAGGTACTTTCCCGCGCGCCGCTCGTTTAAGATCTTTTGCGTGAGGTCCGCGCCTTTTCCCGGCTCGAAGTTAATTTTGATTCCCGGGAACTGCTTCTGGAAAAGCTCCCACAGCGGGCGGTACATGGGATTGTGCGGCCCGTAGATCGTGAGCTCCGCCTCGCGCTTGGCCGACTGGATCGTCTTCTCCCATTCCTGCCTCCAGTCTTCCGCGGCGCCGGCCGCGGATGAGAAGAAGCAGGCGCAGAAAAAAATCATCGACGCGCGCAGGATCGCTTTCATGGTAGCTTTCAGTTTGGCGGCGATTGGGTTACATTCGCCGATCAACACCATTACTTCCCGAACGTGCCTTCGTCAATGAGAAGGAAAATTCCGGCGCTCGAGGTGCGCGGCGTCTCATACGCGCTCGACGGGCGGAAAATCCTCGACGCCGTCGATTGGTCCGTGGCGCCGGGCGAGCATTGGGCGATTCTCGGCCCCAACGGCTCCGGGAAGACGACGCTGCTCCGCATCGCGTGCGGCTTTCTCTGGCCGAACGCCGGCGGCGAGGTCAAGCGCAACGGCGCGGCGCTCGTCAATCTCCCGGAGCTTAGAAAGAGCATCGGCTGGGTCACCGCCTCGCTCGCCGCCGAGATCCCGCGCCGCGAGCCGGTGCTCCAGACGGTCGTCTCGGGGAAATACGCCCAGCTGGGACTCTTCTCCTGGCCGTGGGACAAGCCGGGGCGAAGCGATTACGCGCGCGCGGAGAGATATCTGGATCAGATGGGCGCGGCCAGGCTCAAGAAACAGGATTTCGGCACGCTCTCGCAGGGCGAGCAGCAGAAGGTGCTAATCGCCCGCGCGCGCATGACGCGGCCCTATTTGATCCTCTTGGACGAGCCGTGCGCCGGCCTCGACCCCGGCGCGCGGGAAAACTTTCTCGCCAGCCTGGAGCGGCTCGGCAAGGCGAAAAAAGTCCCGGCGCTCGTCTACGTGACGCACCACATCGAGGAGATCCTGCCGATGTTCAAGAAAACCTTAATCTTGAGAAACGGCCGGGTGCTCGCGGCGGGACAGACCGACGCGCTGCTGAAAAGCCCAACGCTCAAAAAATTATACGGCGTCGATTTCGAGATCGTGAGAAAGAACGAGCGTTCCTGGCCGATTCCGCGGTAATTATCGTCTTCGGCTTACCGTCGATACCTTCCATATTTAGTTCGATGATCAATCGCCTGAGCAAAATCGTCTTCGGCCCGAACCACCGCTGGTGGGCGCTCGGCGTGGCGGCGCTGGCGACGTTCATGGTGACGACGGACGCGGGACTCTTGAGCATCAGCCTTCCGGTGATCATCGCCGAGTTCAAGACCGATCTCGCGACGGGCGGCTGGCTGCCGTTCATCTACGCGCTCGTCACCGGCTCGCTTTATCTGCCGTGCGGCCGGCTCTCCGATCTCTTCGGGCGCAAGCGCACGTTGAGCGCGGGATTTTTGCTCTACACCGCGACTTCGCTCATGGCGGGCTTTTCGCAGAGCATGGCGCAGGTGATCTTTTTCCGCGGGCTGCAGGCAGCGGGGAGCGCGCTCATGATGGCGAACACCTTCGCGCTCGTGACCGAGCTCTTTTCCTCCGCGGAGCGCGGCCGGGCGATGGGGCTCTCCGGCGGGATGATCTCCGCGCTCGGATTCGTCGTCGGTCCCGCGCTCGGCGGCCTCATCACCTATACGCTCGGCTGGCGCTCGGTCTTCTACGTGAGCTGCTGTCTCGGCGTCGTCGGCTTTGCCGGCGCGCGGTTGATTCTCTCGGGCGAGAGCGATGCCGTCCACGCGAAAAAGGAGCCGTTCGATTTTATCGGTACGGCGACGTTCGCCTTCGCTCTTACGATGCTTTTGCTGGCGATGACGGCCGGACAGAAGGGATCATGGCACGCTCCGCTCGTGCGCGCGGGCTTTGCCTTGGCCGCGCTCTCGCTCGCCGGCTTCATCGCCTGGGAGGCGCGCACGCGCTATCCGCTCCTCGATCTGGCGCTTTTCCGCATCCGTCTCTTCGCGGCGGGGAACGTCGCGCGGCTCGCGAGCTTCGTGGCGGTCAGCATGAACCAGCTGCTCATGCCGTTTTTTCTCCAACTCGGTCTCGGACTCGATACGCTGCGCGCCGGCCTCCTGATGGCGACGGCGTCCGTCGGTCTCGGGATCCTCTCGCCGTTGACCGGCTATATTTCCGACCGCATCGGCGCGCGCCTGCTCTCTTCGCTCGGCCTCGGCGTCCTGGGCGTCGCGTTTTTCAGCCTTGCGCGGCTCGATCTCAGCTCCTCGGCTTTCGACATCGCGCTGCGGCTGGGCCTCGTGGGTGTGGGGATCGGCGTCTTCCAGACGCCCAACAACAATGCGCTCATGAGCTCGATTCCGCCGGAGCGGTTGGGCGTAGGCTCCTCGTTTCTCTCCATCGTGCGGAGCCTCGGCCTTTCGATCGGCGTCGCGACGGCGAGCGCGATCGTGAGCTCGCGGCTCGTGGCCGTTACCGGCCAGACTTCGATGGACGCGCTGACGAGCGCCGGCGCGGCGGAAAAAGCGGGCCCGCTGCTTTCGGCTTTTCTCCAGGGTTATCGCTACGCCTGCTGGACGGCGGTCGTCGTGTGCGTTATCGGCGCGATCGCTGCGACCATCCCCAGCGACAGGCCCGAGGCCGCTTAAACGTTAAGCGCTTCGACGGATCGGCCCAGGCGTAGGAAAATCAGCTTAAAGCCGGCGACGTCTTTTTTGACCGTGCGGCGGACAGCTTCGGAATAGATCTCGACTTGATGGTGATAATGCGCGACGAGCTCGGCCAGCTCATGGGGCTCCACGCGGTCGCTCTTATAGTCGGCGATAAAAATCTTTGCATCTCTTTCGTAGAGCAGATCGATCACGCCTTCCATGACGGCGGCGTCTTGCCATTGGAGCAGCAGCGGAATCTCCCGGCCGAGGATGCGCACGGATTGAAGCTCGCTATACGGCGGCGAGGCGAAGAACGCCGTCAGAATTTCCTGGAGCTCGCGCTCGATGTCGAGGCGGCTCGGCCGCCACTTGGCGGCGACCCAGCGGTCGAGAAAAGGGGCGAGCTCCGCCTCGAAGCCCGCCGGCGCGCGGCCGAAATCCCAGTATTCTAAAAAGCGATGCGCCAGCTCCCCGATCCTCAAGGGCAGCTCGGCGGCGATCGAGAGCTTCTCTTTCTCAGGCACGGCTTCGGCCAGCTCCGCTTCGCGGCGTTTGAGCAGCGTCGGGCTTAAAAAGAGCGAAGCGCCGGAGCGCGCGTCCATTTCCTCGCCGCGCTTCTTCCACATGGCCGCGTAGGCGGGAGCGTCGAACTTCGCAGCGCCGTCAGCCGTCGCCGCGCGCGCCCGCACGGGAGGGGTCAACGTTTCATAGGCGGTGCTTAGCTCGATCGCGCTGCCGCCGATCTCGAGCAGGCGGGGCTCTTCGCCGCATGCGGTTGTCTCGCCGAGCGCGTCTTCGAGCATCGCCAAGTAGCTCCCGCGGACTCTTTTGTCGATCGCCGCGCACGAAATCGTCAGGTGCTCGCGGGCGCGCGTCATGGCGACGTAAAGCACCCGCTTTTGCTCCTCGCGCTCGCGGAGGCGGGCCTTTTGCGCGATGAAAACCCCCGCGACGCTCCAACAGGAGCCCACGTGAAGCCCCGCCAGTCCCGACGACCAATCCTGCAGGACGCACGGCTCGCGCTCGCCGCCCTGATTGGGCACCGTGTGGCAGCCGGCGAGGACGACGACCGGAAACTCGAGCCCTTTGGACTTGTGGATGCTGAGTATCCGGACCGCGTCGAGATTCTCCTCGGCGAGCGCGCTCTCCGCCTCTTCCTCGATTCGCAGAACCCGTGAGGCGAGACGCGCAACGACCTCCTTGAACGTGCTGAGCGGCTCGCGCCCCATGATCTCGGCCTCGAGCCGGAGCTTTTCGAGATTCGCCACCGCCTGCTCGCCGTGGAAGGAAGCGGCGGCGAGCGGCCGGACGGGGAGGCTCGCGAAGACCCGCTCGAGCGCCTCGCCGACGGGAAGCGTGCGGATCTCCCGGTTGAGGCGCGTAAGAATTCCATAAAGCTCGCGCACGCTCTCAGGCGTCAGAAGGTCGACGGCGGCGGTGTAGTCGAGCAGCCGCCGGCGGTGCAAATCGTAAATCGCCGCGTCGGCGAGACCGCCCAACGGCGAGCGCAGCACGCCGACGAGCGCGAGGCGATCGTGCGGGTCGTCGATCCCGCGCAGGAGATTGACGGCGTCGATCACCTCCTGGACGGCGTAAAAATGCCTTTCTCCCTCGACGACATAGCGGATTCCGCGGCGGCGGAGCGGCTCGATGTAATAATGGATGTCGGTCAGCTTGCGAAACAGCAGCGCCACATCCTTCGGCTCGACTTTTCGCGCGCCGCCCTGATCGATGAGCTCGGCCTTTCCCAAGACCTCCTCGCCGAGCCAACGCGCGAGGCTCTCGGCCTCGAGCCGCCGCGCGCGATCGTTGTCGATTCTCTGCGACCCGGCGACTTTGCGGATCGCGACGCGGCGGAAGGGAAGCGCGTCTTCCCGGTCGCGCGGCGCCGGCGCGATCGCGATGTAGGGCGGCTGCAGCCCTTCTTTCGCCAGCATCAGGCGCTCGAAGATCCCGTTGACGGCGCCCAGAATTCTTCCGTGGCTGCGAAAATTGGTGGTGAGGCGGCATTCGACGCCGTCCTGCGCCTTGATGATTTTTTCCACCACTTCGAGATAGGCCTGGATATCGGCGCGGCGAAACGCGTAGATCGACTGTTTGGGATCGCCGACGACGAAGATTTTCCCGCGCGCGAGTTTGACGCTTCTCCAGTCCTTGGCGGACCGGCCGATCTCCTCGGCGAGGTAGAGAAGAATCTCGTATTGCGTGGGATCGGTGTCCTGAAACTCGTCGATCAAGATGGTCTTGAAGCGGCGCTTGAGCTGCTCGCGCACATGCGAGTGATCGCAGACGAGCGACCGCGCCCGCGCGAGGAGCCCGTCGAAAGAGACGAAGCCGGCGCTCGCGTATGCCGAGCGGAAATTCTCGACGAACGGCGTTAGAAGCTCGACGAGGGCGCCGCTGAATTCGTCGTCCGCCTGGCGGAGTCCCTTCGCGATCCGGAGGATCTCCTGGGCCTGTTCGGCCTCCTCGTCGCGCCATCCTTTGAGATTTTTATTGATGCCGCCGTCGAGCGGATCGTCGTCCTCTTTTCCAGGCGCGGCGGCGCCGGTGCGAAGAAAAGTTTCCAAGGCCTCGCGCGCCGCGCGAAGGAGCTTCTCGTTGCTGCGATTTTCCCGATGACGGTCGAGCATCTCTGAAGCGCCGTCGATCAGCGAACGAAGCCAATCGGAAATCGCCGGCGGAAGCTCTCCCCGGTTGTTTTTCAAGCGACCGAGATCGACGGTCTCGGAACAAAGCGCGAACGCGAGGCCTCTCAGCTGATCGAGCTGGAGCAGGCGCAGCGCGCGCTTCCACTCATCGGTGTGGTTGGACGAGCGCGCAAGCTCCTGGTCGAGCCAGACGCTCCACATCTCGTTAAAGATCAGCTCGAAGCGCGACCCGTCGTCTTCGAGGAATTGCGGGTCGACGCCGCTTTGCATCGGATAAAGCCGCAGCAGCGTCGCGGCAAAGCTGTGAATCGTCCCGATCTCGCTCCGCTCGATCTGCCGCAGCGCCTCCGCGGCGCGGCGGTTCAACTGGTCCTTCGATAGATGATACCGCTCCATCAGTGCGCGCACGGCGCTGCGCGATTCTTCCGCCGCGGCCGTGAGAACGTCCGCTTCGAGGCGCACGGCGATGAACGCCTCGAGCCGCTCGCGCAGCCGGAGCTTGATCTCGGACGCGGCCTTGTTGGTAAAGGTGAGCGCGACGATGTCGGTGAGCTTCATGTCGGAGTCGCGCATTAAGAGGTGGATCAGCCGGTCCACCAGCAGGCGCGTCTTCCCCGTCCCGGCGCCCGCGGTGACGACGACGTTGCGGTCGAACGTGGTCGTCGCGCGCTCGCGCTCGAGCGCATCCGGCAGCGGCTCGTTCATGGGCACGGCGCCACCTCTTTTTTCTTGAGCGCCAGATGCGTTTGGCACGCGGCGTCGCCCTCGGCCCGCCACAGCGTCGGGCGGTGATGCCGCCGGCACGCCTCAGAAACGTCGCAGAAGCGGCAAAGATCGTTCGGCTGGATGAAAAACAGTCCGCGGCGCATCGATTCAACGAGAAAAGCGACGGTCTCTTTAAGGGCGGCGCCGCTGGGGCCCCGCCACACGTCGCTATCCATCGTTTCGATCGTGAGAGGGCCGTCACGCCACGCGGGCGCGAGATAGTAGAATGCCACTTCGACGGCGGCGTCGGGGAAGCCGGACGACGCGGCGGCCGTTTGCCCCAGGACCGCGTACAAAGGCGGCTGAAGCCGCTGGGCGCGGAGCGCGGAGCGGAGCAGGTCCTTGTCGACGGCCGGGCGGGATTTTTGCGATTTGAGCTTGTAGTCGACGACGCGGAAGCGTTTTTCCTCCGCGTTATAATCGATCCGATCCATTCGGCCGCGGATCATGAGTCCACTCAAGGGCGCGGGCCAATCCTCGGGCAGCTTCGCCAGCGCGGACTCTTCCGTCGCGCGCGGACGATAACCGGAGGCTTCGATTGTTTCGAGATCGCGGGCGACGACGGCGCTTACGAGCGCCGCCAGGTTCTCTTTGGCAATCTCCCAGGCGAGCGGATAGCCGACGGGGTTATCCCGCTCGAAGGCGGAAAAGGTCTTTTGCGTCGCGGCCTGGAGCAGCGGTAGAAAATCGCGTTTAAGCTCGGAGCGATCGGGCTCGAAAAATCCGCGTTCGATCAGCTCCTGGTAAAACGCGCGGAGAATCTCGTGCACGATTTGACCCATGTCGGCGGCTCCCGGCCCGTCGATCTCTTCCGGCCGTTCCAGGCGCTCCAGGCCGAGAAGGTGATGGGCGAAGAATTGAAAAGGGCAGCGCGCGTACGATTCCAAAGAAGAAGGCGACAGACCCTTGGCGCCGACCCGTCTCCAGTAATCCGGGAGCGGTCCGACGATGCCGTCGTGATCCGCGAGCGTCTCCGCGAACGTCTCCAGGCGCTCCAGCGCGGCGCGCCCTCGGACGTAGAGCGAGGGCGCCGGCAGGCAGAGATCGATGATCGCTTGCGGGTCTTTGGCCGTAAGCGTCAGGCGGATCGCCAACTCCTCCGGCGGCAGCAGCTCGGGGCGATCGAAGGGCGGTAGCGCGGCCTTCTCCGCCTCTCCCCGTGGGATGGTCGCGCGCACGACGTAATCGCGGCCGACGGCGCGGCAAAGCTCGTCGACATACCATGAAGCCGCGAGCGGCCGGCCGTCGCCGTCGTTTCGCGCATAGAGACAGTAGAGCCGCTCTTTCGCGGCGCCGACGAGCAGCGTAAAGAGAAGCCTCTCTTCGTCGAAGCCGCCGAGCTTGGTCGCAACCTTGTATCCGAGGACCGTTTCCAGCAACTCGCGCTCCCGGTCGCGGAGAAACGCGTCCTCGCGAATGGTGCGGGGGAAAACCCCCTCGTTCAAGCCGATGATGAAAAGCGCTCGGAAGGAGAGACCGCGCGCCGCCATCGCATCGAGAACCGCGACGCCGCCGAGGCTCGCGTTTCCAGCTATGGAGCCGCGCTCGATCCAGCGTTGATAGGTTTCGAGAAAATGCGCGAGCGTTACTTTTTCGCCGACTGCGTCGAGCTCGCCCAAGCGCCGGAGCGTGCCGCCGATCGACTCGGCCGCCGCGGAGTCGCGGTCGGGCGCGAGCCACTTTTGCTGGAGCGCTTCCCAGACAACGGCATAGCGGCTCCAGGACGCTTCCCCGGGAAGCGCTTCGAAGTCGGCGCGAAGCGCTGTGAAGATTTTGAGCAGCGCGCGAAGCTGTTCCGGCGGCACGGCGATCTCACGCCTCTTCACGTCCTCGTTGTCCGCCGTTTCCGCGACCGTGATGCCGCGCGCGGCATATTTTTCCATCCGGAGCCACTCGTCCGCGCCCTTTCCGATCGCGAGCCGCCGGCTCGCTAAATCCCACAGGTCGGGTCGCGGCGAAAGATTTTTGTCGCAGGCCGGCGCGTTGAAAAACGGCGAATCGAGAAGATCGATGACATGCGAGCGAACGTAGCCCTTGAGCGGCAGATTGACGAGGAGCAGCGCAGCCTTGGCCAGCGGATGAGACGCGAGGGGCTCCTCCCCGGAAGTCGAAAAAGGAACGGCGTGGCGCGAGAAAACATCTCGAATGGACGAAAGATAGGGCTCGAGCGAGCGGCCGACGACGCCGATCTCATCGAACGAGCAGCCCTCTTCGGTGTGAAGCCGGAGGATTTCTTTCGCGGCGGCGTCGATTTCGTCGCGGGCGCTGAAGCAGGAGAAAATCCTGATCGGGAAATCTTTCAGCGCCGCCGGCCGCGCTGCGCCGGCTTCCTCGGCGAAAAGCGACAGCAGGGAAGGACGCGTGGCGCTCCCCTCGGCGGCGACGAGGTTGCGGATTTCCGCTTGGCGGTCCGCGACGCCGTGGATATAGCGCTCGTAAAAACGCTCGGCGAAAGTCCACGCCGGATGCTTCGGCCGGTCGTGGATCAACGGAAAAAAAACCGTGGTGGGATAGCGGCGCGCGACGGCGAGAAAAACATCGAGCTGCACCTGCGTGAGATCGTAAAAGCCGTAGTAGAGAACGCGCTTGAAGGATTGCAGGTAGTTCGAGGTCGGCGCGTGCTCCAGCGCGAGCGCGTCGAGGTCCGCGTAGTCGCGCAGCCCCCACTTCTGAAGGCCCGCCAGGAAAACCTGGTAAAGCGTCAACAGGGCTTCGACGCCTTCGGTCGATTCTTCGAAGAGATCGCCGCGGGCGGCCTCGAGCGCCGTCGCCGGATCGACGCCGCCGTCCTTCAGATCGCGAATCGTCTGCCACAGCGCCGCCGATCCCCCGGCCTTCTCTTCCAGGCCGGCGAACGGCGCGGTCCCCGGAAGCCTCGCCCTGATAATCTGCCTCAACACCTCTTCGAGGAGGCCGCTCTCCTGCAGCACCGGGGCTTCGCTGCCGAAGCGCTCTTCCAAGAGACGGCGGGAGAGCTGAAAGAACGTGAGGATATGAAGGTTGAGAAAATTTAGGCCGCGCTCGCGCGCGAGAAAGACTTTGAGCCTCCGGCGCAGGGAATTCGACGGCACCAGCAGCAGGATCGGCGCGAGCGGCTCGCCCTTTTTGAGGTGGAGAATCTCTTCGACGAGCGCCTCTTCGAGGTAGGGGTGGAACGGACCGAGGACGATCTGCATCACAAGCGGTCAAGAGTATCATAATCGGAAGCGGCGGCAAAGAAACATTTCGCGCCGCCACGAGGAAAAATGTTTGCAAATGCGCCGGCAAAGCTTTAAACAGGAACGACAACCTGCTCTATGTTTTTGCTGCGGCCCATTTCCCGTCGAAGCTTTTTATTCGTTCTCCTCGCCTTTCTCGCCGCTCCTTCGATCGGCTTAAGCCAGCAGGGCGCCGTCGTCGCCGATAACGAGCTGGCGGCGAAAGTCGGCATGGAGATTCTAAAAAACGGCGGCAACGCAATCGACGCGGCCGTCGCGACGGCGTTTACGCTGGCGGTCGTCGATCAATCGGCGTCCGGTCTCGGCGGCGGCGGCTTCATGATGATCTATCAAGCCAAAGAGCGAAAGGCGCACGCGCTGGATTTTCGCGAGACCGCGCCGGCGGCGGCCAATCGCGAGCAGTATCTAAAAAACGGCAAGCCCGTTCCGAGCTTGAGTCTCACCGGAGCGCTCGCCGTCGGAGTGCCGGGAGAGGTGGCGGGGCTCGCCGAGGCGCAGAAGCGTTTCGGCACGATGCCGCTGGCAGCGGTCATGGCGCCGGCGATCCGCTACGCCGTCGAGGGTTTTGCGCCGCACGTCCGGCTTCGCTACGCGCTCGACCGGCAGCTCCAGAATATCCGTAAAAACCCCGACCTTGCGCGGGTCTTGCTGGCGAAGGACGAGATCCCCGGCGAGGGCGAGCCGATCCGCCAGCGCGAACTCGCGGAAACACTCAAGGCGATCGCCGATCAGGGGCCGAAGATTTTCTACGAGGGATGGATCGGCCAGGCGATCGCCGAGCGGATCAAAAAAGACGGCGGAACGCTCACGCTGGAGGATTTAAAGAATTATAAGCCGGTGTGGCGCGAGCCGCTCATCGGGCACTACCGGAAATGGACCGTGCTCACGATGCCGCCGCCGAGCTCCGGCGGCATTGCGGTGATCGAGTCGCTGAATATTCTGGAGCACTACAAGCTGGGCTCGATGAAACATAACTCCCCCGCTTATCTCCACCTCCTCGCGGAGAGCTTAAAGCACGCCTTCGCCGACCGCGCGCAATATCTGGGCGATCCCGATTTCGTCCAGGTGCCGACCGCGAAGCTCATCTCGAAGGATTACGCGAAAGCGATCAGCGACCGGATCTCGCCGAAGAAAACTTACCCGGCGAAATACTACGGCCTCGCGGGCTACAACGCCGAAAAAGGCGGGACGACGCATTTGGGCGTCATCGATAAATCGGGCAACGCGGTCTCGGCGAGCCTCACGGTGAACACCCAGTTCGGATCGAAGATTCTCGTTTCCGAAACCGGCATCGTGCTCAACAACGAGATCGACGATTTCGCCATCCATCCCGGAACGCCGAACGCCTTCGGCTTGATCGGCAACGAAGCCAACTCGCTCCAGCCGAAAAAGCGGCCGCTCAGCAGCATGGCGCCGACGATCATTCTCGAAACCGAACGGCCGACGCTCGTGGCCGGGGCGTCGGGCGGACCGCGCATCATCAGCGCAACGCTGCAGACTGTTCTGAACGTGCTCGATTTTCGCATGCCGCTTAAAAAGGCGCTCGAGGCGCCGCGCATTCATCATCAATGGATGCCCGAGGAGCTTGCCGTCGAAAGCGCGATCCCGCAGAGCGCGCGAAAAGCGCTGGAGAAGCTCGGGCACAAAGTGCAGGAGAAAAATTCCTTGGGATTGGCCGAGGTCGTGGCGCTTCAGAGGGGAAAGGCCACGGCGCAGCCCGATCCGCGAAGGGAAGAGCCCGCGGCGGCGGGGGAAAAGGACGAGACTAACGGCGGCGGCGGCCGCGCACGGCGCGGAAAATAGACCAGCCGACCGATACGGCCTTGCCCAGCCGGCGAAATTTTCCCGGACCCACCATGAGCGTCGCCGGCGCGATCAGCCCGGCCGGATTGTTCTTGATTTTTTGGACCACGCTTTTGGCGAGACTTGCCCAGCGAAGCGACCGGGTCAGCTGCCCGTAGCTGTCGGCCAGACGCTCGCGCTGGCCGTCGGAGCGAATCATCAGCATCTCGCGGCGCCGCGCGAGCTCTTCGAGCTTGCTCATGGCTGGGACATCCGCTCGCGGTCTTTGGCGAACTCGGACATGGTGGCGGAGAGAAATTTAGGCATGGCGGACATTTTCTTCTTAGCCCTTAAGCCCACCCACGCGCCGATCAGCAAATAAAGCGCCGTGACGCCGCCCAAGGCGAGGAGACGGTGCGTATCCCAGAAATACACGACCACGAATAAAGTCAGCAGGATGACGCCGACGGCGAGAAAAAAAAGCGAGATCGCTCCCAGCAGAACGGTCTGTTTCAGCCGCTCGGTCTCTTCCTCGAATTCCGTCGTGGCGAGCTCGAGCCGCGTCTGCAGCAGCGAGGCGAAGTCCGACAGAACATTTCGCAGCGCCTCGAAAAAGCCGGGCTCGCCCGCCGGACCGCGATCGCTGATCTCGCCGGCCATGGGGTAGAATCAATCGCGGCGGATTAACAAGCCCAAGACCAGGCCGATGCCGGCGGCGATGCTGACGGCGCTCCAGGGATTTTTTTGAATGTAAGCCCCCGCGGCTTCCGCGGCGTCTTTCGTCGTATCGTAAAGGACGTCCTCGGCGTCCGCCAGCGTCTCTTTGCCTTCCTTGAGGCTTTCCTCGATGCGCCTTCGAAGCGCCGTCACCTGCTCGCCCGCCTGATTCGCCGTCGCCTTCAGCAGCTCTTCCGCATCGCTGATCAGCGCTCTCAAATCCGTTACCAGCTTGTCCGTTTCCATCTCATCCCCCTTTCAATCTTCCCTATGATAGTGTCCAGCGCCCGGACATTCAAGCACGGCGGCTCCGACGTTTGACTTCGCCGGCCGACTCGCCTATAAAATAGCCCGAACCCTCTTCCCCACCCTTTTTCGATGAAAACTGTCAGCCTGGCGTTTTAAGGAGGAGAACAATGACGCACAGGAAGCTACTTGTCCTCAGCGCGTTTGCGGGCCTTTTAAGCGTCCAGGGTCTTACTGCCGCGCAGCAGCCCGCGCCGGCGGCCGATTCCGCGAAATTAATCGAGGGGGCGAAAAAAGAAGGCCAGGCGGTCTGGTACACAACGACGACGCTCGACCAGAGTCAGCAGGTCGTCCAAGCCTTCGAGAAGAAGTATCCGTTCATCAAAGTCACCCTGTTTCGCACCGGCGGAGGCCCGCTGCTCAATAAAATCCTGACGGAAAATCGCGGCGGCTTAAACGCCTGGGACGTCGTGGTCGGCAGGGGCGAGATGGTCCTGCCGCTGATCGATAAAAAACTCCTCGCGACTTATGTCTCGGCCGAAAGAAAGATGATCTATCCGGACCTCGCGGACAAACGAGGCTATTGGACCGCCTGGTACGTCAATGGCTACGTGCTCGGCTACAACACCAAGCTCGTCAAGAAAGACGACGTGCCGAAAACTTATGAAGCCTTGCTCAATCCGAAATGGAAGGGCGGGCAGATCTCGGTCGATACCGAGGCCTTCGGCATGCTCCAGGGATTGATCGGCATCTGGGGCAAAGAAAAGGCGGTCAACTATTTCAAGCGGCTCGCGGCGATGGACCCGGTGCCCAGGCGCGGCAACACCGAGCGCGTGCAGCTGACGCTCGCGGGCGAATACCCGCTGCTCCTCGCGTATAACCAGACGATCGAGCGGATGACGCAGCGAAAAGCGCCGATCGACTGGGTGCCGCTCGAGCCCGTCGTCATCCAGGTCAACCCGGCGCTGCTCTCCGCCAAGGCGCCGCATCCGAACGCCGCGCGGCTCTTCCTCGACTTCCTGCTTTCGAAAGACGGCGGCGAGCTTTTGCGGGGCTTTCAGCGCATTCCCGTGCGCACCGACGTCGAGCCCGATCCGGCGCGCCTGTTCCGCGGCTTCAAGTACGTGATTGAAAGCCCGGAAGGGTACAAGAACTTCGACGAGACGGTGAGCCTCTATAACAGCATCTTCAAGCTCAGATAGCGCCGGGCCAATAAACTTCGCCTAACTTCGTTTCCTCGCACCTCGCCTTCCTTGCGGCGTACGAGAAGAGTACGCCTCAGTCGGCTCGGCGCTCGCGCCTCGTTATGCTTGTTTCTTGGCCCCGCGTGAAGTTTCGCGGTTAAGAATTGAACGGATTTCTCAGGACGATCGTCTCTTCGCGGCCGGGGCCGACCGAGACGAGGATCATCTCGGCGCCGACGATCTCTTCAAGCCGGTGGACGTAGCGCCGGGCGTTGCTCGGCAGGTCGGCTAATTTCCTCGCGCTCGTCAGCGGCTCGTCCCATCCTTCCATCTCTTCCCAAACAGGCTCGGCGTTCTTGAGCACTTTGACGCTCGCGGGAAAATCCGAATAGATCTCGCCGGCGCTCTTGTAGGCCGTGCAGACTTTAATTTTCTTAAAGCCGGTGAGCACGTCGAGCTTGGTGAGCGCGATTCCCGTGAGTCCGTTGATCCTCACCGCATGGCGCACGCCGACGGCGTCGAACCAGCCGCAGCGGCGCGGCCGCCCGGTCGTCGCGCCGTACTCGCCGCCGTCTTGCATGAGCCGCTCACCGATCGCATCTTTGAGCTCGGTGGGAAACGGGCCGCTCCCCACGCGCGTGGTGTAGGCTTTCGAAAGGCCGATGATCTCGTTGATGTTTCGCGGCCCGACGCCCGCTCCTGTGCAGACCCCGCCGATCACGGTGTTGGACGATGTCACATAGGGATAGGTCCCGTGATCGACGTCGAGGAGCGTCCCCTGCGCCCCCTCGAAGAGAATCTTTTTCCCGGCTTTCATCTCGCGGTCGAGCAGTACGCCGGTATTCGCCACGTATTTTGCCAGATCCTCGCGATAGCCGCAGTAGCTTTCGTAGATCGCGCCGTAATCGAGCGTCTTCTCCTTGAGGATCGCCTTCAAATAGATGTTTTTCTCTTCGATATTGCGCTTGAGCTTGTCGCGGAACGTGCTGCCGTCGAGCAAATCGACGAAGCGGATGCCCGTGCGGGCGACCTTGTCTTCGTACGCCGGACCGATGCCGCGCCCGGTCGTGCCGATCTTTCCCTTGCCGCGGAGCCGCTCGCGCGCGAGGTCGATCGCCTTGTGATACGGCATGATGAGATGGGCCTCTTCGCTGAGCTTCAAGAGCGAATCGTTCATCAAGTGGCCCTTGGCGCGGAGCGCGCCGATCTCTTCGAGCAGGACTTCCGGATCGACGACGACGCCGTTGCCGATCACGCATAGCTTGTTTTTATGCAGCGCTCCGGAAGGGACGAGATGGAGCACCGTCTTGACGCCGTCGACGACGAGCGTATGCCCGGCGTTGTTGCCGCCCTGGAAGCGGACGACGATGTCGGCGTCGCGCGTGAAGAGATCGACGATCTTGCCTTTCCCCTCGTCTCCCCACTGGGCGCCGATGACAGCGACGTTGGCCATTGGAATGACTTTCGTCAGTTCTGAGCAAACTCCGGAGCCGATCGTCCAATCACAATTTCACCAGCTCCGCCGTGACGACCTGCGGCAGGCTCCTTAGCGCGTCCATCGTCTCCTTGGGCGCGGCGTCGTCGATGTGGATGCAGGAGATCGCCATGCCGCCGACTTTTTCGCGCCCGAGCTCCATGCCGGCGATGTTGATGCCCTTCTCGCCGAGGAGCGTGCCGACCGCGCCGACGACGCCGGGCACGTCGCGGTTGTGCAGGATGAGGATATATCCTTCAGGCACCGCCTCGAGATAGAAGCCGTCGATCTTGACGATGCGCGGATTCTTCGCGCCGAAGACCGCCCCGGCGACCTCCAGCGTGCGGTCTTTCGTCTTGACCCGCACGCTGATCGAGCTCGCGAAATCTCCCGCGCGGCTGCTCTTCGACTCGACGACTTTGATGCCGCGGTCGCGCGCGACGAGCGGCGCGTTGACGTAGTTGACGCTCGATTCCATGACCGGCGTTAGAATGCCTTTGAGCACGGCGAGGGTCAGCGGCGCGATGTCGTACTGCGTCACATCGCCGGAGTATTCGATCTGCACTTCCTTCGGCAGCTGCATCGAGAGCAGCTGCACCTGGAGGCTCCCGAGCTTTTCCGCGAGCGTGAGATAAGGACGGAGCGTATTCAACACCTCGGGGCTCACCGAGGGCATGTTGACGGCGTAGCGGATCACCCCGCGGGTGAGAAAGTCGACCATCTGCTCCGCGACGGCGATGGCGACGTTGATCTGCGCCTCGTCGGTCGAGGCGCCCAAATGCGGCGTCGTGATCACCTGATCCAGCTTGACGAGCGGATGGTCGGGCGAGGGCGGCTCGTCCACATAGACGTCGAGCGCCGCTCCCGCGACTTTTCCCTCGCGGATCGCCTCGGCGAGGTCGGCTTCGTCGACGATGCCGCCGCGCGCGCAGTTGATGATGCGCACGCCCTTTTTCATCTTTGCGAAGGCCTTCTTATCGATCAGGCTGCGGGTCTCGGCCGTGAGCGGCACGTGGACGGTGATGAAATCGGCGCGCGCATAAATTTCGTCGAGCGTCGCCATCTCGACGCCCATGCGCGCCGCGCTCTCCGGCTGAACGAAGGGATCGTAGCCGAGGACTTTCATTCTGAGCCCGATCGCGCGCTCGGCGACGATGCGGCCCACGTTTCCGAGCCCGATGATGCCGAGCGTTTTGTTGCAGAGCTCGACGCCGGTGAACTTCTCGCGCGTCCACTTGCCCGCTTTGAGCGAAGCGACGGCCTGCGGGATGTGGCGCGCGAGCGAGAGCATGAGGGAAATGGTGTGCTCGCCGGTCGTGACGTTGTTGCCGCCGGGCGTATTCATGACGACGATGCCGCGCTTGCTCGCCGCGGCGACGTCGATATTCTCGACGCCGATGCCGGCGCGGCCGATGACCTTGAGGTTATCCGCGGTCGCCAGGATGTCTTCGGTCACCTTCGTGCCGCTGCGAAGCACCCAGCCGTGGTAGTCCTTGATGATCTGTTTGATCTCCGGCGGCTTGATGCCGACGCGAAGATCGACGACGAAGCCAGGCGTGCGCTGAAAGACTTCCATGCCCTGCGGCGCGAGCGGGTCGGTGACGAGGATTTTCGTTTGTTCGGCCATAGATAATTTTCAGGTTTTAAATCGCTAAGCGGACAAAGCGATTCAGTTAAGCGTCTCCATCAAAATTTCCTCGGCGGCGGCGACGCCTTGGCCGAATTTCACCTCGGCGCCGAACTTCCTTAAGCCCATTTCCAATGCCGCGATCGCCGTCACGACGTCGAAAGCGCCGAGATAGCCGACATGCGCGATGCGGATCGCCTTGCCGCGGAGCTGGTCCTGCCCCTCGGCGAATGTGATCTGCATCTTGTCGCGGAAAAAATCCAAAAGCTGGTCGGCGTTCATGCCGGGCGGCGTCCAGATGCCGGTCGCCGCGGGGCTCGGACTCTCCGGCGCGAGGAGCTTCATCCCCAGCGCCTTCGCCGCGGCGCGCGTCGCGCGCGCCATGCGCTCGTGCCGCGCATAGACGCGGTCGAGACCTTCCTTGCGCATCAATTCGAGCGAGGCGCGAAGCCCGAAGATGAGGGATACGGCGGGCGTAAAAGCTCCGCTGCCTTTTTGCTGGTTTTTTTTCTCCAGGTTCAAATTGAAATAGAAGCGCGGAAGCTTGGCCTTCGCGGTCCGCGCCCACGCGCGGTCGCTGAGCGCGATCAGGCCCAGGCCCGGCGGCAGCATGAGCGCCTTCTGCGAGCCCGTGACGAGCGCATCGACGCCCCATTCATCCATCGGCACTTTTTTAACGCCGACCGCGGTGACGCCGTCGACGATCAAGAGCGGCCCGTCGTTCTTCGTGAGCCGCGCGATTTTCTCCACGGGATGCCAGGTGGTCGTCGAAGTCTCGCTCGCCTGCACCATGATCGCCTGAATGTCGCGATGCTCCTTGAGCTTCTCCTCGATCGCCTCGACGGCGACGGGCTTGCCCCATTCGACCTTGAGATCGACCGGATCGAGCCCGAACGTCTTGCTGATCTCGAGCCAGCGCTCGCCGAACTTGCCACCGTTGACGACGAGGACCTTTTCGCCGGGCGAGAAGAGGTTCGTTACCGCCGCTTCCATCGCGCCGGTGCCCGACGAAGCGAGCACGATCACGTCATTTTTCGTCCCGAAGAGCTCGCGCAGCCCGTCGCGCGCCTCAAGAAATATTTTATTGAACTGCGGCGTGCGATGATGAATCATCGTCTCCGCCATCGCGAGAGCTACTTCGTTGGGGATCGGTGTGGGGCCGGGGGCGAGGAGATATTGTTTAATCATTTTAAAGCCCTTTAGCTGTCAGCGGGAGCCGATGCAACTACCAGGCAATAAAAAAGCCTGGACTCTCAGGGTTAAGAGACCCAGGCGTTCGGCCTACTTAGCGTTTTGCACTCCCTCGTGGTCAATTCCACGTACGCCAGTCGCGCAAACCGATGCATACTTTCCTATCGTAGTGGGTCCGCTTTGTCAACGGGGTTGGAAAGCACGCGCTTGTTACAAAAATTCTCACCAGATAAGATCTTTGCCGGACGCACTATGCACTACGAAAAAATAATCGCTCTCGGGAATGGCGGTCGGGCCGAAGCTGGCACAGTTCAAGGAATAAACTCATGCCCCTCTGCGTCGTCCGCTTAGGCACTCCGCGCCGTTCCAACGAAGGTCTGCGCATCGGCACGGTGCGCCGGCCGCCGAGAGGCGTGAAGAAAAAAGATTATTCGAAGCTCGATTACTTCGACCTCTGGCTGCCGGAGCTGGCGCCGAGCGCGCCGCTCGTGAAATACGCGCTCTCGCAGCCGTTTACGCCGAAGCGCTGGGCGAGCTATGCGCGGCGCTACCGTGCGGAAATGAGGAAACCGTCCGCCGCGCGCCTGCTTTCGCTGCTCGCGACGATGTCTCAGCAGATGAATTTTTCCATCGGCTGTTACTGCGAGGCTGAATCGCGCTGCCACCGGTCGCTGTTAAAGCAACTGCTGATGGAGCAGGGCGCTCGGCTGGTTTAACGACTATGCATAAACATGTCCGACCGGGCGGGAAGCTCTTGCCGCGAGGGCTCTCGATACTTTACGAAGACAGGGACATCCTCGTGGTGGATAAACCGGCGGGTCTCCTCACGATCGCGACCGATAGGGAAAAGACGCGAACGGCTTACTACATCCTGACCGACTACGTCCGTAAGGGCTACAGCAAGTCGCCGAACCGGATTTTCATCGTGCACCGCCTCGATCGGGAAACCTCCGGCATACTCGTCTTCGCCAAATCCATCGAGGCCAAGCTCTCCCTGCAGAATCAATGGAAAACGACCGAGAAGAGATATCTCGCCGTGGTGCACGGCGCGTGCGATCGGGAAGCCGGGACGATTACGACGCTTCTGGCTGAGAACAAAGCGCACTTCGTCTATTCCACTTCCGACTCGAGAATCGGAAAGCTTTCGCAGACCGCTTACAAAGTACTGAAGCGGGCGATGGGGTTTAGTCTTCTCGAAGTCCGCCTGTTGACGGGGCGAAAGCACCAGATACGCGTCCATCTCGCCGGCATCGGGCATGCGGTCGTGGGCGATCCAAAGTATGGCAAAGAGGACGGCAGCCACGCCCGCATGGCCCTTCATGCCCTGTCGCTTTCCTTTCAGCATCCCTTCAGCGGGAAACAGGTCGCTTTCGAAGCCAAGGTGCCGGCCTATTTCACCCGCCTCGTGGGCGGCATGGATCGAGGCGGCGCGGCGAAAGGAAATGACGAGTCATTGTCACGCCAACAGAAGTAAGAAAACACCGAACGCTTTTTTCCGAGAGTACGAAGAATAAATCCGAAGGAGAAATTTATGCCCGCACCTTTTTCCGGCGGCTGCGCCTGCGGCGCGATCCGCTACGAATGTTCCGCCGAACCGATCGTGATGGGAAACTGCCACTGCCGCGACTGCCAGCGCTCGAGCGGCGCCGGCTACTCGGCGGCCATTTTGGTCCCGGCCGCGTCCGTTAAGCTCCTCAAGGGCGAAGCCAAATATCACTCCGTCAAGGCGGCGAGCGGACGCACGGCGCGGCGCGGCTTTTGCCCCGACTGCGGCTCGCCGCTGTTCGCCGACAACTCATCGGCCAGCGGCATGATGGCGATCAAGGCGGCAAGCCTGGACGATCCGAGCTGGTTTAAGCCGATGGCGGATATCTGGACCGCTAGCGCGCAGCCGTGGGATTATATGAATCCCGAGCTGATGAAATTCTCCAAAGAGCCGCAGATGGGCAGCTAACTTCGGACCGTCGCCGGGTGTTTTCAAAAGGCCCCCTATGGAGTACAAGGGGGCTGCATGCTTTACCGCACGTTAGGAAAAACCGGCCTCAAAGTCTCCGAGATCGGCTTCGGCTGCGGCAACAATGCCGTGCTCATGGTCCGCGCGACCTACGAGGAGCAACTGCGCGCAATCAAACGGGCGCTCGATCTCGGCATCAACTACTTCGATACCGCCTTCGCCTACGGCCTCGGAAAATCCGAGGAGAACCTGGGAAGGATCCTCAACTCGCTCGGCGCCGAGCCGGTCGTCTCGACCAAAATCCGCCTCGAGCCGGCGGCGGATCTCAAAGCCGCCACGATCCACGCCGTCGAATCGGCGCTCGGGCGGCTGCAAAGAAAATCGGTCGATTTGATTCAACTCCACAACCGCGTCACGTCGGAGCGCGCGGCCGGAAAGCGCTTCAGCCTCGTTCCCGAAGATGTCCTCGAAGCCGGCGGAGTGCTGGACGGCTTTAAGGAGATGCGGGCGCAGGGAAAGGTCAAGTTCTTCGGCTTCAGCGGCCTCGGCGACCCCGAGGCGCTGCACGAGCTGATCGCGAGCGGCGAATTTCATTCGGTCCAGGCCTACTACAACCTTTTGAACCCGAGCGCCGGCCAGCCGGTACCGGAAGGCTTCAGCGCGCTCGACTACGGCCTTCTCATCGACCGCGCCGCCGATAAGGGCATGGGGGTCGCCGTGATTCGAGTCCTGGCCGCCGGCGCCCTCACATCGCATCCCGAAGCCGGAGGCGGGAGCAGCCCGGAAGCCTTGTCGCCCGGTTCCGACTACGCGCTCGATCTTAAGCGCGCGGAAAAAGTCAAATTCCTCGTCGGCAAAGACATGACACGCCTGACGCACGCGGCGATCCGCTTCGGGCTGATGAAGAAAGGTGTCTCGACCGTGCTCGTCGGCTTCTCGAACACGTCCCACATCGACGACGCCGCCGCATGCTCGGGAGCGGGCGGCTTGTCGGATGAAGCGATGGCGCGAATGCGCGAGTTGTGGGCGAGCGACTTCGGTAAGCTGAAACGTTAGGTCAAGCTACTTCTTCGCCGATTCGCGGTGTTTCTCCCACGCGGCGATTCCGGCTTTCGCCGCTTTTTCATCGACCCCGCTCGGTAGACCCGATATGCCGACGGCGCCGACAAGCTTGCCGTCGACGACGAGCGGCAGGCCGCCGGATACGATGTAGACCTTTCCCGGCCACATATTCATGATGCCGTAGAATCGCTCGGGCGCGGTTTTTGCCAGCTCGGCCATTTCCGCGCTGGGACGGCGGTATAGCACCGACGTGAACGCCTTACCGATCGCCTGATTGACCGAGTTGAACGACGTCCCGTCCATGCGGTCGACCGAGACGATATAGCCGCCGTCGTCGAGCACCACGACCGCCATCCGCATATTTTGTCCGCGGGCGAAGGCGATCGAGCCCTCGATGATGACGCGCGCGTCAGTGAGCGAAATCGAGGAGGGCGATAGCACCCGGGGCGATGCCGGTGCGGCCTGCTCGGCCGCCGACCCGGCGGTCGCGGCGGAGAGAACGAATACGCCGATCAGCCAAAGAACGATCAGGGATCGTCGCATGTGAGGCACCTTTCGATGGAGAGTCTCTACGGCTTTATGTCTTGCATGAACCAGTCGCCGGGAATTTCCTTGCCGAGACCTTTTTCCTTGCAGGCTTGGTAAGCGGCGAAACCCATGCCGGCGAACTGGACGCCGGCGCCGACGTTGTTGAGGAAAAAAGTGATCTGGCTATCGCTCGTCCGCCCCTTCACCTTGCCGACGATCAAGTCCTGAATCTCTGGATAGCGGCTCCAATCTCGTTCTTTTTCGCGGCGCACTCCCGGCAGGTCCTTCTCGGTCCCCGGCGGCTGGCAGTGGAGGTAGCCGCCGAATTTCGAATGAATCGCGACGACGTCGCACTTCTCGAGCGCCGTTTCGTCCATCTCGAACTCGCGGATCGAGTTATAATGCATCCCCGGCTGGAGCCATTGGGCGCGCACGACCGGGCGGGAGGAGTTGGTCGCGCTGCAGACGATGTCCGCATCGGCGACGGCGGTCTCGGCGCTTTCCACCGCCTCGGTGGGGATCTCGTTCTCCGTCTCCATCTCGGCGGCGAATTTTTTTCGGTGCTCCGGGTTCGGGCTGTATATTTTCACCCGCTTGATCGGCCGCACGGCGGTTAAAAACCGGAAATGCGAGCGCGCCTGGCCGCCCGTGCCGATGAGCGCGAGCGTCTCCGAGTCCTCGCGCGCCATGGCCTTGGCGCCGAGCGCGCTCGTCACGCCGACGCGCGTCTGCTGAATGAATCCGTCGGGCATGATCGCCAGGAGCTCGCCGGTCTCGACGCTGAAGAGCTGGACGAGCCCGACATAGCGGTGGCCGCCGGCGAGCGGCAGCTTTTCGAGCCGCGGCGCACCGCCGACCGTTCTCTCGCCGAGAATGTCGGAGGTGATGCGAAGCGCGAGCACGCCGAGCTTTTTCACCCCGCCGTTGACCGATTTGAAGCTATAGCTCGTCTGCGGCAGCGAGTGCGGCAGGTAGGTCTGGCTGATCGGACAGTTGACCGCGCGGCTCTGCGCGAGCTCGCGGTAGGTCTCTTCCAGCGCGTCGAGGCTCTCCTTGATCGTGAGCGCCTGCTGGATCTCTTCGTTATTCAAAATGAGCGTCATGCGCCTTCTATACTTCACCTCGTGTTGACCTGCAATCAGCGATTCGGTACGCTCGGAAAAGTTTTTAGGAGGCAGGATGATCACCGTCGAAGGAGAAAAAATCGAAGTTATCGACGCCCATTCGCACATGGGCGCGAGAAAAAAGCTCGCGATCCATCAGATCCCGCCGATCATGAAATGGATGGCCGAGGACATGCTGGGGTCGATGGACGACGCCGGCGTCGATGGCGTGGTGACCTTCGCGATCGGCATCGGCGAGCCGTCGGACTACCGCGAGACCAATCGCTACATCGCGGACGCGATGAAAAAAAATCCCGGGCGCATTCATGGCTTCATGCGCTTAAGCCCCGGCCAAGGCGTCAAGGACACATTGCAGGTTTTGGAAGAGGGCGTGAAGCTCGGGCTTAAAGGCATCAAGATCCATCCGCTGATCGAGAACTGCCCGGCGAACGATCGAGAGAAGGTCTATCCTTTGATGGAGGCCGCCGCGCATCACAACCTCACAGTGCTGATTCACTGCGGGCTCGGCGAAAACGCGAGCCCCGCGCGTCTCGGCGAGATCGCGCGCGATTTCCCGAAGCTCAAGATGATCTTCGGTCATTCGGGGCTCGTCGAGGGCGTGAGGCAGGTCGTCCAAATCGCCAAGAAGCACGACAACGTTCATATGGACAGCTCCGGCGTCGGCTGGCTGCCGTTTTTCTGCGAGTCGATTGCCTGGGCCGGTCCCGAGCGGGTGCTCTACGGCTCGGATCACCCGTTCAATCCGATGGAATGGGAGATTGAAAAGATCGTCAAGCACGCGCAGCGCCATTTAAAGCTCAAGATGGAAGACCTGCGTCTCATCATGGCCGGCAACATCAAGCGGCTGGTGGGGATCAGCTGACGAGATGGATGTGCTATGATTCTTAAAGCGCGGAAAGGAGGATGCTTATGAGCATGCCGACAACGGTTCTGGCCCGCACGATGTCCGACACTGTCGAGAGCGACATCCGGCGCGTCCACGTCATAGCCAACGAGATCCTCCCGCGCTACAAAAAGCCGAAGCTTAGCTTCGAAGATCTGCGCAAGGTGGCCGACGGGCCGTTCGATCTATTTTTGATTCCGCTCGTCTTCGACGACGAATATCGCCAAGACCCCTCGATCGTATTCAACGAAGCCAGGCGCCAGGAGATCAGGGACCACGCGATGGAAATCGCCGCGAAGCATCATTTCGATACGACGCAGCCCGATCTTATTCCCGGCATCGAAGATTCGCTCCGCGAGTCTCAGAGCGCGGGGCTTTTGAACGTGCTCATAACGACCGGCGGCCGGCGCTTCAAGCACGAGGCGATGGAGCAGCGGGGTCTTGGAAAATATTTCGCGGAGATCATCGACCGCGAAGAGACCTACTTCCGCAAAGAGCAGGGGATATATCATCTGTTTCGCCGGCGGCAGGATAAATTCCTCCGCGTCGTGCTCGTCACCGGCACGGTGACCTACGTCCGCGCCGGCAATAATCTCGCGCATCTCAAAGTCGTGGGGAAAGAGCTCGAGGTCTTGACCGTCGCTCTTTCGACGGAAGCTTCTTACAGCGACGAGAAGACGCTCGCCGCGGCGAAACCCTCGATCACGATCCACTCGCTCGCCGAGCTTTTGCCGGCGTTGAGAGCGCGGGGGTTGCTGGCGGCCTCCGCCGCGTAAAAACATTATGGAACAAACGCAAACTCAAGCTGCCGGTATAACTTTGCGCGCGCCGGGATGGACGCGGCTCGCCGCGACCTCGGTCGCGCACATGACCGAACACGTCTATATCGGCATCGTCACCGTCGCGCTGCCCGTGATCGCCGCGTCGATGGGCTTCAGCATGGCGCAGGCGGGCCTCCTCGTCTCCACGCGCTACTTCGTCGCGGGCCTCACCAATCTGCCGTCCGGGCTTTTGGCGGACGCGACCAGGCGGCGGAGCACGGTTTTGGGATTCTGCCTCGCGTTTTTGGGGCTCGGCAGTCTGCTCATGAGTTTTGCGCCGAGCTACTGGCCGCTGCTCGTCTTCATGGGCGTCAGCGGGCTCGGCACCGGCGGCTTCCACCCGCAGTCGATCGCGATCCTCTCGTCGGCGTACCGCGAGCGGCGCGCCTTCGCGCTCGGCATTCATGACAGCGCGGCCAATTTGGGCGAGATTATCGCGCCGCTCACGATCGGCGCGCTGCTGACGCTGACCGACTGGCGCACGACGCTGCAGATCTGGGCGCTGCCGGGCCTGGTGGTAGGCATCTCTTACGCGCTGTTTTTCCCCGAGCGAAAGCACGCCGCCGCGGAGCATGGCGCGCGGGCCAAGGGATCGTTCTGGCACGACGTGGTTAAAAACCGCGCCGTGCTCGCGATGCTCTTCGTCTCGATCTTTCGCACGCTCGGGCAAAGCGCGACGACGGTCTTTTTGCCGCTTTATATGACGATTTATTTGAAGCTTCCCGTGGCGACGATGGGCTTTTACATCTCGACGGTTTTTTTCTTCGCCGGCATCTCGCCGACTTTCTCGGGCTGGGCGGCGGACCGCATCGGGCGTATTCCGCTGATCGTCGTCGGCTCGGCGCTGGCGGGATTGGCGATCATGGCGATCCCTCACCTGACGCCGGGAATTCCGCTCGGCATCGGCTGCGCGCTCGTCGGCGGGCTGCTCTGGGCGCTGAGGCCGGTCGTTTTCGCGGCCGCGATGGAGGTCGCGCCGCCGGAGCTCGCGGGGACGACGGTCGGCTTTCTCTACAGCGGCAACATGGGGCTCTCCTTTTTAGCGCCGCTCAGCGCGGGGCTGATCGCCGACGCCTATGGACTCCCGACGGCGCTCACATTCATCGGCGTCTTTCCACTGCTCGCCTCGATCGTGCCCCTGGGGTTGTTGAGATCGCGAATGCGGGCAGTCTAAAGCATCCCTTTGTCGCTGAAGCTGTAGTACCTTCCGTGGCCGATCACGATGTGATCGAGCACGCGCACGCCCATCACTTCGCCCACCTGTTTTAATCTTTTCGTGATGTCGATGTCCTCGGGGCTCGGGGCCGGGTCGCCGCTCGGGTGGTTGTGGACGAAGATCACCGCGGCGGCGGACTCGCGGATGACCGGATTGAAGACCTCGCGCGGGTGGACGAGCGAGGCGGTGAGCGAGCCTTCGGAGATTTTCACCTCGCGGATCTTTTTGTTCTTGTTCGTGAGCAGCACGACGTAGAACATCTCGCGCTTCTCTTTCGCGAGCCGCTCGGAGAAATCGCGGTAGACGTCTTCGGAGGATTTGAGCGCGCGCCCGGCGTCCCATTTCTGTCGCGCCAAGCGCCGGCCGAGCTCAAGCGCCGCTTTCACCTGCGCGCTTTTCGCCGGGCCGATGCCCTTGATCGCGGCGATCTCTCCCGCCGGCGCGCCGTCGAGGCCTTTGAGGCCATCGAATCGTTTAAGCAGCATCCGCGCGCAATCGAGCGCGCTCACGCCCGCGTTTCCCGTGCGGAGGAGTATCGCCACGAGCTCCGCCTCGGTCAGGCTCTCCGCGCCGCGCGCGAGCAACTTTTCGCGCGGCCGGTCCTCCTCGGGCCAGTCTTTGATCGGCTGGTAGTTTTCCGCCATGACGTGGCCCTTTATCACGGCCGCGGTTTTTACTCCAGGACTCTGAGAAAGAGCCCTTTCAGATATTCGCCTTCGGGATGATGCAGGCTCACCGGATGATCGGGCGCGGGGCCGAGACGCTTCAGCAGTTGAACTTTGCGCCGCGCGTCGACGGCCGCGCCGAAGACGATCTTCTGGAAGAGATCGACCGCGACGTGCTGCGAGCAGCAGAACGTGAGAAGCAGGCCGCCGCGCGGCAGCAGTTTGAGGCCGTGAAGATTTAAAAACTTGTAGCCGCCGGCCGCGGCCTCGACGTCGCCGCGCCGATGCGCGAGCGAAGGCGGGTCGAGGACGAGGAGGTCGATTTTCTGGTTGAAGTTCTTCAAGTACGAGAACGCGTCGCCGCGGATGAGATCGCTTTCCTCGACGGTGAGTCCGTTTAGCTCGAGATTGCGCCTGGCCAGATCGAGCGCCGGGCGCGACGAATCGAGCGAGATCACGCGCTTGGCGCCCGCCTTCAACGCGTAGACCGAGAAACCGCCGGTGTAGGCGAAGCAGTTGAGGATCGTCATTTCCGGCGCGAGCGATGCGATGAGCGCGCGGTTATCTCTTTGATCGAGGAAAAACCCGGTCTTCTGGCCCGTTCGTATATCGACCAAGAACCGATGCGCGTTCTCTTCGATCTCGATAAGGTCTGGCGGCTCATCGCCGTAAACGACGCCCACTGAAGGGGCGAGCCCTTCTTCATCGCGCACGCCGCCTTCGCTCCGCTCGTAGACGCCCTTTGGCTTTAGCTCCGCGGCGAGCGCCTCGATGACGTGAGATTTAAGCGCGTCGATTCCCGCGGTGAAGAATTCACAGACGAGATAATCGCCGTAGCGATCCACGATCAATCCGGGAAGGAAGTCGCCTTCTCCATTGATGACGCGGTAGGCGTTGGTAAACGGCGCGACGAGGCGCTCGCGCAAAGCGACAGCGGCGGCGATGCGGCGCGAGAAGAAAGCGGCGTCGATCGCATCCTTCTCCCAGGTGAGAACGCGGACGCGAATCTGCGATTTGGGATTATAAAGTCCCCGCGCAAGGAAGCGGCCGTGAAAATCCAGCACCTCGGCCACGGAATCCGCCGCCGAATCCGCTTCGGATTTCTCTATCGCGCCGGAAAAGATCCACGGATGGCCGGCGAGGATGGGCCGCTCGCGGCCTTTCTTCAAATAAATGTGCAGCAATCTGGGCCCCGGCGGGATTTTGCAGGCGGTAGGCTGTAAGAACAGATGGTTATTTCGGCCTACCGACTAAAGCCTATTCTTTCCTGGCGAACGTGCCGCTCTTGCCGCCGCTTTTTTTAACCAGGCGAATCCCGCCCAGAGTCATCTCGCGGTCGACCGCTTTGCACATATCGTAGATGGTGAGCCCCGCGACGGCCGCCGCCGTCATCGCCTCCATCTCGACGCCGGTCTTGCCGCTCACCCGCACGGTCGCCTCGATCTCGACGCGCGGCGGATTTTTCTCCGGCGTCAAATCGATCGAGATCGACGTGAGGTTCAACGGATGGCACATCGGGATCAGCTCGGAGGTCTTTTTCGCCGCCATGATGCCGGCGACGCGCGCGACGGAAAACACATCGCCTTTTTCGACTTTCTTCTCGACGATCAGCTCGAGCGTTTCCGCGCGCATCGAGACCGCGCCGCGAGCGGTGGCGATGCGCTCGGTCACGTCTTTGGCGGTGACGTCGACCATGCGCGCTTTGCCTTCGGCGTCCAGATGCGAGAGCTTGGCCATTTCGTTCGCTTTCGGGGAAATCGGCTTTATGCTACATAAAATCAATGGATAAAAAAAGCCATCATCGCGTGCTCATCCTGGGCTCGGGCGCGGCGGGCCTCACCGCCGCGATTTACGCCGCGCGCGCCAACTTGGAGCCCGTCGTGATCGAGGGATCGCAGCCCGGAGGGCAGCTGACGATCACGACCGACGTGGAGAATTATCCCGGCTTTCCCAAAGGCATCCTGGGTCCGGAGCTGATGGAGGAGTTCAAAAAACAGGCGGAGCGCTTCGGGACGAAAATGGTCTTCGGCGACGTCACGTCGGTCGACTTGAAAAAACAGCCGTTCGAGGTGACCGCCGGAAAAGATCTCTACACCTGCGAGGCGCTCATCGTCGCGACCGGCGCTACCGCCAAGCTGCTCGGTATCCCGTCGGAGAAGCTCCTCATGGGCTACGGCGTCTCGGCCTGCGCCACGTGCGACGGCTTTTTCTTCAAAGACAAAGAGGTCGTCGTCGTGGGCGGCGGCGATACGGCGATGGAGGAGGCGCTGTTTCTCACCAAATTCGCAAACAAAGTCGACGTCGTTCACCGGCGAGGCGAGCTCCGCGCGTCGAAGATCATGCAGGACCGCGCCGAGAAAAATCCCAAGATCGCTTTTGTATGGGACACGGTGATCGATGAGATTATCGGCGATCCCAAGAACGGCGGCGTCGTCGGCGTGAAGCTAAAGAACGTCAAGACGGGAAAGATTCAGGACTACAAGACCGACGGCGTTTTCATCGCCATCGGCCATGAGCCCAACACCAAACTCTTCAAAGGCCAGCTTGACATGGACGAGTTCGGCTACCTCGTGACACGCGATGGAACGAAGACCAATGTTCCCGGCGTGTTCGCCTGCGGCGACGTGCAGGACCGCGTCTATCGACAGGCGATCACCGCCGCCGGCACCGGCTGCATGGCGGCCATCGACGCCGAGCGTTATCTGGAAAGCCTGCATCACTGAGTCCGAGCTCCGATTCGTTCATCCGCACCGCTCCGATCAATTTTTGCTTTTCGGCGTCACCGCCTTTGTGGTAGATAGACCGGATGTTTACCGTTCGCCACAAGGGAGCGCGGGGACAACCGGAAAATGTGCCTTTCGCCGACGTGCACACGCTCATCGAAAGGGGCGATGTCACGCTCTATATGGAGATCGACACCGCGAGCGAAGAAGAGCTCGACTTCCTGCGCACCAATCTTCACCTCCACCACTTGACGCTCGAAGACATCGTCCACCAGAACCAGCGACCGAAGATCGACGCCTACGAAAATTACGTCTACCTCGCGATCCATGCCCTCGCGAAGAAAGACGGCTGGGAGGTCGAGCCGATCGAAGTCGATCTCGTCCTCGGGCGGAATTGGGTATTGATGTGCCACTACGGTCCCATTCCGGGGCTCACCGACAATCCGAATTTCGGCGAGCGGATCGATGTGGGGCTGGCGCAAGGCGCCGATTTTTTGCTTTACACGATCGTCGATATGATCGTCGACGGCTACTTCCCGCTGATCGATGCTCTGGAGGAGGAGATCGACAATCTGGAGGACCGGCTGATCGAGAACACCAATACCGAAGACTTAAACCGGCTGCTCGCCTTCAAGCGCTCGCTGATCCACGTGCGCCGCGCGGTTGGGCCGCAGCGGGAGGTGTTCAATCAGCTCACGCGCCACGATTTTCACCTCGTTCGCAAGGAGAACACGGTTTATTTTCGGGATGTCTACGATCATTTGATTCATATCTCGGAGGAGCTCGACGGGCTCCGCGACATCCTCGCGGGCGCGATGGAGGTCCATCTATCGTCGATGTCGAATCAGCTCAACGTGACGATGAAGAAGCTCACGGCGTGGGGCACGATTCTCGTATCGATCGCCGCGGTCGCCGGCATTTACGGCATGAATTTCGAGCAAATGCCGGAGCTCAAGTGGAAATACGGCTATCCCTTCTCGCTCGCGCTGATGGCGGCGATCTGCGGCGCGCTCTACTTCTATTTTAAGAAAAAAGATTATCTCTGAGCGGTTCAGACGCTCTCGACGCCGCTCTTGTGGACGCTCTTGACGGCGCGTCCCGAAGGGTCGTTCATCTTCGCGAACTCCGCGCTCCAGCGAAACGCCGTCGGCGTCGAGCAGGCGATCGACGGGCCGACCGGAACGGTCAGCGCAGCGGTCGGATTGGGAAAGTGGCGGTCGAAAATCTCGCGGTAATAATAACTTTCTTTCGAAGTCGGCGTTTGCGTCGGAAACCTGTCCGCCGCCGCCGCCATCATGTCGTCGGAGACCGTTTCGTCGACGCGCTTTTTCAATTGATCGATCCAGCTGTAGCCGACGCCGTCTGAGAATTGCTCTTTCTGCCGCCAGAGGATCTCTTTCGGCAGAAAGCCCGTAAAGGCCTTTCTCAGCACCCCTTTCTCGATCGTGTTTCCGGGGCACATCTTATCGCGCGGGTCGATGCTCATCGCATAGTCGAGGAATTCCTTGTCGAGGAACGGCACGCGCGTCTCCAGCCCCCACGCCGCGGTCGCTTTGTTGGCGCGCAGGCAGTCGTACTTGCTGAGCGCGGCGAGCTTCCGCACCGTCTCCTCGTGGAATTCCTGCGCGCTCGGCGCCATGTGAAAATAGAGATAGCCGCCGAAGACCTCGTCGGCCCCCTCGCCGGAGAGGACCATCTTGATGCCCATCGATTTGATCTTTCGCGCCATGAGATACATCGGCGTCGCGGCGCGCACCGTCGTCACGTCGAAGGTCTCCAGATGATAAATCACGTTCTCGAGCGCGTCGAGACCCTCCTGGACGGTGAAGATCGTCTCGTGATGCACCGTGCCGATGGCGCGCGCGACCTTGCGCGCGTATTTTAAATCCGGCGATTCCTTAAGGCCGACCGAGAAGGAATGGAGACGCGGCCACCACGCTTCCTCCCGGCCGGCCGATTCGATGCGTTTTTTTCTGTATTTCGCCGCGATCGCCGCGATCAGCGAGGAGTCGAGCCCGCCGGAGATGAGCACGCCGTAGGGGACATCCGACATGAGCTGGCGCCTGACCGCCTTCATCAAGCCGGCGCGAAGTTTTTTAGGCGAGACCTTCTCGTCGGGAAGCTTTTCCTGCCAGGCGGGCCGATACCAGCGCACGAATTTCTTCTCGCTGCCGAGATAGTAATGTCCGGGCGGGAATTCTTCGATGCGCTCGCAAACGTCCACCAGCGCTTTCATCTCGCTGGCGGCGTACGCGGTCCCGTTCGCGCTCCAGCCGATGTAGAGCGGGCAGATGCCGATGTGATCGCGCGCGATAAAGTAATCGTTCTTCCGCTTGTCGTAAAGAACGAACGCGAAGATGCCGTTGAGGAGGTTTAAAAAATCCGGCCCGTACTCGTCGTAGAGATAAAGAATGACCTCGCAATCGGATTTTGTACGCCAGGAATGCTTTCGCTTGAGATGTTTTCTGAGCGCGATGTGGTTATAAATTTCGCCGTTGACGCCGAGGACCGCGCCGGTGTCCCCGTCGATGAGCGGCTGCGCGCCATGCTCGACGTCGACGATCGAGAGGCGCTCGTGCGCGATGATGGCACCCTCGCCGGCATAAACGCCGCTCCAGTCCGGGCCGCGGTGGCGGACGCGGCCGGCCATTTTGAGCGCCTGATCGCGAAGTACCGGCGAGGGCTCGCGAATCTCGAATATGCCGACAATGCCGCACATGGCCGCAATATCGATTGTGGCGGCCGAGGCGGAAATTACAATCAGGGATATACCGGAGTATTTTACCGGTGTTTTTTGGAGTCTCTTAAGAGCTCGAGCGCCGCGAGACGTCCCGAAGCCCCCATGACGCCGCCGCCGGGATGGGTGCCGGCGCCGCAGAGATAGAGGCCGGCGATGGGCGTTCGATAGCGCGCCCAGCCGGCGAGCGGCCGCATGAAAAAAAGCTGATCGAGCGCGAGCTCGCCGTGAAAGATATTGCCTTCGGTGAGGCCGAACTCCTGCTCCAAGTCCCAGGGCGTCACGACCTGGCGGTGGAGGATGATGTCTTTAAGATTCGGCGCGTACTCGGCGAGCGTATCGATGACGGTATCGCCGAATTTTTCCCGGAGGTCCGGCCAGCTGCCTTCCTTCAAATGGTAAGGCGCATATTGAACGAAGATCGACATCACGTGTTTTCCCGGCGGCGCCATCGTCGGGTCGATCGTCGAGGGGATGACGACATCGAGATACGGCCGGCGCGAGAAGCGCCCGTACTTGGCGTCGTCATAGGCCCGCTCCAGATAATCGATTGACGGGCTGATCGAGATCGCGCCGCGAAGGTGCGGCCCTTCGCCCGGTATGCAGGTAAAGTTAGGCAGCGCGTCGAGCGCGAGGTTGACCTTGCCGGAGGAACCGCGCATGCGGATGCGGTTGACCTGCAAGACGAACTCCGGGTCGAGATGGACCGAGTCGATGAGCTTTAAAAATGTCCGCTTGGGGTCGACCCCTGAGCTGACGGCATCGGCTTCGATCTCCTCGCCGTTTTCGAGCGCGACGCCCGCGGCCCGATCGTTCTTGACGATGATATGGGCGACCGGCGCCTTGGTGCGAATCTCCACGCCGTGGGCGCGCGCGGCGTTGGCGAGCGCGCCCGCGACGCTGCCCATGCCGCCGCGCGCCCAGCCCCACGAACGGAACACCGCGTCGATCTCACCCATATAGTGGTGCAGGAGAACGTACGCGGTTCCCGGCGAGCGCGGACCCAAGAAGGTCCCGATGATGCCGCTCGCGGACATCGTGGCCTTGAGCGGTTCGGTCTCGAACCATTCGTCGAGATAATCGGCCGAGCTCATCGTCATAAGCTTGGTGAGATCGTAGAGGACATCGCTCTTGCGCACGTGGCGTAAGTTGAGAAATGTCGGAAAGTCGCGCGGATTGAATGTCGTCGGGTCAGGCGGCACGACGCCGAGAATCGGCTTCACCGCCATCGCCATCCGGTGCATGAGCCTGCCGAACTGATCGTACGCCTCGGCGTCGGTCGCCGAATGGCGCTGAAGCTCCCGGCGCGTCTTGTCATGATCGCTCCAGCGCGCGAGATGATCGCCGTTGGGAAGCGGCGTGAAAGTGCAGTCGAGCGGGATCACCTCCAGGCCGTGAGCGGCGAGATCGAGATCGCGGATGACCTCCGGGCGCAAGAGGCTCACGACGTAGGAGCAGACCGAAAATTTAAAGCCGGGAAAAATCTCCTCGGTTACCGTCGCGCCGCCGACCACGTGCCGGCGCTCCAGCACGAGCACTTTCTTGCCGGCTTTGGCGAGATACGCCGCGTGCGTGAGGCCGTTGTGGCCTGCGCCGATGACGATGACGTCGTATTTATGGGCCATCAACGTTCCTTGCTTAAGCGGCCATTTTTTGTAATTTTGATCGACAAGTCAACCGAATGATAGAGACAGGGACGGAGAAAAGTCACTGCTGTTCTGTCTCTATCTGTTAATCATGCCGATCGGAACCGCTTTTCATCCCCGCACCTCCGCGTTGTGCTTAAGCCATAACTGGCGCGTCTGGTCCGGCTATCTCGCCGCCAGTTCCTACGAAGTGCTGCACGATCACGAATATCATGCGATCCGAAACTCCGCAGCCCTGATCGACATCTCGCCGCTTTACAAATATGACGTCGCCGGCCGCGACGCGCTCAAATTCGTCGATCGCGTCGTGACGCGCGACGCCGGTAAGTGCGCGCGCGGGCAGGCGATGTATACGTGCCTCTGCGATACGGAAGGTAAAGTCATTCAGGACGGGACTTTCTTTCGCTGGGAGGAAAACCGCTTTCGCTTCCACTTGGCGGAGCCGGGTCTTCGCTGGTTACGGATGAACGCCGGCGGCATGGAGGTCGAGATCGAGGAAGTCTCCGAAAAGGTCGCCGCGGTCGCGCTTCAGGGGCCGACCTCGCGCGAGATCGTCAAAGCGATCTTCGGCCCCGCCGTCGATCGCCTCAGATTCTTTCGCTTCATCTCTTTCGAACGCGGCGGCATCCACGTCGTGCTCTCGCGCACGGGCTACACCGGCGACCTCGGCTATGAATTATGGGTTCCGGCCGAGCGCGCGATCGAGCTGTGGGATATTTTAATCGAAGCGGGGAAGCCCTACGGCATCACGCCGGCGGGGATGCTGGCGCTCGATATCGCGCGGCTCGAGGCGGGCTTCATTCTCCTGGAAGTCGATTATACGAGCACGGAGAAGGCGCTCATCCCGTCGCAAAAGTATTCGCCATTCGAGATCGGCCTGGGCTGGACCGTGACGCTCGAAAAGGAAAATTTCGTCGGCCGAAAGGCGCTTTTAGAAGAGCGGCGGGGCGGGCCGGCGCGCGGGCTGGTCGGCCTGGAGGTCGATTGGCACGACTACGAGCGGCTCTACCGCGAGGTCGGGCTGGCGCCGGAATTGCCGTTCGCCGCCTGGCGCGGCGGCACGCCGGTTTACGCGGGAGGCAAGCAGGTGGGGCAGGCGACGACCGGGGGTTGGTCGCCGACGATCAAGCGCTACATCGCGCTCGCGACCGTGCAGAGCGGGTTTGCGCGCGCGGGCACAGAGCTCTTCATGGAAGTAACGATCGATTACGTAAGAAAAAAAGTCAAAGCGCGAGTCGTGAAGACGCCTTTTTTCGATCCCCCGCGAAAGCGGGTGGATTTCAGCCAAACGCGCTCCGGGCTTCAAGGGCAAGCCCCTTCGCCACCGACGTGAGCTCCTCGCCGCTCTTTATGCGCGCCGCTCCGAATCGTTCTTCGAACAGCCTTTTCACCGCCGGAACGAGCGACGTGCCGCCGGTCATAAAGACGTTGTCGACGTCCTGAAACGCTACGCCGGCGCGGCGAAAGAGCCGGTCCACACAATCGGCGATTCTTTGAATATCGCGGGCAATCCAACCTTCGAATTCGCTTCGCAATAGATTCTCGTGAATGAGAATCGGAGAATCGTCAAAAGCAAAGACAGCGCTCTCCTCATCGGTCAGCGCAAACTTCACGCTTTCGACGGACCGATAAAGCCGATAGCCGCTGTCGTTCTCCACGACGTGGATCAGCGCCGCGATTTTGTCGGGCTCGAGCGCCTGGAACTTTAATTCCTCGAGCAGCTCCATGGTCCGCGGCGCCTTTAAAAACGACAGGTAGTGCCATTTCTCCAAATGCTCGTAGAGCCATGATGGAATCGGCAGCGGCGCGCCGAAGGCCGGCCGGTATCGGGAATTGAGCCCCAGCCTCGGCGCGACCAGGCGGCGGACGACCCGGCTGTCGAAAGTATCGCCCGCGATGCCGACGCCGTCCGTCCCGACGATCGCGCGCGCTCCGCCGCCGTCCTGGACGCGCGAACCGAGCCGGACGAGCGAGAAGTCGCTCGTGCCCCCGCCGAAATCGGCGATCAGCACCAGCTCCTCGCGATCGAGCGCAGTCTGATATTGGACGGCCGCGGCCACGGGCTCGAACTGGAAGAGGACTCGCTCGAAGCCGGCGGCTTCGAGCGCCTTGCGCAGCCGTTCGAGCGCGAATTCGTCGTCGGCTTTCGTTTTCGCTCCGCTAAAGTGGACCGGCCGCCCGACGACCGCGCTCGCACCGAGATCGCCGAATTGCGCTTCGGCGGCCGTGCGGATTTCCTTCACGATCGTCGCTATTAAATCTTCCAGCGCGAAATTCTGATTCAGGATATTGGTGTGTCGAAACAAGCGGCTCGGAAGGTACGATTTCATCGATTGGATGAGCCGGCCGTGCGCTCGGGCGCTGAGATAGGCCTCGATCGCCGCCGGGCCGGCGACCGCCCGCGGCGCGCCACTGGCATCCGTATTCTCGGGATCGAAGTAGAGGATCGATCGAAATGTCGTGGTCGACGACGCCCCGGTCTTGAACCGCGCGAGCTCGATCGCTCCATCGGGCGCTGCGACGGCGAGCGCGCTGTTCGTCGTGCCGAAGTCCAAGCCGACCGCTTTCTTAGGCGGCATAGCGATATCGAAGAAGTTAAAGTCCGGCCACGGCATTGACCACGCCGCGACAGACCTTCGCCATGAAGTCGAGATCCAAGGTCTCGATCGTGTCGGATGGCAAATGATAGTGCGGGTTACGCATAAACGCGGTATCGGTCAGAAGCAGCGCGGGATAACCCGCGTCCCAAAAAGGGGCGTGATCGCTGAGGCGCACCTGAGGGACGAGAAAACCGTTGCCTAAGACAGAAAGCGTCTCAACCGGCAGGCCTTCCACCTTTTTCAATGCCGTCGCGAAGCTCCGGAGCAGCGCGGCGGAGCGCCAGTTTCCGATAACGCCGATAAAGTCCGCCCGATCCGGATAAAACCAGCTGAGCACCGCGGGATATTTCTGGCTGCCGGAGCGGCGATCGGTATAGCCCAGCATCTCGAGCGAGACCATGCCGGTGATTTTCGCGCCTTCGGCTTTAAGACGCTTGGCGAGATGAGAGCTGCCGATCATGTTGAGTTCTTCTAAATTGAAGGCGCAGAAAAGCACCTCGGACTTAAGCCTCATGGAACCGAGGAGACGCGCCGCCTCCAGCAGAACCGCGATGCCGCTCGCGTTGTCGTCGGCGCCGGGCGAGCCTTCGACCGCGTCGAAATGCGCGCCTAAAACGACCAGCGGAGCGCGCCTCGCCGCCGTGCGCGCGATGATATTCCGGTAGCGGCCGCCGCGATAGGAGAACGGATCGCTCTCGACGCGAAGCCCGAGCGCGGCGAATTCCTTTTCGATATAATTTTCGACCGCCGAAAGCCGGGCCGGCGCAGACCATGGGCTTCGTTCTCCGACGATCCGAACGAGGCGATTTTTTAAATCCGCGGACGTGACGCCGGAGGTCGTCGGGCTCATGCGGACGCGGGTCGCACGACAATGCCCTTTTCGGACAGGAACCGCTTGCATTCGGCGATGGTGAATTCGCGGTAATGAAAAATCGAGGCCGCCAACGCGGCGCTGGCCTTCCCGGCTGTGAGGCCTTCGAAAATATGTTCGAGATTGCCCACGCCGCCCGAGGCGATCACCGGGATCGGGACGCGCTCGGACACCGCGCGGGTCAGATCGATATCGTAGCCGGCTTTAGTCCCATCCCGGTCCATGCTCGTGAGGAGGATCTCGCCGGCGCCGTAGGAGGCCATGCGCTCGCTCCACTCGCAGGCGTCGATGCCCGTGGGTTTTCTTCCCCCATGCGTGAACACTTCCCAGCCGCTTCCTTTGCGCTTGGCGTCGATCGCCACCACGATGCACTGGCTGCCGAAGGTCTCGGCCGCCTCGCGGACGAACTCGGGGCGCGCGACTGCGCCGGTATTGATCGAGACCTTGTCGGCGCCGGCGCGGAGAAGCTTTTTGATGTCCTCCAGGCGGTTGATGCCGCCGCCGACGGTGAGCGGCATGAAAACCTCGTCCGCTGTGCGCGCGACGACGTCGAGAATAATCTCGCGCTGCTCGTGCGAGGCGGTGATGTCGAGAAAGCAAAGCTCATCGGCGCCCTCGCGATCGTAGATACGCGCTATCTCGACGGGATCGCCCGCATCGCGGAGCCCGACAAAATTGACTCCTTTAACGACGCGCCCGGCGTTGACGTCGAGGCAGGGAATGATCCGTTTTGCCAGCATGGAAACGACCAGTTTAACCGAGAGCCCGTCGTCGCTCAAGCGAGAAAACTGCTTGCCGGAGTCGCGCAGAAACGTCCGATCGTGTATTTTGGCCGGAATCTTGGTCGGGGTGGAGGTCAATGGAACAGTACTGGTGGCTCGTTCCCGTCGGTTTTGTCATCGGCACCTACGGAACCCTTATCGGCGCAGGCGGCGGCTTTGTCCTGGTGCCGCTGCTGCTGCTTTTTTATCCGACGGACACTTCCGATACGATCACGAGCATCTCGCTCGCGGTCGTTTTCTTTAACGCGCTCTCCGGGTCGATCGCCTATGCGCGCGTCCGGCGCATCGATTACTATTCCGGAATCTTGTTCGCGATCGCCGCCGTCCCCGGCGCAGTGCTCGGCGCGCTCACTACGGCCTACATCCCGCGGCGCTTTTTTGATCTCATCATCGGCGTCTTGATGATTGCCGGCTCGGCCTTTTTGTTCTGGCGCCCGGGGCAACACACCGCCTCAAGCAGCGAAGCCTCGGGGGGATTCAAGCGGCGCGTCGTCGAAGCGGACGGTACAGAACACGTATTTTTTTATGATCGGCGCCTCGGCGTCGCGATGAGCCTCTGTGTCGGCTACGTCTCCAGCCTGCTCGGCATCGGCGGCGGCTTTATCCACGTTCCGGCGCTCGTCGAGCTTTTGAACTTTCCAGTTCATATAGCGACGGCGACCTCGCATTTCATTCTGGCCATCATGGCGCTGACCGGAACCGTCACTCACATCGCCACGGGAGCGTTTCAGCACGGCATCAGACGAACTATCATGCTGTCGATCGGTGTTGTGATCGGCGCGCAGCTCGGAGCGCGCCTGTCGAGCCGTATTCAAGGCGACTGGATCATCCGGAGCCTCGCCTTGGCCCTCGCGTTGGTCGGGCTGCGGCTGCTTTGGGCGGCAATCTAAACATAACGGATATCGTCGAGTCCGAGGGGTTTCGGGGCTTGACAACCAGCCGCCGATTACAGTATAGGCCATAAGTCGTATCCAGCGGATGGTTCGAAGGTCTTAAAAATTCAAAGCGGGGAGGATCAATGAAGACTTTATATTCTGTCGTCGGCCTGGCGTTACTCTACACGATCTTTGCGCTCTCTTCCTGCGCAACGCAGCAGGAATCTAAAACATCAACGGCTCAGCCGTCCGCGAGCGCGGCGAAGCCGGCGCCCACGGCGGAAAAAGCCCCGCCCGCCAAGGCGGAGGCGAAGGCGGAGACCAAGGGTGAGAAAAAGGCCGAGGCTAAAGGAGAGACCAAAGGCGAAGCGGGCGAAGCCAAGGCCAAAGCCGAGAAGGCGAAAGGCGATGTGGGCTTACTCGACACCGAGAAGAATTACATGATCCTGGTGACGAAAGAAGGGAAGCTCGTCACGCTCGATTTCGATCAGAAGACCAAGGCGACCATGCTCGAAGCAAAGCCGGCGAAGATGAGCGATGTGGGTCTCGGCTCGTCCGCCGATGTGGAGTACGTGACCAAGGGAGACAAAAAGATCATCACCAAGATGGAATTCAAAGCGGCGAAAGGGGAATAGCCCGGATCGGAACTTCTCAAAAACGAAAACCGATTTACAAAGGCCGTCTTCTGACGGCCTTTGTTTTTTAAGCGCCGAGCGGGATCGCGAAAGAAAGACGGGTGCCTTTACCCGAGGAACTCTCGACGTCGAGCTGTCCGCCGAGGTTGCTGATTCTCTCCTCCATCGAGCGGAGTCCCAGCGTTTCACTCGTAACGCGGTCTGCGGCTTCGAAGCCGATACCATCATCCTCCACGCTGCCGCGAATCTGCTGTCCCGTCGCGCGCAGCCAGACGAGAGCTTTCGAGGCGTGAGAATGCTTCGCGACATTCATGAGCGCCTCGCGGACAACATAATAAAGCTCGCGCTCGGTTTCCGGCGGAAGATTGAGCTCCTCGGGATCGTTCTCGAGGATGACCCGGATACCCAGGCCGTCGCGCAAAAATTTCATGTCTTCCTTAAGTGTCTCGATGAGGGTTCCCGGCGCGAGCGAGCAGACCTCTTTGCCGGAAAGGAACCGGCGGATCTCGACGATCGAATGGGCGGTCATCTCTTCCATCGAGCGAAGCTCCCGAGTGGTCTCCTCGGCTCCCGCTCCGAGATTCCTCCTGCACGCCTCGAGGCGCAGGGTCAGCGTGGCGAGCATCTGCAGCAGACGGTCATGGAGCTCGCGCGTGATGCGGCGTCTCTCTTCCAGCGCCGCCGCGTCAGCCGCGGTCTTGTACAAAGCGACGAGCTTCTGGCTCTGGCGCTGCTCGAATTCACTAAGAAGGCCGAAGATGTACGCAAGGACGATGAGATAAATGGCGCGGATGATAAAGATGTCGAGCGCCATCACATTCTCGGAAAGGCGAGAAAATCGGATGATTGCATAAAGGCCAAGGCCGACAAGCGCGGCCAATAAGCCGCCCCTGATTCCGTAGCGAAAACTCGCCGTCACAACGGGGAAAAAGTAATAAACGAAAAACGGCGTCGGCGACGGGCCCGTGGAATAGACGATCACCGAGACCCACAAGAGATCGAGCGACGTGGTTATGAGCGCCAGGCGCGAGACCTCTGGGCCTCGGACGGTCATCCGACCGACGAAGATGAGGATCAGGGCGGAATAAAGGAAAAACGAAATTAAAGAGACGTGCGAGAGAACGGGGAAACGCGCGACCCGTTCGGGATTGAGCTGGATGACAAGGATGGCGGCGAGCGAGAAGCCGAGCCGCACCCACGCCAGAATCCTTTCTTTTTGCTGAAGCCACTGCTCCTGCGGGTTCATGGTTCCGACGACGGCAGGAGATGTCTTAGCCCCGGACTTTTCGCTTTAGGATTCCTGCCGAATGGACGGCCTCCGCCGGCCGGTTCATGATCAGGAGCGCCGCCTTGAAGCGGTTATTGACCTTGAGCTTATCGAAAATATTCGTGAGATGGGTTTTGACCGTCTTTTCGCTGATAAAGATCCGTTTGCCGATCTCCTCATTCGTCAACCCCTCGGCCACGAGGCGAAGGATCTCCTGCTCCCGCTTGGTCAAGTTCTTCAGCGGCTCGGAGATCTGTTCCGGCGCGGAGTTGCCGTGCTGGCCCAGCGCGATCTCCTCGAAAGCTTCGGCTGATGGCGTTTCCTTGTCGATCCAGATGCCGCCGGTATGAACCGTTTTGATCGCCTCGAGCAACGCCGGCGACGATACGCCCTTCATGACGTACCCGGTCGCGCCGCCTTTGGCGGCGTTGAGGATATTTTCGTCCTCGGAGAACGCCGTCAGGATCACGACTTTCGTTCCCCGGCTGCATTCATGGACATCCAGCAGCGTCTGCACGACGTCCGCACGCGGCATCTTGACATCCAGAAGCAGAACGTCCGGTTTCGCGCGCTCGACTACTTTTGCCACATCGTCCCCGCGGGAAGCCTCTCCCACCACCAGGACGTCGCGCTCGAGGGATAGGATTTTTTTTAATCCTTCGCGGAACAGGGCGTGATCGTCGGCAATTACGACTTTGATGGGACCCATAAGTATATCTACTTCGAAACCGTTGCGTAAAATACCTGAATTTTCAGGTCAAGCCAAGATTTATTCTATTTTTGCCCTGCCCGAGACGACGATTCTTGGGACTATGGTCTTACTAACTGCGCGTAAGACATGGGAAAATCCTACCTATAGGGTATTGCGGAACTTAAGTCGCTCGAATATTTGTACGCTACAGCATCGATGCAAAAGGAGGATATTTTGCCCATGAAGCGGAATTGGCTGTTGTTCGTTGCGTTTGTGTTCGTCATGGCTCTCGCCGTAAGGCCTTTGATCGCTCAAGATCAGAAGGAAGGCAAAAGCGAAAAGGGGAAATCCGCCGAAGGCGAAAAGGCCAAAGGTGGTGAAGGCGAAAAGGCGAAGGGTGGCGAAGCAAAAGCCGGTGAGGGCGAGAAGGCCAAAGCCGAGAAAGCCAAAGGCGATGTCGGTCTTCTGGATAACGAAAAAAATTACATGATTTTAGTGACCAAAGAAGGCAAGTTGGTCACGCTGGATTTCGACCAGAAGACGAAGGTCACGGAGCTGGAGGAAAAACCCGTTAAGATGGGAGACGTGGGGCTCGGCTCTGCGGCCGACGTTGAGTACGTGACCAAAGGAGATAAAAAGGTCGTTACGAAAATGGAGTTCAGGCCCGCCAAAGGCGAATAGACTTTTAAATCGACCCAACTCTTTAGGCAGGCTTCGGTTCGACCGGAGCCTGCCTTTTTCTTTTTTAAGATTCAAAGCCCGCGTTTCTCTGCCCGTCCCGCTTCATTGGCTCCCGCGACCGTCGACGATCGCGATAACGAAATCCAACACGTTGGTCCCCGTCGGCCCCGGGCGATAGAGATCTCCGAGCCGTGAGAAAAAAGCGTGAGAATCGTTTCGCCGAAGCGCCCGCGCGGCGTTAAGCCGCCGACCCTGCGCGCGCCGGAGCGTCGCTCCGTCCACGAAAGCGCCGGCGGCGTCAGTCGGTCCGTCGCTTCCGTCGCTCGCCGCCGTCAATAGATAAATTCCCGGACAGTCTGCCAGCTCGAGGGCCGCTGCGAGCGCGAACTCTTGATTGCGGCCTCCCGTGCCTCCGCCTCTGACTTTCACCGTCGTCTCTCCGCCGAGCAGGAAGCAGCGCGGGGAAGACGATTTTTTCTTCGCCAGCGCTTTCAGCTTGTCGGCGAGCTCGCGCGCGCGGGCGCGCGCGTCGCCGCTCAGCGTCGATGTGAGGATCGCCGAGCGCAAACCGAGCGCTTCCGCTTCGCCCTTGGCGGCCGCGAGCGCCGTGGCGTTGTCGGCGAGCATAACGAACCGGCTTTCGCCTAAAAGCGCGCTTCCCGGTTTCATCGTCTCCGGAATATTTCCGCGCGCGCCGTTCACGAGTCGGCGGCGGACGGCCGTCGGCAGCCGCCGCATGAGGCGGTAGCGCCGGATGATCTTTAAAGCATCGTTAAAAGTGCTCGGATCAGGGTAAGTGGGCCCAGAGCCGATCACCGCCGGGTCGTTGCCGATCACGTCGGAGATGGCGAGGGTAATGACTTTTGCGGGCTGAGCGGCGCGCAAAAGCCCGCCGCCCTTCACCGACGAAAGATGCTTTCGAATCGTATTCATCTCGTCGATCGACATGCCGCTTTTGAGCAGCAGCGCGGCGGTCCGACGCTTGTCGCCGAGCGTCAAGCCTGGCGCCGGACCCACGAGCAGCGACGAGGCGCCGCCCATGAGAAAAACGACGAGGGTGTCGGCTGCGCCGGCCTGCGACAGCATCTCGATCGACCGGCGCGTGGCGCGTATTCCGCGTGAGTCGGGAAGCGGGTGCCCGGCGACAAGGATGTCGATGCGGGGCAAGCGGCGACGCATGACGCGGTCCCGGACGATGAAGATGCCGCGTTTAAGCCGCGCGCCGAAAACCCGCGAGAAATACGGCGCCGCGGTATCGGCCCCTTTGCCGATACCGAGGAGATATATTTTTTTCCCGAGCGGCAGGCTGATCCGGCCGCGCGGCCTCTCGACGCTTAACTTTCCCGCGCCGACGCGGACGCCGCGTTTAAGAATTTGCGCCGGGTCGGCCGCGGCGATGGCGGCTTTATAGATGCGCGCGAGCCTGCGGCGCGCCCGATGCGAATCGAGTGTGGAGATGGGATGTCGGGGCGCGGCTTTCGGGCTGAAGGACGTTCGTCCCCCAAAAAAAGGCGTGGCTTTAAAAGATGTCTTCTTCGGTGTCGGTGATCGCGAGCTTGCGGTAGCTGCGCTCGTCCTCGAACTTCCGCTGCATCTTGCTTTCTTTTTCCGTCTCTTCCTGGCAGCGGACGCAGAGCCGGGTGAAGGGGAGGACTTGCAGTCTCCCGAGCCGGATCTCCCCCTCGCAGTTGTCGCAGCCGCACTCGCAGACGCCGTAGGATTTGTCCTTGATGCGCTGGAGTGCCTCGTCGATCGCGAGGAGCTTCTCGCGCTCGCGGTCTGTCAGGATGAAATTGATCTCGCGGTCGCGCTCGTCGCTCGCGAGATCGTAAGTATCGCGCCCCTCGTCCTTGCTGCCCTCGGTCTCGGTCCTGACGCGATCCTGGATCTCTCGCAGAAGCTGCTTCTTCGTCTCGCGCAGCGTCTCCTCGGCTTTTTTCAGGAACTCCCGGCGTTGTTTTTTATCGTCGACGGGAGCCGCCGCCGCTTTTGTGGTTTTAGGCATTGGTGATTTCACCCGTGAGGTCGTATTCGGAAGCCTCGGTTATTTTTACATTCACGAAATCGCCCGGCCGGAGCCCCGGCTCCGCATGAGCGATGTAAATCGCCCCGTCCACCTCGGGCGCATGGCCTTGAGTTCGGCCGTGCGTCATCCCGTGCTCGAAATCGAGCCCGTCAATCATAACGCGCTCGATCATGCCGATCAAGGCCTGATTCTTTTTTCTTGATATTTCCGCCTGCAGGTCCATCACCTCCTGCCAGCGCGCCTCCTTGATCTCCTCCCCGACCTGGCGGTCCATGCCGGCGGCCTGGGTGCCGTCTTCAACGGAATACTTGAAAACCCCCAGCCGGTCGAATTCCGACTCCTCGACGAAGTCGAGCAGCTCGCGAAAATCGTCGTCGGTCTCGCCCGGAAAGCCGACGATGAGCGAGGTCCGAAGCGTAAGGCCGGGGATCGCCCGGCGCAGCTTGGCGATCGCCTCGCGCACGGCGCTGCCGCTCTTGCCCCGGCGCATCCGCATGAGCATGCGCCGGCTCGCGTGCTGGAAGGGGATATCGATGTACTTGCAGATCTTCGGGCTCTCGCGGATGAAATCCAGCAGCGCGTCGTCGAGAAAGTTCGGGTACGCGTAGAGAAGCCGGATCCATTCGATGCCTTCCACGGCGTCGAGCCCCCGCAAGAGGCCATAAAGCGTAGTGCCGTCGCACCGCTCGCGTCCGTAGGCGGTCAGGTCCTGCGCGATGAGATTGATCTCCTTGACGCCTTCGCGCCCAAGCGCGGCCGCCTCAGCGACGACCGAAGCGGTCGGACGGCTGCGGTGCGGTCCGCGGAGCTCGGGAATGATGCAGAAGGCGCACTTATGATCGCAGCCTTCCGACACCTTGACGAAAGCGGTGTGTGAGCCCGTGGAGCGGACGCGCGGGGTCTCATGATCGTAGAGATAGCTCGGGATGCCGACGTAGACGCGCCGCGTGCGGCGTTCTTTTAAGATATCGGCGATTCTCGGCACTTCGCCGGTGCCGATGAAGAGGTCCACCTCGGGCAGCTCGCGCGCGAGCTCGCCCGCATAGCGCTGCGGCAGGCAGCCCGCGACGACGAGCGTCTTGAGGCTCCCTTCTTCTTTCAGGCGCGCGAGCGCGAGAATCGTGTCGACCGATTCCTCCTTGGCGGCGTCGATGAAGCTGCAGGTGTTGACGAGAACGATATCCGCCTTGTCCGGCTCGCCGACCACCTCATAGTCCGCGCGCCGCAGGACGCCGGTCATTACCTCGGAGTCGACGAGGTTCCGCGCGCAGCCGAGGCTTACGATGTTGATCTTCTCGGCCATTGATTTATTGCGCCCCCACGTCGACCACGTCGGCGCCTGCGGGAATCTGCACGCGGAAGACCGAGTCGTTGACGCCGACGCCGCGGCGGATGTTCGAGAAGTGCACGGTGGTTAAATTGCCGGCCGGGTCGCGGATGCGCGCCCAGTTGATCTGGTAGTTCTGCCGGTCGACGCCGAGCGTCACCTCATCGACGCCTTTGCCGTCCTTGGGCGCGAGCTGAACGACGTAAAGGCCGCCTTCGACGCCTTTGGAAGTCGCCTTGAAATCGCGCTTCAAGTTGCCGATGCCGAGGAGGAACGTGAGCGGCACGTCCGAGCGGAAAGCGTTTTTTAGCGGCGTCTTGAGGACCTGCTTCTGATCCGGCTGGTAGAAATAAAGGCTCTTGCCGTCCGCCAGCACCCATTGGCTTTTCGGCTCTTCGAAGCGCCAGAGCATCTTGCCCGGCCGTTTGTAAGACACCTTGCCCCAGGCCTTCAGCGTCTTATTCAGCGTCTTTAATTCAGTCTCCTGGCGGAAATCGGCCGTGAAATCGACGATGGAGTCGTAGCTTTTCTGCAGCTGATCGACGACCTGCTCGTCGTTTTCGGCGGCTAACAGAATTGCCGAAGGAAAAAAGAGGAGGGCAGCGGCCAAGAGCGCCGACGCGCTGAAAACTCTCAGGTTCCGGGTTCTAAGTCTCGATTTTTCTGGCATAGACTTCACGCGGTTTCGCTCCGTCGGCGGGGCCCACGACGCCGTCCCGCTCCATTTGTTCTATCATACGAGCGGCGCGATTATAACCTACGCGAAGCCTTCTCTGAATCATGGAGATCGAAGCCTGCTGCGTCTCCGAGACGAGTTCCACCGCCTGATCGTACATCTCGTCGTACTCGTCCTCGCCGGCGGCCGCTACTTCCATCTCCTTTTTGGCCTCGAAGACCTCCGGGCGGTAGCGCGGTTTGGCCTGGCGGCTGATGAAGTCGATGACTTTTTTAATCTCCTGGTCGGAGACGAACGCGCCGTGGATGCGCGTCAGCCGCGCGGTTCCCGGCG